>JAHJIN010000229.1 GCA_018823415.1 Chloroflexota bacterium | reverse complement strand
GACCGCACCGGTCAGCCGAGTCCGCGTGGGTCCGGGCCGCCAGCAGCGCTGGCGGGGTCCCCAGCGGGGCCATTAACCGGCTACTGGCCCCCCGGTAAGCCCCGGGACCAGCTCTGGGGGGCTGGCTCGCGGGCCGCATGAGGCTGGACTACCTTACCCACCGACTTTCAAACTATGCCTACACGCAGTGCGCAAAGCGTGTGACGTTTCACGCATTCCAAGGGAGGGGAAAAAAGATGAAAGCGACGAAACGATCTCTGGCTTGCTTGCTGGCGGTGGCGCTCCTGGCTGCCGGCTTGGCCGCACCTCTGATCGGTCAGGCGGCGCCTACCACCAGCGCAGCGGCTGCGCCCGGGCTGCTGCAATTCACCGCCGGCGGGCACGTGCTGGGCTTTACCCCCCAGGCCGCCTGGCTGACCACCGGCAGTCACGCCCTGCGCGTGGGCTTTGCGGACGCCAACGCCGTGACACCAATCAGCGATACGCCGGCCGCCCCGGGCGGTCAGGCTGTTCCCCTGGGCCGCGTCACCTATGCCAACCTGTGGGACGGCATCAGCCTAACCTACGAGGCGGTGGACGGGGCCATCGCCAAGAGCACCTATCACCTGGCCCCCGGCGCCGACCCGGCGCAGATCCGTCTGCCCTACAACGTCCCGGTCCAACTGGCAGCCGACGGCAGCCTGAGCCTGGCCTTTGCGACCGGCCGAATAACAGAGTCAGCCCCGGTGGCCTGGCAGGAAACGGATGCGGACGGACAACGCGTGCCGGTAGCTGCCGCCTTCCAGGTGCGCGGGCAGACGGTGAGCTTTTCCCTGGGCGACTATGACCCCCGCCGCCCCCTGACCATTGACCCCAACTATCACTGGCATACCTTCTACGGGAGCGGCAGCAATGACGAGGGCTATGCCATTGCCGCCGACGGGAGCGGCAACGTCTACGTGGCGGGACGGAGCGCCGCCAACTGGCAAGGCGAAGGCCCCACGAACCCCATCCACGCCTACAGCGGGGGCAATGACATCACTGTGCTCAAACTGGACAGCGACGGGGCCTACGTGTGGCACACCTTCTACGGGAGCATCAGCGGCGATGATGGGGGCTATGGCATCGTCACCAATGGCAGCGATGTCTACGTGGCAGGGTACAGCGGCGCCTCCTGGCAAGGCGACGGTGTATCCGGCCCCACGGACCCCATTCACACTCACAGCGGGAGCAATGACATCGCTGTCCTCAAGCTGACCAGCGACGGGGCCTACCAGTGGCACACCTTCTACGGGAGCGGCAGCAGCGATGATTGCGGCCGCGGCATCGTCCTCGACAGCAGCAGCAACGTCTACGTGGCCGGGTACAGCAATGCCACCTGGGATGGACCCCTCCCCGGGGATACTCCCCTCCACGACTATACCGGGGACTATGACATTGCCGTGCTCAAGCTGACCAACGTCGGGACCTATGAGTGGCACACCTTCTACGGGAGCAGCACCTGGGATTACGGCCGGGCCATCGCCGTCGACGGCAGCGACAACGTCTACGTGGCGGGGTACAGCCGGGGCACCTGGGACGGCCCCAACCTCACGGATACCCCCATCCACGCCTACAGCGGGAACAATGACATCGCCGTGCTCAAGCTGGAGAACACCGGGGCCTACCGGTGGCACACCTTCTACGGGAGCGCTATCGGCCAGGAGTATGGCCACGGCATCGCCGTCGACGGGAGCGATGTCTACGTGGCGGGGCGCAGCAGCGACACCTGGGACGGCCCCGACGGCGCCGCAGCCCCCCCTCTCCACACCCACAGCGGGGACTATGACATCACCGTGCTCAAGTTAGACAACGATGGGGGCTACCAGTGGCATACCTTCTACGGGAGCGGCGATGGGGATTATGGCGAGGCCATCGCCGTGGACGGGAGCGGCGGCGTCTATGTGGCGGGATATAGCAGTACCACCTGGCAAGGCGACGGTGCCACGAACCCCATCCACGCCCACAGCGGGACCGATGACGTCGCCGTGCTCAAGCTGGACAGTGACGGGACCTACCGGTGGCACACCTTCTACGGGAGCAATTTCGGAGTAGATGAGGGCTATGGCATCGTCGCCAATGGGAGCGGTACCGTCTACGTGACGGGGCGCAGCGGCGCCAACTGGAACGGCGACGGCGGTGCGCTTCCCCGCCACGCCTATACCGGGGGCTATGACATCACCGTGCTGCGGTTGGCGCAATCCGCCACGGCGATGGAGCTGGCGTCTCTGTCAGCGCGGGGAGCGGCACCTGGCGCGGCCCTGGCTATGGCGCTCCTCGGGACGCTGTGCGTGATGGGCCTGGTGGCCGGCGTGGCCCTCGTCCGTCGGCGGCGTTAACGCCACAACACACCTTCCCGCAGGCTGCCCCTTTGCGCTCCGGGCATGGCTTGCGGGAAGGTCGCCCCCACTTGTATCAGCCCCCGTCTTTTGGTGCTCTCGCCCGTGGTGGCCCCCACCCCCGCGCGGGGGTGGGGGCCGAGGTACACGGCCCCTTTCCCCTTGCCACCCGGCCCCCCATCCACTATAATGATCGTGTTTCTCACACGCGGACCCATGAGAGGTGAACCATGCACTATGCCGCAGACCTGCCGGCCGTGCGCGAAGCAGCCCAGCGCATCGCGGGCCTGGCCCATCACACGCCGATACAAACATGCGCCACGCTGAACCACCTGGCCGGGCGACAGCTCGTGTTCAAGTGCGAACAGTGGCAAAAGGTGGGTGCGTTCAAGTTTCGCGGCGCATGCAATGCCGTGTTCCTGCTATCAGACGAGGAGGCCGCGCGCGGCGTGGTGACACACAGCTCGGGCAATCACGCCCAGGCATTGGCGCTGGCAGCCCGGCTGCGAGGCATCCCGGCACACATTGTCATGCCTCGCAATGCTCCGCACGTCAAGCGCCGCGCCGTCGAAGGCTATGGCGCGCGCATCATCGAGTGCGAGCCCACCGACGCGGCCCGGGTCGCAACGGCGGCCCAGGTAGTGGCCGAAACCGGCGGTGTGCTCGTGCATTCCAACAATGACCCGGCCGTCATCGCCGGGCAAGGGACCGTCGCCCTCGAGTTGCTGGCCCAGGCACCCCGGCTGGACGCTGTCATCGCCCCCATAGGCGGCGGGGGGCTACTGGCCGGCATCTGCGTGGCCGCCCGAGGATTGAACCCGGCCATGCGCATCCTGGGCGCCGAACCACTGGGCGCCGACGATGCGGCCCGCTCGCTGGCCGCCGGGGAACTGTTGCCCCAGACAGCGCCAAACACCATCGCCGACGGGCTGCGGACGAGCCTGGGCGACCTGAACTGGCCCATCCTCCGCGACCACGTGGAGCGCATCATCACCGTGCGCGAGGACGAAATCGTGCAGGCCATGCGGCTGATGTGGGAGCGGGCCAAGCTGCTCATCGAACCCAGCGCCGCCGTGGCCGTGGCCGCCATGCTGTCAGACGAGGGCCGGGCTATCGCGGGGCTGGACCGGGTGGGGGTGGTATTGAGCGGCGGGAACGTGGACCTGGATCGTCTGCCCTGGTTATGGGCGCAAACGGGCACAAAAAAACCGCACGGCCTGCGGATGAGCCGTGCGGTTTACTGGTTAATGAGTCTAGTTTATGGCTGGAAACCCCAGTCCCCGTCCACGGGGCAAGGAGCATTTTCCAGACAAGAACGAGTCTAATAGCGACCGCGACCGCCGCGATCACCGCGGTCCCGGTCCCGATCCCGATCCCGATCTCCACCGCCCCAGCGATTCTCACGTGGCTCGCGCGGGCGCGCTTCTGCTACCTTGATTGGACGGCTGTCCAACAGCCGTCCGTCCAACTCGCTGATGGCCCGCTCTGCAGCGCCATCCTCAGCCATCTCGACAAACGCAAAGCCCTTGGAACGACCAGACATGCGATCCGTGATGACACTAGCCGAAGTCACCTCACCTATCGTACCGAACAGTTCAGCCAAAGTCGCGTCCGTTGTCTCGTATGCTAAATTGCCGACGTACAGTTTCTTGGACATGGTCTTCTTTTCTCCTCCCGGTCCAGACATGCTGTTAACAAAAGCCCACCCGGTTTCCGCAAGCGCCGGGTGGGGTTTGCCACCATCAGAACTCACTTCTTCCTACATATATAGTATACCACAATTGTGCGCAAATGTCGATGTCGGTTCATCAATTAGAAACCGAGAAACCGGCGTACATCAGTCACGTATCTGGGCAGGTGGCGCCACGTCTCCAGGCTGGTGGCCTTGCGCCAGACACGACTGGGCCGCATATAGAACCGGCGATAGGCCTGGTGCCATTTGCGCTCCACCAGTTCCGCCGTCAGGTCACCCATCTCGTAATGGGCGCGCTCGTCGTGGATGGCGGCATCGGTCCAACTGTGGTCTAGCAGGCGTCCCTCGCGCTGGACAATGTCATATAGCTCGGTGCCGGGAAAGGGCGCGGCCATCATGAAATTGCCCAGGTCGGGGTCCAGCTCTAGCGCCAGCCGGATCGTGTCCTCCATCGTGGACTCGGTCTCGGTGGGCAGCCCCAGAATGAAAAAGCCCATCGTCTGCAGGCCGGCCGCTTTGGCCCATTGGAACGCCTGCCGCACCTCGTCGATGGTTTGCCTTTTTTTCATATAATCCAGCACGTGCTGGTTGCCGCTCTCGACGCCAAAGCCCACCCGCTTGCAGCCGGCCTGCTTCATGAGCTGGAACAACTCGGCGTCGGCGTTGTTGACCCGCATGCCGTGGACGGTGATCCAGGGCACGGTGTTCAATCCCTCGGCGATGAGGCGGCGGCAGATGTCTTTGGCCCGGTCCACGTTCAACGTCATCACGTCGTCGGTGACGCCGATTTCGGTGGCGTGCAGGTCCTGGACCAGCCAGCGCCATTCCGCCACCACGTTCTCCGGGCTGCGCGGGCGCCAGGTATTGCCCGTGACAGCCTTGGAGCAATAGATACACTGATACGGGCAGCCCCGGCTGGTGATGATGGAAAAGGCACGCGCGTGGGGGTCCAGGCCATCGGTCAGCGGTTGGAGGTTGGCATACCGTTCGATCTTGAACAAGTGGTGAGCCGGAAAAGGCAGATTGTCCAGGTCTTTGCGCAGTGGGCGTTGGGGATTGTGGACTGCGGTCCCATCGGCCTGCTTGTACGACAGGCCCAGGATGCCCGAAAGGTCTCGCTGGCCGGCCAGATGCTCCACCACTTCCACGATGGTGTCTTCGGCCTCACCGCGGGCCACCAGGTCTACCTGGGGCTGGGCCAGCGACTCGTCAGGCATGAGCGTCAGGTGCGGGCCGCCCAGGATGGTGATAGTGCCCCGGGCCTTGGCCTGCGCCGCCACGTCCCATGCCTCATAGATCAGCGGGGTCACCGCGCTCACGCCCACCAGGTCAAATCCCTGGTCGAGCACGGCATCCAGGGGCTCGTCTTCCACGGTGGCATCATAGATCGCCACGACGTGGCCGGCCTGCTCCAGCGCAGCCGCCAGATAGCCCAGGCCCAGCGGCAGGTGCCTGCGCGAGGTCCAGGCGCTGGATTTGGGGCTGACCAGCAATACTCTCATAAACCGCCGCCGGGCCGGCGCAACTGCAACATGAGGTTGCCCAGGCCAATCATGCACCCAATGCCCAGGCAGATACCCAGCAACAGCCCTACCACGGGGTTACCGATAAAACCCCGCAGCCCACGCGCGCCTTCTGGCCCGCTACCCCAGGAAAAGGCCACGCTGAACAACAGGCCAAACATGGCCCCGGCGGCTGCCACCAGGAGCACTTCGGGGGCCAACAGGTTTTCCTGCACATTGAAAAAGGCCAGAAACAGCCCGGTGAACGCGCCCGTACCCAGGCCCGGCCAGATGTCCATCAAGATATTGTCCTGGCGCGGCGATAACCCGACCAGCGCCTTACCGAGGCCCAGCAAGGCCCCCAGAGCACCCCCGATGACCATGCCCAGGATCAATAGCGGCACCGGCTCTGCAGAGCGAAGGAGCAAAGCCGCCGCCACAACCAGGCCGCCATAAACCACCAGCGCCAGGGCCAGCCAGCCCCACGTGGCCCGGCCGGGCATGGGGAACGTTCGCCAGTTGACGCGCGCCGGCCCGGTGCCGGGAGAGCGTGCCGGTTGAGACTCACCCGCCGCCGGGGCCTCGCCGGCGGAACCTGACCCGTCGGTCTGGTCCCGCTGGGCCTTGACCGTGCGCGCCACCTCGGTCAGCGACACCACCGGCGTGCCGCAACTGGGACAATGCTCCAGTTCGGCCCGCACATAGTTCTTGCACGCCGAGCACACTTTCATGACCTCAGCGCCGCAATGCGGGCACGTGGACACGGACACATTGATCGCGCGATGGCAATGGGGGCACTCCATAGCTATCTCCTTTGAGATTATCACCGATAGGCGATTGGTCTAGTTTCAGTAAACTGAATCTGCACTGGTCATGGTCCACAATCGAGACTGGATGGCCTATTCCACGAGACGTAGACTTTGCAGGTCCGCTCCTCACCACTTGAAAAACGAAAGCGGACCGTACCAGCATACCCCTCCGTGTCTTCTAGCTCGATTGTATAGTTCTCCCAGCCCTGGGCCTGGGCACACTCGTAAGCAGTCCGCAGGAATGTCCGTCTGTTCACAGGATACGACGCATGAAACACGGCGAAAATGAATCCTTCGACAAATTGATCAACCTGCCAGGTCAGTGACAATCCCAGGACAATCAGTAAAAGGCAGATCGCTAACGTTGTCAGATATTTGGATCTACCCCACCGTTGGGCAAGCAAGCGGATTACCGCCAGAACGCCTCTGATCAAGGTTGCCAACATCGTGCTTGATAGACCCGCCACAACTACCACTGGCGCTATCACGGTGGCAGTACAGAACAATGCTGTGGACGGAGCATCGGAAGGTTTGTTAACATGACCTTTGACCGCAAAGAGAGAAACAGCATAATTGAAAATCTGGGGTGAATTCTACCAATGACTATGTGGTCGATGATACTCTCAGACACATCAGTATGCAAAGTGTCAGAATTTGGTTTCTCTTGTACAGCTACATGCATACCAGTTAGCATAATTGCAAACTGCATCGCCAGAAAAAGAATCAGAGTGCAGGTTCTTCATAGTTTGGCAATGTCAATACGCTAGATATATCGACGAGAGCAATATATATTTTCTGTTTTGTGGCATAGAGTTTCAATTATGCTGTTATTCTGAAGCGGTCAAACCTCACGTTAACAGCGATCACAGCTACCCACACAATGTACATCATCAAGAGCGCGACGACGACGGCGACACTGCCTCCTCCAACGCCACCACCTATCGCCCACCTTCGAGGCCAGGCGACCAGAAATCCCCACACCAAGCCCACTACCCCACTGATAGCCGCGAATACGCACAGAACAACCAGGAATCCTTGTTCCCCGTAGACAGGCACATCCCAAAGGTTGAGCCAGTCCCACCCGCCAAACAGCCCAAAACCAATGGCTGCCTACAGTGTGCCGCCCAACAGCGCGCCCAAGACGCACCGACGAAAAGTTTCCCCCTTGACCATTGAGAGCATACGAGAATCTGAATCGGCGTCCACGGTCGTCTCCGGGCTTACGTGACGATGATGCTCCTTACTCC
This sequence comes from Chloroflexota bacterium, assembly GCA_018823415.1. Classification (GTDB taxonomy): domain Bacteria; phylum Chloroflexota; class JAHJIN01; order JAHJIN01; family JAHJIN01; genus JAHJIN01. The sequence continues at coordinate 12,699 of JAHJIN010000229.1, read as the reverse complement.
AACACGCGCACATTGGCAGTGCTGCGCAGCCGGATCAGGGGCGCGCTGGACTGGGACTCGACCAGGCCCCGCACCAGGATGTGATGGCCGCTATAGGTCTGGATCGGGTTGCCGGAAAAGTTGCCCCGGGCGTCAGCCGGGATCACCACGCGGAAATTGCTCTCGGGCGGGGTCCCAAAATACAGGTACACGCTGCCGGCCACTTCTTCAGAACTCACCACCCAGCCGCCGATGCAAACCGTCTGCCCCAGGAAGGTATTGGCCGTATCCCAGGGGAAGCAGTCTTCTTGCTGCAGGGTAGGGCCAGTAGTAGGCCGCGCGGCTGCTTGAGTGGGCGTGGGTGAGGGCGGCACATAGGTCTTGGACGGCGTGGGCGTGGGCGGGCAGCCCATGCTCCCCACAGGGATGTGGATCACGTCCCCGATGATGAGGTCATCAACGGTGCGCAGGTTGTTTTCCTGCATAATGGCCCGGGCCGTGGTATTATAGTAGGCGGCCAGGGCCTCGACCGTGTCGCCTGGCTGGACCACGTGCCGGCACAGCCAGATGGCGCCGGTCACGATGGCCGGCGTATACGTGGGATACGGCGTGTATGTGGGGGGCGGCGTGTACGTGGGTTGTGCTGACCCGCTGCACCCGGCTGTCACCACCATGATCGCCAATAGACTGGCAAAAACCAAATAACGCACGAAAAAACCTCCAGGTCACGGGGCCGGTGGCCCCGGGGATGGTTCCTCTCCTGTAAATAGCTCAGAGCAGGACCGATTGGCAATCCGTCCTACGGGCTATATCGCCCGGCGGAGCTTGCTGCGGCTCTTTTCCGAGATACGCACCTCTAATCCTTGCCTCAACAGAGCCGCTTTGACCAGCTCGGCAAAACGCTCCCGGTCCGCATAACCTACCACGGCCTGTTCGTGGGCGCGGGACAGGGCATAGGGATAGCCGGTGCCCTTTTGCGCCTGGTCATACACCACGGCGTGAACCAGGTCCAGCAGGTCGCGGTCCTGGGCCACCCAGGCCGGCACCTCGACGCGGGCCACTTCGCGCCCCACCTTCAGGTAAAAGAACCGGATGGGCGCCGGGTATTCCTTGAGGATCTCGGACCGGCTCATGAACAACCCGGTGCGCTCGCCGGGCTCCAGCGTGCTAAAGATGTCCCGGTCCGTCACCCGGGCGATTTCGTCGCAGGGCGCATCTTGCCCACGCCGCAGGCATGCCCGGCACTGCCGCTCGGGCTCCTGGCACAGGGCCACACGCAACAACCCGGCCACTTCGGCATAGCCCGGCCGGCTCACATATCCGGCGATGGGCACGTCACGGTCACGCATGATGTCCAGGTACTCGAGGAACGGCTCCAAAAAGTGGCGCTGCACAAAGCGTTTGTTCTCTTCCAGGATCCACAAGATCAGCGGAAAATCCAGCAACGCCACGGCCGGCTGGTCGGACGGCGTGGCTTGCGCCAGGTTGACCAGCTCTTCGACCTCGCTCAGGATGCTCTTGGCCTCCAGACGGCTGCCCTGGACCGGCACCGGCTCTTCACCCTGAATGAACAGGTCGGTCTCGCGATAATACAGGGTGGGCCGGCTGTCCAGCACCGCGCCCGGCGCGCTGCCATAGTGCAGAGCCGTGCTGCCCACGTTGATGAGGTAATACAGCGCCCCGGTGTGCCGGTCCGGGGGAATCGTCGAGCTGTCAGAGGCCAGGACCGTGACATCAGTTGGCGGCGTGGGCGCGGCATACCGCACGTTCAGTCGCTCGGTGGGCAGCGCCGCTAGCGCCGCCGCGCCGCGCAGCGTGCTGGCATAGTCTGTCACCAGGTTGCGCAACTCGTGATGGCGCTCGGCCCAGCGATTCAGTATCTCGCGAGCCCGGGCCACCCGGGCCTGAAACTCGGACTCGGTATCGCGCAACTCTACCGTCATGGTGCGAATCTGCCGACTCACGGCACCCAGGTCCAGCGTCACCGGTTCCTCCTGTGACCTGATCTTAGCGCATTTGGCCCACCTTGTCAATTTGGGCGGTCGGCCGCTGACCATACGCACACACGACGGCTGGCCTACGAGTTGACAAGCCCCTATCAATCCAGTATAGTAGCCCTAACCTGGATGAACCAAAACCAACCGCGTTGATGTTTTTGGAGGTTCTTGTTCGCTGTACAAGAATCTCACTGGTTAGGCCCCAACCCCGATAGACCGGAGAAACCGTGCCCCAAATCCTGGTAGTAGACGACGAGCCCAAAATCGCCAGCGTGGTATGCGACTATTTGAAACGGGACGGCTTTCAGGTACTAGAGGCACGCGATGGCCTGGCTGCCCTGGCTGCGGCCCGGCAGCATGCGCCTGACCTCATCGTGCTGGACCTGATGCTGCCCGGCATGAGCGGCCTGGAGGTCTGCCGCACCTTGCGCCGCGAATCCAACGTGCCCATTATCATGCTCACGGCTCGCGCCGAAGAGACGGACAAGCTCGTCGGGCTGGGCCTGGGCGCCGACGATTACGTGGTCAAACCCTTTAGCCCCCGGGAACTGGTGGCGCGGGTCCACGCCGTGCTGCGCCGGGCCCGTGGCGAACTGACCCGGGTTATCCACCAGGGCGAACTGTGCCTTGACCTGGATCAGCACACGGTCACGCTGGCCGGCGCGCCGGTGGACCTGACCCCCACCGAGTTTGACCTGCTGGCAGTGTTGGCCGGCAACGCCGGCAAGGCCTTTTCGCGGCTCGACCTGCTGGAACGGGTGCAGGGCCACGCCTATGAAGGCTACAGCCGGGCCATCGACGTGCACATCATGAACCTGCGCCAAAAGATCGAGCCAGCCACAGGCGAACCGCGCTACATCCAGACCGTGTACGGCGTGGGCTACAAGTTTGCGCCGCAGGGCTAACGGCTAATCGTCTGACCCTGACAGAAGCAGTGTGAGCACAAAGCTCACCACGCTCACCACCAAGGCGCCCCAAACAGCCGCCCACGGGTCGTAAACGTAAAAGCCCAGGTTGAATACATTGTTCGAGATCCAGGCTGTCAGCATGAGCATGGCGGCATTGATGATGATAGTGAAAAGCCCGAGAGTCAGGATCAATAGCGGGCAACTGAATATCATCACGATGGGCCGGATCAGCGCGTTGACCACGCCAAAGATGAGGGCCACGATGATGAGCATCCACCACTTTTCCCCCACAAAGTCGATGCCCGGGATCAGCCAGATAGCCGCCAGCAACGCCAAAACATTGATGACCACGCGAATAATGATTCGTACCAACATCGTTCATCCTCCTGCTCGTGGTGTTTTCGCCTGACAGAGCGAACCGGTTCCATTGTAGCACGTTCAGGGCGTTTCGTCCAGTAGATAGCCCTCGCTTTGCACCAGCCGGCTTGCCAGCGTGCCTGCCGCCGAAAACCCAAGATTGCGAACGCACCGCTCTCGTGGTATACTTGTGGTTGACCGGAGACGCTCGAGGCGCGCAAGCGCGTGGTGGGCAGCGGAAGGACAACCATGGACCTGGATGGGACATCGCCGGACACGCCGAATATCGCCCGCATGTACGATGTATTTGTCGATCAACCGCACCGGCTCCTGGGGTGGGCCGGCGTCGGACGAAAACCATAGGAGGCACTCGTGTCAGATCAGAACGCGAACGGCAAAACGTGGATACCGCCCGAGATACCGCTGGATCGGCCCAGCCCGGCCCGCATGCACGATTATCTGCTGGGCGGCTATCACAACCTGGAGATCGACCGGCAGATGGTGGATCAACTTTTGGCGTTCTACCCCGAGGGCCGGCTATCGGCCCACGCCAGCCGGGCCTTTTTGCGCCGGGTAGTTCGGTTCCTGGTAGCGCAGGGCATTGACCAATTCTTGGACATTGGTTCCGGCATTCCCACGGCGGGCAATGTCCACGAGACGGCCCAGGCGCTCAACCCCGCGGCCCACGTGGTGTATGTAGACATTGACCCGGTGGCCGTGGCGCACAGCCGGGCCATTCTGGCCGAGAACCGCCAGGCCATCGCCATTCAGGGCGACGCGCGCCAGCCAGGGGCGATCCTGGCCCATCCCGGAGTCCAGGATTTGCTAGACTGGGACCGGCCGGTGGCCGTGCTGCTCCTCAATCTGCTGCACTATGTCGTGGACGACCAACAAGCCCAACAGGTCGTGCGCACCCTGTCCGACGCGCTGGTCCCCGGCAGCTATATCGCCATCTCGCACGGCACACGAGATGGCGCCACGCCGGAACAAACCGCCCGGGCCGAACAAATCGCCGCGGCCAGCCGGGCGCCCAACCGCTATCGCTCCCACGACGAGATATTGGCGCTGTTTGCCGGGCTGGATCTCGTCGAGCCTGGATTGGTCTATCTCCCGCTCTGGCACCCCGAAGGGCCAGACGACGTGCTGTTGAACGAGCCGGTGCAGGCGTTGATCTTTGGCGGCGTTGGCCGCAAAGGCCGCGTTGGCCGCAAACCATAAGCAGTCTCTGCGCGATCCGGTGAATGGAGACCCCGCATGAACGCGCAAACCAGGACTCAGATCGAGTCCCTCTTGAACGAACGCCGCGAGTGCATCGTGGCCCATTGGTACCAGGCATTGGCACCCACAAGCTTTGCGCCCCTGGACTCGGCCCAGGTGCGTCAGCGGCTCGTCGAGTTGGCGGCCCAGTTCATCGAGCTGCTACTGGCCGAACCGTTCGAGGCCGGCCCGGCCGAGGCGATGGGCCAGGCCCTGGCCGATCTGCGTTTCATCCAACCAGAAGCGGCCGGGCAGACGCACGAGGTGCTCTGCCAATTCATGGATGGGCTGTCAAACGAGCACGCCGTTCTGTTGCAGCCAAGGCTGTCGGCGGTGTTGAGCGCGCTCATGACCGGCCTGTTCCGGGCCACCCAGGCCACCATCCTGAACGAACAGGAACAGGTGCGCCAGGCCCTGGTTTCGGCGCTGAGCACCGCTGAGACAGCATTGCGGCGCGCCGCCGAAGAATTGGAACGGCGCGTGCAAGAACGCACGGCCGAACTGCGCCGGAGCGAGGCCCAGTATCGCACCTTGGTAGAGAGCGTGCAAGAGGGTGTCTATACCCTGGATACCGAGGCCCGGTTTACCTTTGTCAACGACGTGCTTGTCCAACGCGCCGGGCGCCCGGCCGAGTGGTTCCTGGGCCAGCACTGTCTGGATGTTATCCTTCCGGCCGAACGCTCAAAGAGCCAGACCTCGATGCAGGCCGCGCTGCGCGGCGAGCCGGTGTCCCTGCACGAGATGACCTATCCATTGGCCGATGGCAGCCTGATGTCGGTCGAGGTCAATGTCACCCCCTTGCGCGACGACGACGAGCGCATCATTGGGCTGCTGGCCGTCTCCCGCGATGTCACCGAGCGCAAGCGCGCCGAAGAAACCCTGCGCCGCGAACGAGAGCGAGCGCAGTCCTACCTGGACATGGCCGGTGTCATGCTCGTGGCGCTGGACACCCAGGGCCGGGTCACGCTGATCAACCACAAGGGCTGCGAGATCCTGGGCTATGCGGAATCCGAGATCCTGGGGCGCGACTGGTTCGCCAGTATCCAGTCGCACAGAATTCAGAACCAGTGGCAAGCCAGCTATGCCCAGATCATGGCCGGCGTGCTCAAGCCACCCTTTGACGACGAAACCCCGGTCGTGACGAAGAGCGGCGAGGAACGCCTCATCTCCTGGCGCGACGTGCTGCTGCATGACGAGGCCGGCCGCATCGTGGGCGTGCTCAGCGCCGGCGAAGACATCACCGAGCGCAAGCGGGCCGAGGTGGCGCTGCGGGAAAGCGAAGCCAACTTTCGGGCGCTAGCCGACAATGCCCACGACGGCATCTTGGTCACTGCGGTCGACGGGCACTATGTCTATGCCAACGAGCACGCGGCGCACATGCTGGGTTATCGTGTCTCGGACCTACTCCAGATGAGCATGCACGATCTGGTGCCCCCGGCTGAGGCAGACAAGGCGCAGTCTAATTTTGCCCAGCGTCTAGCCGGCGTCCCGGTGCCGCGCCAGTACGAGACGGTCGCGCTTCACCAGAACGGCACATTGGTGCCGGTGGAGCTGACGGCCGCCCGCACCACCTGGCACGGCCAACCCACCATCATGGTCATTCTGCGCGACATCAGCGCGCGCAAACGCGCCCAGGCGGCGCTTGAGGCTAGCGAGACCCGTTATAGAACGCTCGTGCAGAGCATTCGCGATGGCGTCTATACGCTGGACACAGCGGGGCGGTTCATTTTTGTCAACGACGAGATCGTGAACCGGGCTGGGCAGACGCGCGAGTGGTTCCTGGGCCACGACTATCGCGCCGTGATCCGGCCAGAGGACCACGCAACCACTGACGCGTATTTCGCCATGGCCATGCGGGGCGAAAAGCCCCCCATCTACGAGCTGGCCTACCCCACAGCCACCGGGGACCTGCTGTGGGTCGAGTTGAACACTGCGCCTGTCTGGCAGGATGGTCGCGTCGTAGGATTGCACGGGGTCTCCCGCGACATCACCCAGCGCAAGAAAGCAGAGGAAGCACTAAGAGAATCGGAAGAGAAATTCAGAGCCCTCGCCGAGCAATCCCCCAACATGATCTTTATCAACCAGATGGGCCGCGTGGTATTTGCCAACCAGATGTGCCAGGACGTCATGGGGTACACCCGAGACGAGTTCTATGCCGAGGATTTTGATTTTCTGACCCTGGTAGCGCCGGAACACCGGGAACTCGTTCTGATCAACTTGGCCAGACACCGAGACAATCAAGAACTGGCGCCATACGACGAATATACCCTGGTTACTCGGGATGGGACCCGGCTTGAGGTCATCATCACCACCACGCTGATGCATTACGAGGGTGCCCAGGCCATCCTGGGCATCGTCACCGACATTACGGCGCGCAAAGCTGCAGAGGCGGCCATCCGGCTCCGCAGCCTGGAACTGGCCGAAGAGAAGCAAAAGCTGGAAACCATCCTGCACAGTATTGTGGATGGGGTGTGCGCCACAGACCGGGATCGCCACATCACCATCCTCAACCCGGCCGCGGCGCGACTGCTGGGCCGGCCCGAGCAAGACGTTGTGGGCCGGCCGTGTTCCGAGATCCTGCAATGCCACGTCGCCCAGGGACACAACCTGTGTGAGACAGACTGCCCACTGCAGTACACGCCAGAACACCAGCACTACAAATACTCGCGGCTGGGCAAGCTGTTCCTGCGCCCGGCCAGTGGCCGCAGCCTGCCAGTCCTGAGCCTGACCGGCCCCTTGACCGACCCCGACAACCAGGTGCTGGGCAGCGTGCTCACCTTTCGTGATGCGACTTATGAGATCGAGATGGAACGGCTACAAAGCGAGTTTACGGCCATGATCTCGCACGAGATCCGCACCCCGCTCACCAATCTCAAGGCCGCCGCGCAAACCATCACTCGCTACCAGGCCCATCAAGACGAGAAAACACGCGCCCTGCTGGCGCGCATCATCGAAAACCAGTGCAATCAGTTGAACTATTTGGTGCAGCGCATCCAGCAAATGGCCCAGCTCGAAAGCGGTCACCTGGACCTGCCCAACGAACCGCTCCTCATCGCTCCGCTGGTGAGCACCGCCGTGCAGGGCTTTCAGGTACGCGAACACGCCCGCCGGATCGAGATTGACGCCGGGAACAAGGATGACCTGTGGGTGCTGGGCCACCATGACGCCATCAACATGATCCTGAACAACTTGCTGGAAAATGCGGCCAAATACTCGCGCGCCGAGGGGGCCATAACCGTCAAAATACAACCCTGGCGCATCGATCAGGTGATGGTGGCCGTGATTGATGAAGGGCCACCGATCCCCCTACCCTTGCGCGCGCGCGTCTTTGAACGCTACTATCGCGTTGACAATTCAGACACGCGCTCGGTGTATGGCCTGGGTCTGGGCCTGCCCATCTCACTGGAACTGGTGACCACCCTGGGCGGCCAACTCTGGGTAGACGGCGAAGAGACCAACGGACACGGCAACCGGTTCTGCTTTACCTTGCTGCGTACCCCGGCACCAGCATAAATAATCCCGCTGGCGACGACGAGGCCCCGGCCAATTGGCCGGGGCCGTTGTTGATCAATGGACGAGATCGCTCAATCCTCAATCACCACCTGCTGGGCGGGGCGGTCAATCAGCTCGATTCCCGGGCCCGCTCACGGCAACTCGACTACTTGGCTATAGTCCACCTCGCGGCCGTTCACCCGGAAGCGGTAGCGTTCCAATTGCTCCACCGACGGCATACGTTCGGACTGGATCTTGCCGGCTGCCTCCCACCGCCGCAGGGTATCTACCGAAACACCGAGTTCTTGAGCCGCTTGACTGATACGTACTTGTGTTAATTATACGCAAACAGCAGGGATTGTCAAATTACAAGTAGGCTATAGCGAGCAGTATCTATCCCGCTGAACGTCAAGGACCACGAGTGCTGGCTTCACGTGAACCTCCTGGCGATCCAGATCATGTTCGTGCTGTCGTCCCGAAACTCCTGGCGGAAGAAATCCCCGTACACGGCGTCTATCTCGAACCCGGCCCGCGCCAGCAGGTGCTCCATCTCGAACGGGAATATGCTGTGCAGCGGGATCGACTCCCGCTCCCAGCGGTCAATGACTTGTCCATCTGCGCCGATCTCTTCCCACGCGGTGATCGTAGACGCCGTCTGCGTGGCCGGCTGGTAGGTCCAGGCATGGGACGCGCGGACGAGGCGTCCCGTCTGGGGATGCGTGAATTCTTCGCCTGGCTCAAAGACGCTACGCTTTTCCCCCAGCAGGTTTCCCAGCCAGCGCATGTCCGGCGGGTCCAGGTGGACCACGAGCATCCCGCCGGAGCTGAGGTGCCGTCGGATGCACTCAAGGCAGGCGACCTGGTCCCCAGCCGTCACCATGTTGTGGAAGGCGTGACCGGGGATGATCGCCAGCTCGAACGTCTCGCCCAGGTCGAACGACCGCATGTCAGCCTCGACCCAGCGCATGTTCGGCAGCCCGGCGCTCTTTTCCCGGGCGATGGCCAGCATATTCGCGGAAAAGTCCAGCCCGACGATGCACGCCCCGTCCTGCGCGAGCCGGATGGCGACGCGACCCGTCCCACAGGCAATCTCCAGCACGGTTCCGTCACGGGACTTGACCCCAGCCACCAGTTCTCGATAAAAGTCTATCTCGCCGGGCCAGTCAGGTACAGAGTCATCGTAGCTCTGCGCGTAGAATTCAGACCCTCGTTCATTCATTGGCAGATTGGCTCCTGGTCGTCAGACGCGCTTCGTCAGCGCGTAGGCAGTGTATCCCCCAAACGCGCCGTTTATCATCATCCAGGGCAGGGTGAAGAACCATTCCCGGTCGAAAAAGTACAGGTGACCGGCCATGGACGAGGCCGGCGTGTACAGGTATTTCATGCCCACGAGCACGATGACGAACGTCAGCGCCTGCATCGCCGCCCCGATGACGATGGCCCGGGTCCTGGGGCTGAATCGGCCGGCCAAAAGGTTCACCAGGTCCAGGCATACCCCGATAAACGGGCCGGTGGCGGACCACACGAACACCGCCCACAGCCCAACCAGCGCCCCGCTCTGGAGCCAGTCAAAGTAGTACAGGGGGAAGAAGCCGATCAGCGCATAGGGCACGTAGACCAGTATCCCCGTGCCGAAGCGGTTCACGGCGATGACGGGGACCGTGACCGTGATGGCGGCAAAGTATGGCATCAGGATGAACATGCAGGTGCCCGAGGTGCCGCTGCCGTCAATGACCGCCCCGACCATGAGAACCGCCACGAGGCCGAGGCCCCAGAACAGGATCGTCTTCCAAGAGCGAGCAAGCGCTTTCATGCTGTTTTTCCCCCTATGCTTCGCTCATTCCCTCAGGTAATCCGCCGGCCGATCCAGCAGCTCCTGCACTTGCGTGTAGTACCGTCCCAGGTGAACGCCATCCATGACGGGGTGGTGCGCCTGAACAGACAGGGGGCAGCCCGAGTTGGTCGCCCTCCGTAGTATTGGCCCCAGGCGATGCGGGGCACCGAGTCCGCCGGGTGCATGCTGAACATTTCTACTTACCCATTATCTCCTTGGACTTTGGACAAATCTACCGGCTCCGGGCGCGTTGCTCGGACTAGACAAACCGGGCCAGTTGTGGCATAGTGGGAGCTGTGAATCTTGCCCCCAGGTGAAACCCGATGCCCAACGATCCCCATACCACTGCCGGTCTAGCCCAACTGCGCCAGTTTCGGCAGGAATTGTATCAGCTCTGCCCCGCCCGGCGGGATGCCGTGTTGGATTTGCTGGATGCCTTGTGTAGCAGTCCGCACGCCCGCTCCGTGGTGGAGTTGAGTCTGAATGCCTTGTTCCGCCACGAGTACTCGAGTGTCTACGCGGCCATCGCTAACCTGTGCCAGGCCAGTAGTCCTGAACAGGCCGTCGCGGAACGGCACGCCTGGGACCAACGCCTGGCCCGGCTGATTGGACGCTATCTGCCGGCGCCCCAGCAGCGGCCCTTCTGGCTGTTGGGCACCGATGTGGTGCCGGTGCCCCGGCCCTACGCGCCGACATTGGGGGACAAGACCTATGTCTATCAGCCCAACGCCGTGGCGGGCAACAAACCCGTGACCATCGGGCATGCCTACTCGCTGACCAGTTGCCTGCCCGAGAAGGCCGCCGCGGACCCGCCGTGGGTGATCCCGCTGGTGCTGCGGCGCGTGACCAGCACGGAAAAAGCCACCGTCGTGGGCGCCGAGCAACTGCGGGCCTTGGTGACGGATGAGCAGCAACCCTTTCACCAGGATCTCTGCGTCCATGTGGCCGACAGTGCCTACAGCGCCGTCGAGTTCCTGGGCCGCGTGGGAACCTTGTCCAACTTGATCAGCGTGACCCGCAGCCCGGAGAATCGGGTCTGCTACCGGCAGTTTGTGGCGGACTCGGCGACCACGCCGGCGGGTCATCCCCGCTGGTATGGCGACCGGTTCGCCCTCAAGGACTCGGCCACCTGGGGGGCGCCTGACGAAACCGCCCCGACCCAGATCCTGACGCGCCACGGGCACCAGTATACCGTCGAGTTGCAGGGCTGGCGCAACCTGCTGATGCGCGGCAAGCGCGGGCTGCCGATGCACCAGCACCCGTTTACCCTGATCCGGGCCGTCATCCGGGACCAGCGCGGGCAGCCGGTCTTCAAACGCGCCCTGTGGCTGGTTGTACTGGGCGAGCAGCGGGACGTCCTGTCGTTAGTCGATGCCTGGGCCGCCTATCGTCAACGGTACGACCTGGAACACTTTTTCCGCTTTGGCAAACAGCGCCTCCTGTTGGCGGCCTATCAGACCCCGGTGGTCGAGCATGAGGAGAACTGGCTGTACCTGGTCCAGTTGGCGGCGGTCCAACTGTGGCTGGCCCGCGATCTGGTGGAAGCCCAGCTCTATCCCTGGGAACGCTACCTACCGCCGCGGGCGCGGCGCCCCCCAGCCAGGTGCAGCGGGGCTGGGCCCGCATTATTCGGCACGCCTTGCGTGGGACACCGGCCCAGGCGCCCCAACGGCGGGGTAAAGCGGCTGGCCGGGCCACTGGGACGCGACTGGTACGGCGGGCGCGCCAAAAAGTGGTCAAAAAGGCCGCCCGGACCCGCCGCCAAGCGGCCTAGCTACGCAAATCACTGGTCCAGGTGCATATCATACTGCTTTCAACCGAGCGCCCGCCGCTCGGGCGTTACTCGTTTGTCCAAAGTCCAATATCTCCAAGCCAAACCCGTTTCTCATCCGCACGAACCGCACTTCAGCTTCATGAATCAAACGTTGGAAGACACAGAAAGGATTGTCCTGGCAGTGTTTGGTTTGCAGTCCTAGTGCGCGCGATTGTGCTCAGTCGTTGCAGGACATGTCGGCGCTGATATATTCAGTGACATTGGCTGCCCATAAACACTTACTCTAGCGCCAGCCAGCGATGATTTGTCGCTGATTTTGGGCCAAATCTAGATCAATAGCTAAACCTTGAGCCAACCGCGAAAGCCTCTGGCGGCGTAGTATGATTCAGCACCGTTGTGATACACGAAAACATGGTCATAGCGGCGATCACAAAAGAGCGCACCACCAAGATCTCTTATCTTGGCTGGCGTTCTTACCCAGCTCGAAGTTTTCCTATCGAATTCTCCAAGTTCTTGCAATTCTCGATATTGTTGTTCTGTGAGTATCTCAATACCTATCGAGGACGCCATTTCGATAGCGTTTCCGCTTGGTTTGTTTTCTTTCCGTGAATCGAGAGCCTCCCGGTCATAACAAATGCTGCGTCGGCCTATTGGACTTTCAGGTGAACAATCACAGAAAATGAACTCACCGGTCTTCTCATCATAACCAACGACATCCGGTTCGCCGCCGGTACGTTCCATTTCATAGAGTGCGTGGAGTTTCTCAGGATTAGCCACCAATTTCGCTTGCACTGAGCTCCAGTCGATTCCAGTGTGACGACGCATGTTTTTCGCGAACCGATCTTGGAGAGTTTTGATCAGCTCGTTATAAAGTGCTACTTCCATTTCATTATCCCCCCTATGCAACTCTTACCAATCATGTATCTTCAACAGTCTATCAATATTGCTGAATGCGTAAATCTAACAGCACCGAGTTCACCCGCCTTGCGGCTTGCGCAGCGGAACGATACTTGAAAAGCTGCAAAGGCGAACGAGACCTCACAAGGAATCTCGATATCAAGGTCGAGTGCAACGAGTTGTTAGCCTACATCCTACGCTTTG
>JAHJIN010000228.1 GCA_018823415.1 Chloroflexota bacterium | reverse complement strand
CGAAGATGACGCCCAGCAGCCCCGTCCGCGAGAACTTCTCATGCCCCAGGATAGTGGTGACCAGGAAGGTGAAAATCGGCGCGCTGCTGATGAGCAGGGCCGACTCGCCGGCCGACGTCCACTCGATCGCCTTGGCGAACAGGTACTGGTAGATGCCGACGGTGAAGAAAGCGAAGATGGCCAGATGGCGCCAGTGCTCGCGCCGGATGTGCAGGCTGCGCTCGGTCAGGAGCAGCAGGCCCAGCAGCATCGGCACCATGAGGATATAGCGGACGCTCAGTAGCCCTGCGACGCTGAAGCCGAAGTCCTTGTAGAGGATCTTGAGGGCCACGAAGTTGAAGCCCCAGACGAGCGGCACGGTCGCCAACCACACGTAGGTGGCGGCGAGGGAGGGCTTGTGCTCGACGGTTGCAGGGGCGGCGTCGGCGGCCATGGGAGACCCGGACACGAAGTCAGCGCTCCGGTGACGGAGCGCCGTGAGGGGATTATAGGCGGCGGGGCGGGGAACGTCAACGGGACCGGCGGGATGGGTGTATTCTTCAGTTGTCGGTAGACGGCAAAAGAGCTACCCTTCTTGTTGGCACACAAGAAACCGGGTCAGCGCAGGCGCTGGTCCAGGGAGGGTAGCTCAGATGAGAGTTCCGCAGGGCCCGTCGGATGTCCTTCCGCAGGTGGTACAACAAGCCGTGCTGGCGTTGGCCGAGAAGATGTGGACCGCTTTGATAGACGACCGCGAATCGGCCGCCGCCGCTGAGGAACAGGTGGCGGGATTGAGTCGCCAGGTGGGCCAGGAAGTGCTGGCAGCCGGTCTGAGCGAGCGCTATGGCCGACAGCACGGCCCGCGCCGTCGTTGTGATTGTGGCGCCCAGCAACGCTTCGAAGGCTATCGTACCCGCCAGATCACGACCGTGTTGGGGCCGTTGCCGTACCGGCGGGCCTACTATCGTTGCCTGGCCTGTGGCGCCGTTTACTACGCGGGTGAGCAGGCCATGGGGTTGGAGGGCGGCTGCTTCAGCTTGCCCGCCCAGGAAGCCATCAGCCTGGTGTGCAGCGAAGTGCCCTTTGAGCGGGCACGGGTCTTGCTGCACCGCCTCAGTGGGCTGCCCTTTGTGGCCAGCCAGGCTGAGCACCTCTGCCAGACCCATGGCCAACGCATCGGCCAAGCGCAACAGCAGGAATGTCGGCAACTGTTTGCTGGGGAGTTGGAACTCGTGCCTGAGCAGCGGGATCATCGCCTCTATATCACCCTGGATGCCACCAAAACCCGTTTTCGCGATGATTGGCATGAGACGCGGTTAGCCGCGATCTATGATGCTCTGCCTGGTCGTGACGGCATCGATGAGCCGCAACGAACTACGACGGTCGCCTGTGCCCGGCGCCACCTGGAGGCCTTCGGGCAAAGCCTCTACCAGGAGGCGGCGCGCCGTGGCCTGGATCATGCTCGGGAGGTCATGGTGGTCGCCGACGGCGCGCCCTGGATCTGGAACCAGGCGGCCGAGCACTTTCCGCAGGCCACTCAGATCCTGGATTTCTACCATGCTTCCGAGCGCCTGCATACGGTCGGTCGGAGCGTCTACGGCGAAGGCACCAAGGCGGCGCGAGAGTGGGCCGAGCGCAATGTCGGCCACCTCAGTGCGGGCGACTGGAAGCGGCTGCTGTGCTCGCTCAAAGCGCTCCGGCCTCGCAGTGCCGAGGGCCAGGAGGCGGTGCGGACGGCCTTGGGCTACTTCCACACCAACCGCCAGCGCATGGACTACCCTGCCTACCGCGCCCGGGGCCTGCACATTGGCTCCGGCGTCGTCGAAGCGGCGTGCAAATGCGTCGTGGCCACGCGCTGCAAACGCACCGGGATGCGCTGGACTGAGCCGGGGGTCCAAGCCATCCTGAGCTTGCGCACCCTACTGCTCAATGACCGCTGGGATGAGTACTGGCAACCGATCAAGACGGCCGCATGACAAACTTGGTCACCGACAACCAAGAATCAGACCCCGACGCTTTGACAGCAGCCGCCTCACGGCCGCGGTGGGTATATCCCGGCCACGCAGATCACGAACTTGATCGGTACCGTTCGGTCGCCGGTCTGGGCCCCGGCGCGCGTCAGCGGCACGAGGAGGCCTGCGGGGCCCACCTTGAGGCCGCCGCGCAGGTCCGGCAGCTTGAACGTGGTCCGTCCGTCGCCGCCGTACGCGGTGCCCAGCAGCGAGAACAGGGCCGTGTGCTGCGCAATCTGGAGTTCCTGGCCTTCGCAAGCCAGCCAGTTCATGGGGGCGAAGTTGAACGCGACCATCCGGATCTCGCCAATGTAGGCGTCCTGGGCCCAACTCGACTGAACGCCCAGGACGGTCAGCATCACAACCACCAGCAGTCCGGTCAACACCGCGCGCGAGGTGCCGTTCATGAGATTGCCTCCCAACTGGAATGATGGTCCTTTCGTCGTGTCCAGGTACTGACCTGCTGCACGCACACAAAGAAGGACGCCAGACGGGGGAGGCAGGATGATTCCCGGCCACCGCGGCGAAACGTATCGGCACACATCATCCCGCCGCCGGTGAACCCATGAACGTCCTGCTCCCCGCCCCCAAGCATGTCACCGCCCAGTCCGGCCATCACGAGCGGGCATTTTCCGCTGCTCTCGCGCCTGGCGACCTGCCGCGCCTGCTTGCGTCTGAGACGTTTGCCATCGCCGCCACGGACCCCGCCTTCGCCGACTGCCCGCACCCGGGTCGCGCGGAATGCTACCATCTCATTGTCACGCCCGACGCCATCCGCGCGACGGCCCTCACGGCCGAGGGGTTG
>JAHJIN010000227.1 GCA_018823415.1 Chloroflexota bacterium | reverse complement strand
GGGCCGGGACGAGGCCGGGAACGCCCTCGTGGGCTTTCTGGTCATGCTGGTCCTGATCGTGCTGGCGGCCGGCCTGGTGGACCTCTACAGCCTGCTCCAGACCAAGACCTGGGCCTATAACATGGCGACGGACGCGGCACTGCAAGGCGTCGCCAGCGGGCGCGATTACGGCTCGCTCTATGCCAGCGGGTCCATGGCCCTGAATCCCGCCGTGGCGGCGGCCACAGCCCAGGCGGCTGCCGAGGACGCCCTGGCAGCGCGGGGGTTCATCGGGTACAACGTCGAGGTCCAGGTGTTGTCCGATCCCGGTGGGGGGACGGTCGCCGACTTTCCCCCCACGGCCCGGGCCGCGCCGGGCGGGGCGACGACCTGGACGACGACCGAGCCGGCGGTGGGGGTGTACCTGCGCGTGCCGGTGCGCACCTTTTTTGCCCGGCTCATCACCGGCGGCGACGAGCTGCCGATCCATGCCTTTGCTTCGGCCGGCCTGGTCGAGGCGCACTAGATTCAAGAAGGGAGGTGTTACTCATGGGCGCTGGAGATCCCTTGGTCATATTCGGCTCGTTGGGCGTGGCTGTTGCCCTGGGGCTCTTTCTGGTTTATCGGCTCTTGAGTGGGCGCAAGAACAAGCCCACCATGTAGCCATGTTGCGACGCAGGGGGATGTCCAGCGGACATCTCTCTGCGTGCTGTTGGCGATGCCCGCCATTTCGAGCGTGGCGAGAAATATCCTGCATCTATTACGGAGGTTGCGCGATGTGCCGTATCATCGTCCCATCTGGCCTGATGCTCGCATTCCTGTTTCTGCTGGCCGTCAGCGTGGCGACCAGTCAAGCGGCCCCAACGGTGGGCCTGGTTGCGCCGGCCCCCATCCCGGTGGCGGCTATCCATAACCTGCCCGGTACGGCCGTCGGGCTGACGGCCGGCCCCGGCGGCGTCTGGGTGCAGCAGGTTGCGCCGGCCGCGCTGGATTGCCTGGCCCCGGCCGCCGCCCCGACCAGCGGCGTCTGGCCGGTCCAGGTCGTAACTCAGACCCTGACCGGCGTCATGACGGATACCCAGATGGTCGGCCGGCCCTCGGCCCCGTTCATCACGGCGACCCTGACCGTGGTCACGACCTCGGTCCAGGCTGCTGTCACCAGTGCCGGCCTGGCCGTCTATGCCTGGCCGACGGATACCACCTGGTTGAGCCGGCCGGTGTCGGGCACACACGGAGGCACGGCCGGGCTGTGGGTCTATCGCGCCGGGTCGCTGGACTTTCTGGACCCGGCGGCCGGGACCATGACCTCGTACCAGTCGGCAGCCCTGGGCGCGCGGCTGACGCATCTGCACGCAACCGTGCCTGATCTGGCGCCGGGCAGCGTGGTCTGGGGCCTGGCCGAGGACCGTCTCTTCCTGGCCGACCTGGTCAATCGCACGGCCACCGTGTTCCTGGGCACCGACGACCCGGCGGCCGTGGCGCGGGTCAGCTTCCACCTGTACGGTGGCTATTACTCGGTGTGGTTCTCCGACCCGACTCGGTACAGCGTCGCCGAGCTGCTCTATCACCCGCTGCACCCCAACGAGCAGATTCGCAGCCTGTACCAGCTCCCCTACGGGCATCAGGCCGATGACCTGGTCGTGGTTCCCAACGGCGCAGCGGGGGAGCACGCCACGGTAGAGCGCCTAAATCCCTGGACCAAACAGACGGAAACCCTGGCGGTCTGGGGGGACCTGTGGTACCTGGACCGTCAGCACGGGCGGCTGGGCCATCTGAGCATGACCAGCCCCTACCCGGCCACCGAGTACGACCTGCCGGCGAGCCTGGCCCAGGGGGAGATGGTCTATGCCGATGGGCGGCTGTGGTTCACGTTGGTCGGCGAGCTGGCGGCTTTTGACCCGGCGACGGCGGTGCTGACCCGCTACCAGGGGGGCAAGCTGCCCCTGGTCGGGATCGGCGGCGCGCCGGGCTGGACGGTCAGCGGCGGGCAAGCCAACCAGCTCTTGAGCCGCTACCTGTTCTATTATCCCCTGGTGCGGGTGGGTGAGACGCCATGACTATCACACCGTCGCGGAGGTTGCTGCTGGCCTTGCTGGGTGGCCTGATTCTGCTCGGGCTGGTGGGCCTGTTGCCGCGGGGCTACCAACCCCCGGCTGATACGGAGAACGGCCCGCTCTACGTTGCATTCGAGGGCACGCCGCTGCCCCAGGCCCTGGACCTGCTGGCCGTGGACGGCGTGGCCTACGCCGCAGCCGGCGGGGGCGTCTACCAGCGCACCGGGCCGGGGCAGTGGACCCACATGAGCGGCGACAATGCCGCCCGGGCTGTCTGCCTGTACGCGGCCGATGGCCGGGTGTTCGCCGGCCGGACCGGGGCCGTGCTGGTCCTGCCTGCAGGGGACTGCGCCGACGCGGGCGGCTGGCGGGCGCTGCCGGCCCTGCCCGGCGGCCACGTGGTCTTCTCGCTGGTCAGCGACGCGGCGTATCTGTACGCCGGCACGCCGCGGGGCGTGCTGCGCTACCCGCTGGTGGCCGTGGCGACCGGCATGGGCCGGTGGGAAGATCTGGGGCCGGGCGACCTGGCCGGCCCGCTGAACGGGCTGGTGGTGACGGCATCGGGCGCGCTGGTGGGCGGCTCCCTGGAGGGGGTGTGGCGCTACACGCCTGCCGGCTGGGACTACCAGGATCTGAGCACGCCGGTGCTGCGTCTGGCCGCGACCCGCGTGGGCGGCCAGGAGGTCCTGGTCGCCGGAACCCGGCGGGGCCTTATCGCCAGTCGCGATGACGGGCAGACCTGGACCACGGTACCAACCGTGGGCGCGCCGGCAGAGTGGTCGGCGGGCATCTATGACTTCGCGCTGACGCCGACCGGCCGGCTGCTGGGCGGGGGCACGGCCGGGGTCTACGAGTTGCAAGGGCCGGACCCGGCCCAGCTCACCTGGCGTTACGTGTACGACCGCGGCCGCCGCTGCGATGGCCTGGCCGTGCTCGGCGACCGGCTGCTTATGAGCGACGTCGACGGCGTGGCCGAGGCCACCTGGCCGCCGGCGCGCCTGGTAGGGTCTGCACCGGCGATAATGGCTACACCTCGACCGCTCAACGGTCGACCGGCTGGCCGGGCGGCGCCGCCGGCCGACGTGCCGGCGTCGTACCAGGGCGGCCACACCTGCGAGGATGCGCCGGGCAGCATTGACTTTGAGGTCTGTTTCCAGGTCTACGACGCCGATACCCTGCTGCCTATCTCGGGCGCCTGGGTGCGGGTGTGGCGCGAGGGGTTGGCCTCTCCCGATTGGGAGGGCTATACCGGCGGAGCCGGCCAGTGGTGCACCGGGCAAGGCCTGTCGTGCCTGGACAGCTTTCGGTACGTGGTGGACGCGCCCGGCTATGACCGCCTGCCGGATGCAGGCCGCCAGCCACTGCCCTGGCTGGCGAACTCGAAACGGTGCTACCTGCAGATCTATATGACGTCTTCGGCCACGCCGACCCCCACACCCTACGTCAACATCCACGTGCGCAACCCCGGCGGGGCCGCGGTGAACGCCGGCCAGGTGGGCGTGTTGCAGTGGAACGGGGGCGAGGATCTGCCTGGCTCGTGTAGCAACTGTGACGATTACGCCGGGCCGGTCTCCCGCAGCGGCGGGGCCACGCACGCCGGCGGGGCCATCGTGCGCTACGGCAACCAGGTCCTAGTGGGCGTGACGGCCGTGCCTGGCGGGGCCAGCGCGCATAACTGGTTGTGGTTCGACGGCGCCGGCTGGCCGTTGTGGGCCACCGGCGGGCGCGACCTGACCTTCGTCGTGGCGACCGCTACCGCGACGCCGACCCCGACGCCAACGGCTACGCCCACCGTCACAGCTACACCTACCGCGACGCCGACGGCGACCCCCACGGCGACGACGGTCATACCCACCGTAGACACACGAACGGCTACCCCAACGTCCACCGTTACGCCGACGGCGACCCCCACGGCGACGGCCGTGCCGGGCGAGCCGGCCTGGTCCGGCACGGTGCACCTGCGCACCAGCGGCGGCCCGGGCGTGAGCGGTGTCACGATCCGGGTCCAGGGCCGCTACTATCGTAACGGCCAGATCAACCTGGTAGCACGCACCGTGCCCGGCACGGCCCGCAACGTGACGGTCTACCTGTATACCGCCGCTGGCGTACCGGCCAGTGTGGTGCCTTTGGCCTACCAGGTTTTGACCAACGAGTGGACCGGGGACGTGACCCTGCCGCCGAGCAGTTATCAGGGCCGGCTGACGTTTCTATCCGCAGGCCTGATCTACATCTCGGACATCGTGGAGCTGGGACTGGACGGTGGGGCTACGCGCCAGATGGCCTTTGACCCGCCTTACCAGCGTGTGGTTGCTATTCCGGCGCCCGGCGCGCGCCCACCGCAGCCGTTCAGCGACGTCGCCGCGACGTACGAGTACGCCACGGTCACGACCGACGCCGCCGGCGCATGGGACTGGTCGGGCTTCAACAGTCCTGGAGCTTGGCGGCCCCCGGACCATCTGTTTCGGGCCTGGGAAGGGCTCTATCTGACCGACGCGCCGCTGGTGGCGCCCTGGCAGGAGGTGGCTGGCCAGATCGCCGGCCCCGGCACGGTGCCGGGCAGCGGCGTCGACGAGGTGACCATCCGCTACCCGGGCGACCCGCCGACGAACGGGAGCTACCCGCGCAACGACTTTGTGGTCGGCTCGACCAACCCGCCGCTCTTGACCTTGAGCCGCGACTATGCCTACCTGGTGTGGCACGCGCCGCAGGTGGGCCAGGCCACGCAGATCCTGCGCGGCCAGCTTACTCAGGACACGCTGCCCCTGGCCGGCGAGCGGGTGCGCGTGGTCGTGGCGGATCCTGGTGGAGGCGTGGCGACCTATCTCGCCACGACCGATGGCGGTGGGCTGTATCAACTGGATTCCGGTTCCACCGGCGCGGTCGAGTTTGGCACCGAGACCCTGGGCGTCTGGACGGCCGTCGCCTACTATGATGACGTGGCCGGGGTGCAGTCGGGCGCCGTGGCCTGGACCGCCCAGTGGTTTGTCATCCACCGCAATGAGTAGCTATGGGGTCAATCCCTGGCCGGCGCGAGTGGCATTAGCGGCCCTGGTGGGCCTGCCGCTCGCGCTGGTTTTTGTCGTATTGCTGCTCTTTGGTGGGCTGTTGGGTGGGAGCAAAGATTCGAGCGCGGCCATGCTGGTCATCCCGTCGCGCACGCCTACGCCTACCAATACCCCGATCCCCAGCCCCACCCCGGTCGCCACGCCCACGCCGGCGTTCGCCGTGGCCTGGAGCGCCTTTCGCCGCCCGGCCGGCGACAATGGGCGCGGCGTCCACTGGGCGCCCTTCAGCCCCCAGCCGGCCGACCAGGTGGACCGGTTCGTGCGCGAGGTCGCCGACCTGCATCTGCACTGGGTGCTGGTCATCGTCTACCTGCCCGGCGACGGGCACACCCTGACCGAGAACGACTACCTGCTGGCGGCCCTGCGCCGGCAGCGCATCGAGCCGGTGGTGCGCATATCTGGCGCAGTGGGCGCCTACGATGGCCGGCTCACCAGCCTGGTCCAACACCTGCGCGCCCAGGGCGTGCTGTACTTTCAACTCTATAACGAGCCGAATCGGCCCGACGAGTGGGCCGTGCCCGGCCGCCACGACGCGGCGCAGTACCTGGACTACTGGCTGCCGGCGGCGCAGACGGTGCGCGCTTGCGGGGGGCTGCCGGGCATCGGGGCGCTGGACCCGGCCGGGCCGGTGAACGACGTGGACTTTATGCGGGCGGCGCTGGCCGGCCTGCTGGCGCGGGCGCCGGCCGTGGCGGGCTACACCTGGATCGCCTGTCACAATTACACTCTGGGCGAGCCGGACGACTGTACCGGGGACCTGGATGGCTTTGCCCGGTACGCCCGGTATGCCGCCGTGGCGCGGGCGACCCTGGGTGCCGAGCTGCCTATCATCTGCACCGAGGGCGGCCTGTACTCGGGCGATGGCCGGTGGGACACGGACTACAAACGCACGGCCGAGCTGCAGGCGACGTGGACGGCGGCGGCGTTTCGCTGGCTGGCGCGCCGGCCGGGCTATCTGCTGGCCTATTGCCCCTGGCTGCTGGCGAATCGCGAGATGGGCGGCCACGACGAGCGCTGGGAGCGCGGGGCCTGGTTCCGGCCCGATGGCGTGCAGCCGGTGGTGGCCCGGGTGCGCGGGATTCAATAGGCGGAGGAACGGCATGGTGCTGGATGGACTGTGGTGGCTATATGGGGGAGGGCTCGTGCTGGTGGGTCTGGCAGTTGGCCGGGCATTGCGCCGGATCATCGACCGGCTGTGCGACAGTCCCACGCCCCGGTGGGCCGGGGCGGTCGAGCTGGCGACGGCCGGGGGTTGGGGGTGGATGTGGTGGCGGGTCGGATTGTCACCTTATCTGGTCGTGGCCCTGGCCTATGTCAGCATCCTGGTGGTGCTGGGCTTTGTGGACGCGCGCACGCATCGCATCCCCAACGTCGTCGTGCGCCCGGCGATCCTGCTGGCCCTCGCGGTGGCTATCTTGGCCATGGACCTGCCGGCAGCTTTGGGCGGTGCGGTGGTGGGCGGCGGATTCATGCTCGTCTGTCACCTGATCTTCCCGCGCGGCATGGGGATGGGCGACGTTCGGTTGAGTCTGTTTGGTGGGTTGGCGCTGGGGCCGTTGGGCGCCGGGGTGATGCTGCTGATCGCGTTGTGGCTGGCCAGTATTGCCGGTGTAACAGCGATGATTGTCCGGCGGCACGGTTGGGGGCTACGGATTCCGCTGGGGCCGTTTCTGGCGGTGGGAATGCTGCTGGCGCTGTAACCGCTTTGGGACCATAGCCGGTTCAGCGGATAGGCGCGCCAAACGGCTCGGGACTGGTCGGTCTCGAGCCTTTGCGCATGGTCATCGGATGTGCGGATGCGCGCCAGATGGCAAGGTAGAATAGCAGAAGCGACGAGGACCAGATTTGTAGCGCGCTCTCAGTGCCCCGAACCCATATCCGCAGCAGGTTGGTAGGCGCCCAGCCAGTATACCCAGTCCAGGTCCCCTTGCACGGTGTTGAATAGCCGCTCGTCCGCGGTCCAGAAATCGCACCCGGCCATCTCGGCCAGCGCCAGGTAATGCATATCGTAGGCAGCGGGACGGTTGAATCGCCGCGCCAGTTCCCAGGCCCGTTGGTGTAATCCAGCAGGTGCCAGCATCTGCACGGGCAGTTGGTGTACCGCCGCGAAGGCATTCTGCTCCAGGTCTGGCGGCAGTTTTCCGCGGTGGACACGATTCCGAATCACCGACGTGACTTCATAGCCCCACAACGTGGGCGCGATGACCAGCGTGCGTTGCACCTGCCACTCGTCCCATAGCGCGCGGGCCCGGGCGCTGTCTGATTCCGGCAGGACGACCTTGAGAGCCAGGCTGGCGTCAGCGCAAACTAGCGGTTTCATCCGCTCACTCCTCCTCCCGCAACTGGCGCAGGGTGATCACCGAGTCCTCGGGCGTGATGCCATGAGCGTCTTGCCAACGCCGGATTTGCTCCCGCAAAAGGTCCGCGGCGGCCAGTGCCTGGGCATGTTGGTCAGGCTGAGCGGGCCGCTCTTCGCTCAGTCGCTTCAGTCGCTGCAAGTCTTTTACCCCGATGATTGCGGCTTTGGGCCGGCCATGGGCGACCAACACGATCCGCCCGTCGCCATATGCCGCCTGATTGACCAGGCGCCCCAA
Source organism: Chloroflexota bacterium (assembly GCA_018823415.1). Classification (GTDB taxonomy): domain Bacteria; phylum Chloroflexota; class JAHJIN01; order JAHJIN01; family JAHJIN01; genus JAHJIN01. The sequence goes on along the minus strand of JAHJIN010000227.1, from coordinate 10,121 downwards.
ACTCTGGCGCAGTTCGGTCATGCTCACTTGCAGTTCACTCATCATGTTCCTCCATCAGGCATTTCGTATGATTCATACGCTTCGGATGAATTATATCATACGCATGATTAACGGTCAATCGCCGGGCATAAGTAACCCATGAAGAACCGGCCAGGAGGCTGGCTTTTCATGGGTAACGGCCCTGATTGTCCGGCCGCAGCGGTGGAGGCTGCGAATCCCGCTGGAGCCGTTTCTAGCCTTGGGGGTTTTGCGGGTGCTCTATACGCGCTTTGGTCCAAGCCAGTTCAAGCGGAGAGGTGCTCAAAAAAGGCGATCAAAACCCTGATGAGACAGTTTGTGAAACCCAGGGCGCAATGGCCGCGTAGCTTGCCCAAGACTTTTATCTGAAAAACTGTAGCTACCTTCTATCCTCGCCGTTGTCGTAGCCAAGCCCACAACCCGGCCAGCCCCCCGCCCACCAGGAACAAGGTAGGCCATTCCGGCACCTCGACGGCCGGGTTTGGCTGCACCACCACCACGTTGCTGCCCTCATAGTCGCTGAGGGCTATGATGCGCTGCCCCAACGCCAGCGCCGGGCTTACCGACAGGGTAAATGTGCCGTCTTGGTCAATGAGGCCGGCGCCCAGCAATGCCCCGGTGTCGGCATCGTATACATCCACCGATTCCCCTGGGCCGCCGGCGCCCCGGACCTGCGTGGCCCCGGCATAGACCGGCTCGCGCAGCACCGGCGGCGTGCGCTGGACATATGTCACCTCCAGCGTGGGCGGCATGGCGCCGAGGCGGTTGTCGGCCCGGGCAATGAGGCCGGCCGGATCATCTGGCATGGGGCTGCCGCTCAACAAGAAGCCAAACTGCGGTCGACCAGCAAACTTGAGGACATCCCACTCGTGATCGCCGCTGGCGCCCGACTGGATCGGTCGCACGACCAGGGTTGGCATCACATAGGCCGGGTCCGTGTCGCTCCACGCCACCAGCATGTCCTCCGCCCACTCGCCCAGGAGCGGATAGACGCCGGCACCGAAACTCGATACCGTGGACGTGGGGCTGAGCGGGAAGCAGTCTGTGATATACAGGTGCAACGTGGTCGCCGTGACCTCGCTGTGCGGGGGCAGCGAGAGCGGGGGAAACCCCACATAGCTGCGACAATAGACCGTGCCGGTGCTCGTATCCGTGACGGCCAGGCCCAGGTCGCGCAGCCAGGCCGGCCCACTGGCCCCCGGCGCATTGCCGAACAGGAGGTCGGTGCGGCCATCCTGCGGCGCGATGCGCGTCACCACGCCATCGTGATAGGCCAGCGTCAGGGTCTGGTCGGCGACCAGGGTGAGGGTGTGGACCTGCCCGGGGGCCGGCCGGGCCTCAATCGGATTGTGGCCGGCCAGCGCCAGGCCCAGGCCCAGCATCACGACGGCCAACAAGGCTCTACGCATATCTGTCTCCTCTATGGCCGGCTGATCAGCGGCAGGAAAACGTCATAGGGTGAGCGGCCCACCAGCGCCACGGGGGAATGCAACCCCTCGCCGGTGGCGTCGTCCACGGCCACCACCACATAATAGTAGCGCTGCCCGGGCTGGGCCGTGGCGTCATAGAACGACGGCACGTGCGCCACTCCAACCCAGCGATAGCCGGCGTGCGAATCGGCGCTGCGATACACGTGATAGCGCACGCCCGGACCGGCGACGCTGTCCCACGCCAGATATATCGTCGCGTCGCCGGACCAGGCGGCCGTGAGAAGCAGCGGCGCCGGCAGCTTGGCCGGCGATACGTCGGCCGCCGTGCGCTCGGCGCGCTCCACACGCAGCAACCGCTCCGAGAACTCGTCCACGAACCGGGCGTGAGAGGCCGTGGTCAGGCGCAGGGCTGTGACTGCCGGATGCACATAGCCATCGCCGGCGGCCTCGACGGTGCCGGATAGCGGCGGCGTGGCCTGGAGCACAAACCCACCGATGATAGCCGCCCCCTCGCGCAAGTTGCCGATGGGCCAGGCGACGTGCTGCCCGTCCACGATGACCGGCGTGATGCCGGCCTGGCCCCACGCGCTCACCACGGTGACAGACGCCGGCACGGTGGTGGTGACGGTCAGGCCCAGGGCCAGGCGGTCGCCGTCATTGGCGGTGCGCATCGTCACCGTGACCAGGTTGGCCTCGCCGGGGAACAACTCATCCAGCGAGGCACCATTGAACACGTGGGTGATGCCGGCCACGGTGTACGTGGTGGTGATATAGGCCCCATGGATATAGACATAGGCCGGGTTCGACGGCCCGACGGTCCAGGTGCGGCCCTCTTCCTCGTGAAAGCGGAACCAGAAGCCCTCGTTGGCGGCGTAGCGGCCGGCGGGCCCCGATGGGTCTGGCAGCACGGCCCGGGCGATGACGTACAGGTCACCGTTGGGGTTGGGGCCATCGTCCCAGGGGAACGTGGCCGCCGGGCCGGTGGGTGTAAAGGTGTACGTGGCGCCCACGTGCGACGCGATCACGTCAGTGCGCAGGGTGTTGCTGAAATAGTCCAAGGCAGCCAGCCGCTCGTCGTCGCGCACCAGGTTGGTAAGGTCGGTCATTTCGGCGTGGTTGGCGATGCGCGCGGCCGTCACGGTAACAGACAGGGGGAATGTGTCAGTGATGACGAGCTGGCCCACGCGGTCGTGGTCGTTGCGGACCTCGTCCGCGTCATCTGGCACCCCGAACATGGCTGGCGGCAACTGGAACTCGGGCGGCAGGCCATCGGCGGTGATGGTAAAGGGGATCTCGAGCGCTCGGCCGCGCTGGTCGGCCGGAAAGTCCGGCCCTACTTCCAGGCGAAAGTAATAGTTACCGCGCCAGGCGTCGGGGATGGCCGTGACGTTCAGGAACGGCAGGTCCGGGAACTGGGGCGGCACGTCGTTGGCAGTGATGCGGGTCACGGCGACGCCGGCTGGCAGGCCGGCCAGGTCCGGCGCGATGGCGACGTTGGTCAGGGTGATGCCCGAGTTGTTGTCCACCTCGATGCGGATCTGGGTGTACTCGCCGGGCGCTACCACCGAGTGCAGCAGGTCCATGTCCTCGCGTCCGCCCACGTAGGTGGTGCCGGCCAGCGTGTCAAAGCCATAGCTGGCAAAGTATGGGTCAGAGATATAGCGGTCGGCGAAATCACGGTCGTGGACGTGCAGGATATAGTAGAACTCGTCGCCGTGGAGGCTCAGGAGGTTGGGACTCACCTCTTTGCCCAGGCTCACGTTCTTGGCGTGGGCGCGGATGCCCTGCACGTGGCCGAAAATGGCCTCGTAGCGGCTGGGGCCGGCGTAGGTCTGGTGGTAGGTAAAGAATGGCCCCTCGGCCAGCTTGACGGCCACGTTGTCCGGGGCATAGTCCGGGTAGGGCACCAGGTGGCCGTAGAGCCGGATGGCCGTGGGCGTATGCCCATCGGACGAAACGCGGAAGAACAGGTGTGTGAGCGTGTTCGTCTCGGTGAGGCTCTCAAAGACGGCCCAGCCGGATTCGACGTCGTAGGACACGCCGGCCACGCCCCAGGTCCCGCCCTCGGGCACGATCTGGGTGCGGTAGGGCCGGGGGATGGCGATGTCCAGCAGGGTTTCTTCGGCCGAGATGGCGATGCGGCCCTGGGTCTTGACCAGCCACTCCACGTCGGCTGGCAGCTTGCTGGGGTACTCCAGCACCCGCTCGTGGTCCTCGATGATGCCGTCCTCGTCCTGGTCCACGCGCACCTCAAAGGTGCCGGCCAGCCCGATGTGGAGCTCGCCGGGGCCACCCAGCCCACAGTAGCACGAGTCGGCGTCGAACACGTCGTAAAAGGCCGAGCGCAGGGGCAGCGTGTGGGGCCGGCCCCAGCGGTCCTCGTAATACAGGTGCGACGAATCGCCGCCGGCCTCCGGCCAGTAGACCACCTCGCCGGTGGTCAGTCGCTCGCGGTAGAACACCGGGTCGCCGCCCACCAGGGTATAGACGCTGCCGCCGGGATACTGGATGGTCACGGCGTTGGCGCGCGGCGTCTCGTCAAAGTACACGTCGCGGCCCAATAGCTCGCGGCTGCGCAGGCCATAGCGCACGGCCGGCTCTTCATAGTGGTAGCCGGGCCACGGTCCCAGTTCCCACTCCAGGCGCAGGGCCGGCACCACCATCTGGTAGTCGGCCGTCACGGTGATATAGGCCGAGTAGGTGGGTGGGATAGTGATGAAATTGCCATAACCTTCGGTGGGCGGCGGGTCGATGTGGACGCCGCCGGGGACGGTGTAGGTGATCCAGACGATCTGGACGCCGGTGAGATGCTGCGTCGCGGTGATGAGGCTGATGGGCGTCTTGGCCGGCCAGTCGGCCAGGCCCACGGGTCGGGGATACGAAGGCTCGTCATAGAAGAACGGCTCATTCGTCACCCAGATGGTCTCGCCGTCGTTGGGGTCCAGGAACTCGGTCTGATCCTCCAGGTCCACGATGGGCACGACCAGGGGAATGATCTCGACCACGCGGACGTGCTGGGCCAGGCCCTCTTCCTTGTTCTCGTAGGTGTGGTAGACGTCCAGGAAGTTGCCGTCCTGGGGAATAAGGAAGCGCCGGTCCGGCTCGATGTCGCGGTCGCCAAAGAGGCGGGCGGCCAGCTCCGAACGGATGACCAGGGGCGGGTGCGTCAGCTGCACCACGCGCCCGATGACGGTGTCGCTGTACGCGGCCCGGCCCACAGCGACGGTGGCCGAGGAGCGGTTCATGGTGTCCAGGACCGTGTAGGCGGGAAACGCCACGGTAAATGTCTGGCCCGGCGCGACCACGCCCACGGTCCACACCACGTCGGTGACGCCGTCGTGGGCGGTGATGGTGGGCGTGAGGCTTGCACCGAGCCAGGTCGAGGTGGGCAGCGTGCCGGAGAGATGGAACCCGGCCTGGACGGTCTCGGTGAGGACTACGTCGGCCAGGGGCGCGGCGCTCACGTTCTCGAACGCGGCGGTGATGAGCACCGGCACGTCCGGCTCGCGGGCCGGGATCAGGTCGTCGGGCACAGCCGGGTCGGCGGTATAGATCTGGCGGACGCTGGCGCGCAGGTCGCCCCGATCCGCAAAGGCCTGGAACAGGGCCGCGAGGAACTGGGGATAGTAGGCCGCGCGGTCGGCGGCCGGGTGGCCGCTCATGAGAATGACCTGGCCACCGCCGGGGAACTGGCGGTAGAGGATGGCGGCGGTGCCGGGCTGGGTGGTGTCGGCATAGGTGGCGATGGTGGTCAGGTCGCCGCCACCGGCCAGGACCGGGTCATCCAGCACGTAGGCGGAGTCGTCCAGCCAGCTCCAGGTCAGGGGCAGCGCGTCGGTGAGCACATCCAGTTGGCCCACGCTGCCGGTGCCATACGCGGTGACGCGGGCCGTCAGGTCCACGGTGCCGGGCGCGACCAGCCCGGCGGCCTCGACCAGGTAGCAGCCATCGGATTGGGCGTATACCATGCCACCGCGCTCGACGAAGGCGCGGATGGCGGCCAGGCCGGCCGGCCCCAGCGCATCCGCTACATCCTGGGCGTGCCCGATCTTGATGCCCGGCAGGAGCAGCACGGCATAGTCGTCCAGGTCTCCGGTGGCGATGTTGGCCTCGTCCAGCACGTCGTGGTAGCGGTCGGCGCCGTTCAGGTAATCGGCGGTGAACAGGCCCTCGTAGCGGGCAGCCTCGCTGGTGTAATAGCCGCTGGCATCGTGGAGGGTGCACCAGAACACGGCGACGGGCTTGTAGTGGAGGGCCAGGGCCGGAGTAAAGGGCTGGGTGCCGGTGACCGCCACGTGGGCAAAGGCGCCGTCAAAGCCTGGGGGCAGGAGCAGGGTACCGGGGTCATAGTCCGTGCCCTCGTAGGCAAACAACCCCGTCGCCAGCCGCGCCGAGCCGTCGGCGTATAGATGCTGAAAGACGGCCGTGTACGCGGCCCGGCGCCCGGCGTCGGTCTGGGCCGGGCCCAGGGGGACCAGGGTGCCGGCCGGGGCGGTGGCGGCCCGGGCGCGGACGTGCACGTTGAGCGCCAGGCCGGTCAGAGCCGCCAGGGCCAGCAGGATGATGAGGCTGCCCAGGGTGGATTTGGTGTTCATGATATGCTCCTACCGATAGTTGATCGGGCTGGGAAAGGGTGGTATACTGTGGGCATGATGCGTGACTATCCGCGAAATGGCAGCAAGGAGTGAGCGATGGAAACGACGGTTACGCTAAAAATACCTTCAACCTGGATACAAGAACTGGAACTGAGCCAGAGCGAACTGAACCGGGCGTTGATGTTGGGGCTGGCGCAGATCCGCCAACAGCGGACCCAACCGAGTGACAGCGAACAGGTGATCCAGGTCTTGCAAGACACCGGACGTATCTATCACTTGTCGGCGGCGCTGGTGGACGGTCATGCCCCTAAGCGACAGCCCCCGCCCGTATTGCCCGAAACGCCGGCAAGTGAAGTCCTAATCGTGCAACGCCGGGGTAAACCGTGACGACGTACTATGCCAACAGTAGCGACCCATTTCTTGCTCTCTGCTGATCAGGGCTTTCGGGGCGCGGTACAGTCGGAAGAGTTCCTGACTGACGAGACGATCCCAACACACCCACTGAAAGCCCAGTCACATAGAGCAAATATCACCGCCCCACGCCCACGCGAGGTGGTTCTTGTTATCCCCAGGCCAGGCGGGCTGGGTCAGTCGCTCCTCCGCAACTTGGCTATAGGGCCTTGTGGGGAAAATCCACTCGGCGTCCTACACGCGGAGCGTAGAAATGAGAGTAGGGCATTACCAAAACTTGAGACCGTGATCCTCAAGCCAAGAATCGGCTTTTTTGGCTTGATCTCCAATCCAGTCCTTTGCTTTTCCAGCATTGTCGTGAACCCATTCCCCAATCTTTTCCCCCGCACCAGATCCGATTATAGCGCCCGTAACACCCCCAACTACACCGCCAATGAGCGCTCCGGCAGCAGTACCTACCCCTGGTATGATGGACCCTACTGCACCTCCAACTGCAGCCCCAATCTTTGCGCCCACAAAACCACCAGTCCATGCTCCTACATTCCTACCAATTGCCTTGGAGGATTCCTTGCCAATCGTTAAATGTCCCGCCTCTTTCGATTCCTGATATATATTGGACCCAATATCGTAAATGCTTAGCGCAACACCTACAACCAGCGTTACTTTTCCAAAGGCGCTGAACGTCCTTGAACTTGCGATTTTATTGGTCCACTGTGATAGCTTTGGTGCTTGCGAATATGCCAGAACACCGGGCGATTTGAACTTGACCTCATACAAAATGTTGTTCTTTGGATCCACTGCTGTACGAGGGATGTTCATTGTCCAACGATCCCACTGGCTCCCAGGCTCAAGTCCGATACTTGAATACTTGGTTACTGAACTGACACCATCCCTTAGCCCAGAATATGTATTGGGCTTCAGGTCAAAGAATGTCCCTTTGTACAAATAGTCCGGGCGCAAATAAGCACCCGAGTTCATGGGATTGTAATAGTAGTTCTTATTACAAAGAACTGCTTGGTTGCCTACTCCCTCGTTGAGGGCACCTTGTATCCTGTTACCAAGTTTGGAAGCCTCCAGCGAAGCCTGTGTGGCTTTGCGCCCATCAGGGTCGTAAAAACTGATAGGGTTGTTCTTGACGTATTGATACCGAGCCAGAGTAGAAGGATCATTCGGATCACCTTTGTATGTATCCTGTGTGATCCAGGTGCCACCATCTGCATCATAATACCGCGCAAAGAAGTGGAATAGCGCAGTCTCTGGATCATACTCCTGCCCGGTGTAGCCGTAGTGATTCAGCGTCAAGCATCCCCGCAATTGATTCCCGTACTCGTCGTACTCCCACTGGCAGGCAAAGGCGCCAGCCTCGTCGCTCAGGGCCACTACGCTACCCAGGCCATCATAGTGGTACCAGTAGCTCTCGGCAGGCGCGCCGGCCGGCGTGCGCTCCAGAAGCACCATGCGGCCGTTGCCATAGGTATAGTGGCTCACCAGGGTGGGCGTGGTCGCGCCGTGGGCGTACTCGTACTCGGCCACCGGCTCCAGCCCGTCGTAGACGTATTCGCGGCGGAGGGTGCCCGGCCCGGTCAGGACGCCGGTGGTGGTGAGAGCCGTGGTGACCTGCTTTTCCACGCGACGACCATAGCCGTCGTAAGTGCAGGTGGCGACCATGGTCACGCTGATGCCGTGCTCGTGGCTGATCCACTCGCGCACGCCTACCATGCGGTTCTCATAGTCGTAGGCGTAGCGGGTCTCCAGGGTGCCGGTGAACCCCAGGGCGACCGCCAGGTCGGCATATTTGCTGTCGGTGAGAGATTGGCTGGCACAGACGCGGTTGCCGTTGTCGTCGTAGCCCAGGCTCGTGGCCCCGGCCCGGGTCATGGCATGCAGGGCATCATGGTCGTAGGTGACGCTGATGGGCGAAGTGACGGTGACGCTGCCGGTTGGCTCCGGCGTGCCGGATTTCGACAGGCGGTTGCCCACCGGGTCGTAGGCGTAGGCGATGTCCTGGCCCTTGGTGGATTCCACATGGGTCAGGCGGTAGAGGTCGTCGTAGCCATAGTCGCGGACCACAGGCATGGGTTCGCCGGCGCGCTGCTCCACCACGCGGGTGCGGTTGCCCACGGCGTCCAGCGTGTACTCGTAGGCGGCGATGACCACGGCCCCCGGACCCTCGTTCTTGAGCGCGGTGAGGCGGCTGGCCTCGTCGTAGGTGTAATCCACGCGGGTGCCGTTGGGGTTGGCCTGGGCAGTGATGTAGCCCAGCGGGTTGTAATCCCACTCGACGGTCCGGCCCTGGGCATCGGTGAGCGTATCCAGACGGTCGGCGGGGTCATAGTCCATGCCGATGGACCGGCCATCGGGGTAGATCATGCCAATGCGATTGCCTACGGCGTCATAGGTCCATTCCAACAAACGGCCCTGGTAATCGGTAGCACTGGTGCGGCGGTTGAGCTTGTCATACGTGTACGTCCAGGCGCCGTTCCAGTCGTGCATGGCGACCTCGTTGCCGTTGCCGTCGTACTCAAAGGTGACGGAGACGTTCGCGCCGGCGCCGACGCCATACTCGGTGGCGACGAGCTGGCCGGCCTTGTCGTAGCAATAGTAGGTGGCCTGCCATTTGCCGTCCACGCGGCGGATCATGTTCCCATTGGCGTCGTAGCGATATTCCCAGGTCTTGTCCAGGGGGTTGATCTCGCGGATGAGTTGGTTCAGGTGGTTGTACTCGAACGTGGTGGTGATACCATTGGCGTCGATGATAGCCGTGCGGTTGCCCACCTTGTCGTACTGGTAGCGGGTAATATGATCGTTGGCATCGGTGACACTCGTGAGCCAGCCCAGGGGATTGTAACCATAACTGGTGACGAGATTGTTGGCGTCTTGGCGACCGGTCAAGCGGCGCAGGGCGTCATAGTCATAGTGGGTGACGTGCCCCAGCGGGTCGCGCTCGTCGGTGACCAGGTTAAGCTTGTCATAGGTGTAAACCGTGGTGTAACCCAGCCCGTTGGTCACGACGGTCTGGTTGCCGGCTTGGTCGTAATCGAACTCGGTCTCGGCATTCAGCGGATCCGTGACCTTGCGCAACTGGCCGGCCAGGTCATGGTCATAGCCGGTAGTATGGCCGTTGGGATCGGTGACGGATTTGGGATTGCCTTCCTCGTCATAGTCGTAGGTGGTCTTGCCATCCAACGGGTTCAATTGGCGCGTGAGCCAGCCATTTAGATTATACTCGAACGTGGCGGTATAGCTCATGGGGTCGGTCACGGACACGACGTTGCCCACCCCATCGTAGGCCGTATGCGTGATGCGGTCAATGGGATCGGTGCGCCGGATTTCGCGGTTCAGGCCGTCATACTTGAACTCGGTGGTGCTGCCGTCGGCCGGCGCCCCGTCGGACGGGATGCCGGTGGTCAGTTCAGTGCGGTTGTGGACCCGGTCGTAGCCCATGGTCACGCGGTGGCCCAGCGGGTCAATGACCTCGTCCATATTGCTCACGCTGTCGTAATGGAACACGGTCTCGGCGCGGCGTGGGTCAAAGACGCGCGTGATGCGGTCCAGTGGGTCGTAGCAGTATTCGGTGGTGCCGCCGATGGCGTTGTGGACAAACTTGCGGCGGTTGGTGGCATCATAGACGAACGTGGTCGTCTGGTTTAGGGGATCGGTCAAAGTC
>JAHJIN010000226.1 GCA_018823415.1 Chloroflexota bacterium | reverse complement strand
CGATTCCGCGGTCACAGTCCAACCATCACCGCAAAGACAGGTTCAAAATGTGCAGCCAGTCATTGCATCCGAATACCAGTGTGGTGTTGAAAACGGCCTGCCTGAAAGGCAGGGGTTTCTACCCCATTTACAGACAATGAACCATGACCACTCGATCACCCCGCTACCTCGCCTACATGCTGCGCCTGTGGCAGTCCAGCAGCGAAAAACCAGACTGGCGGGCCTCCCTGGAAAGCCCACACACCGGGGAGCGCCAGGGATTCGCCAGCTTGGACGATCTGTTCGACTTTTTACAGCACCGGACCGATGCGGTGTCAGACCGAGATGACGGAATACGAGAGTAGTAGGGAAATGAGGCACTTGACTTGCGGGTAAAAGACCGCACCAACCGAATTATTGGAGGAAAAACATGAACATGCACAAGCCTGTACTATGGTCCCCGGCACTGCTCGCCTTTGCGGTGGCGGTCATGATCTTGCTGAGTTGCACCTGTCCCACACCCGTCAGCCCCAGCGTCATGGTCGTCACGGCCACGCCCAGCCCATCGCCAGCCCTGGCGATGGAGCCGCCCGAGGGTACAGAACCTTCCCCGTCCCCACCAACGGCGGTCCCCACCGCCACCAGTTTACCCAAGGCCAAGATCGTCACGACGGCCATCGTCCCCACTGCTACTAGCCTGCCCAAGGCCAAGATCGTCACGACGGCCGTCATCCCCACCGCCACCAGCCTGCCCCAGGCCGTGATCGTCACGACGGCCATCACCCCCAAGACCACGACTACCTTCCGGTTGATCAACAAGTCGCCACGCCCGATCTGCTGGTTGTTCCTCGACGAACGGTACTCTAGTCCGAAATGGGGAGCGGCCAGGATAGTGCCGGCTAACCCGTTGAGACCCGGCGAGGAACGCACATTTGAACTCGAGCCGGGCACCTACAATTTGCAGGTCAAGGACTGCAACAACCAGGTCATGGACGAGCAATATGGGATCGCCATCGCCGGCGAGACATTCCGGTGGGTGATATCCCATTAGACGGGCCGGCGTTTGCAAAGACCTGCTGAAAGGAGACAAGATGTCAACCAAGAAAGTACTGTTCACGATTCTGGCAACCAGTGCCGTCCTGCTAGCATCCGTGGTGGCCCCGATTATCGCGGCCCGCGAGGACCTCTGGCGGGCCGACTGGCCGGCCGCGGCCGCGTCCCGGCTCAGCACACAGGCCAAGATCTCGACTGACTCGCCATCAGACTGCCACCACTACCGGGCAGCCGTGGCCTACAATTGGAACCACAACGAATACCTGGTGGTCTGGCACCGCACCTGCGATGATGGCACCCGCGCCGTCTACGCCCGGCGCATGTCCACCAGCGGGCAGCCGCTGGCCGGGCCCTTCCTCGTCTGCTATAGACGTTCAGATAATGTTTTGGACTTGCTAGATCGACAACCAGGCGGGAAGCACTATATACATTGGCCGTAATGAACGTCTACCACTACTTATAGTAGGTTCCACCACAAGTCGTTCACCAAAAGTCCAAATCTTTATCTGAAAAGCTATATCAACTGGAGAATCAGGTGCACCCGGCCGTGGCCTACAACGCCACCGACGACGAGTACCTGGTGGTCTGGATGTACGACATCTCGGGCGATGGCTCGCGCTACGACATCCGGGGCCGGGTCATTCCCTGGAACTGCCACGACCCCGGCGCATCTTCCATCATCGGCAACCTGGTCTACCCCTACGATATGTGGAACCCCGCGGTGGCCTGGGGCACCATCCACGACGTGTACATGGTGACCTGGGACGTTTACAGCGCCACGACGAATCAGCCGCTGAGCATTGCCTGCCGGCTCGTGTCCTTCGACGGCACACCGGGGACCACGACCGAGCTCACCTGGAGCAACTCCCCACGCGACTCGGACGTGGTCTACAACGTGGCCAAAGACGAGTTCCTGGTGGTCTGGGTCCGCTCGTACAGCGACGTCTATGGAACGCGGCTCAGGTGGGACGGCACCACCGCGCGCGGCGACTTGCTCATCAACGATGGAGCGGTCACCCAGCAATCACCGGCCGTGGCTACCAACGAGCAGAACCGCTACCTGGTGGTCTGGGAGCAGCAGTATGATACCAATGATTGGGACATCGTCGGGCAGGAGCTCGACGTGAACGGCAACACGGTGGGCCAGGCGTTCTGGATAGCCGGTCGCTCCGACAGCGAGATGCACCCGAACGTGGCGTGCAACGGGGCGACGGGGAAGTGGCTGGCCATCTGGCAGCGGGCCACGGCCGCCGGGGATGCCATCTGGGCCTCGCATTGGACCGTGGGCTCCACCCCCAACGTCTATGACGATTTCCAAGTCGCCTTTGCGGCGTTCTGGAACAACCGCTACCCGGCCGTGGCTTGCGACATCCCGGGCTATTTTGTCGCCTACGAGGGACGAGCCGCAGATCCCACGGACCGCCAGCACATCTATGGCCGGATGTGGTGGCCGGGGGCCGTGTATCTCCCGCTTACCCTGCGCAACCATTGACGCAACTCGAGCTCGTATGATATGATGAAACCGGCCGCAGACCGGGGCACCCTGACCGGGTACCGAACAGCGGCTCGGCGCCGAACGCGAGGAGGCAAAAGATGAGCACACGAAGCATCGCGATGCCAAGCATGGCACTGGTTCTGGTTTTCCTGGTCGGCCTGTTGCCCTGTAGTCCGACAGCGACTCTATCCCCGACATCGGCCACGACAGAGCCGGCTCCTACGGCAGGCCAGCCGACCGCTGTACTGACCGCGCCCGCTACACCCATCACCGGTCAGCCGACCACTGTGCCGGTCGCGCCGGCCACATCCACCGCCGGCCCCCTGGCCCCCCTGGCCTCCAGCTCCATCACCCAGGTGTGGGCCAACGAGGGCGGCGACAAGGTCACGCGCGACGAGCTGCGCGCCACCCAGTCAGGCCTGGGCTTGGCCGCCGATCCCAGCGCGGTGCACAACTCGGTCTGGGACGGCGCGGTCATCTCCCTGTTCGGCGCCCGCAACGAGGTGGTGTCCTTCAACCTGGTGCTGGAAGCGCCGGATACCGACGCTACTCGGGTCGACGTCACCCTCGCCGAGCTGGCCGGCCCCGGCGGCGCCCGCATCACCACTCGCCCGGCCAGCGCGGATGACGACGTGTTCAACTATGTGGGGCGAAACATCGAGCTGTTCTACGTGCGCTACCTGGAGATCAAGGGCCTCAGCGTCGACCTGGCCTACGGCGACTATGACGAGCGCCACATCCCGGCGCGCTTTCGGCGGCCCTACGAGGAGGAAACCGGCGAAGGCACCGGCACCTGGGCGGATCGCCCCGACCACGACAAGCTCTACCCGGACATTGCCGTGCCGCTAGAGCTCCACGCTCCCTTTACCGTGCCGGCTAGCACCAACCAATCCATCTGGGGCGACGTCTATATCCCGAAAGCCTCGCCCGCCGGTGTCTACACCGGCACCGTCGTCATCACCGAAAACGGGGCCACCACCTGGCAGATCCCCATCCGCCTGCGCGTGCGCAACTTTAGCCTGCCGGACCTCCCCTCAGCTCGGACTATGCTGTGCTATGGCACCGAGTACGTCAACGAGCGCTACTTTGACGTGGCCTATCCCGAACCCGGCACTGCTGTCTACGCTCAATCCCTCCAACTGGCCAACCGCCACTTCCAACTCGCCCACCGCCACAAGATCTCGCTCATCGACGCCGGGGACATCGAGCCGGAAGACATGGCCGAGGCCTGGATAGATCGGTTGAACGGCGACCTGTTCGCCCCGGCCCGGGGCTACGATGGCGTGGGCGTGGGTATGGGGAACAATGTGTATTCCATCGGCACATACGGGAGTTGGTCGTGGCAGGACGGCGACGAGGCGGATATGTGGCTCAATACCGACGCCTGGGTCAACTGGTTCTACGGCCAAGCCTTCACCGCGCCCACCGACTATTTTCTCTACCTTATCGACGAATCCGACGACTATGCCCAGATCCAGCGCTGGGCGCAGTGGATAAACGACAACCCGGGGTCGGGGCAGCGCCTGATGTCCCTGGCCACGATAAACATCGCCAACGCAGCGGCACACACTCCGGCCCTGGACATCGTCGCTTTCGGATCGGGCTACGGGATCACCGATCTATATCAGGCTGCCGCCGACACGTGGATCGATGACCCCGACAAGCGCTTTTACGTCTACAACGGCCGCCGGCCGGCCACCGGCTCCTTCGCCACCGAGGACGATGGGGTGGCCCTGCGGGAGCTGGCCTGGGTGCAGTACAAGAAGGACGTCGACCGCTGGTTCTACTGGGCGTCCACCTATTACAATAACTTTCACTGCTACGGGTATGACGATCCGCAGAGTCAGACCGATCTCTTCCGCCAGGCGCAGACGTTCGGCTGCTACAGCTACGACGACGAGTCACTGGGCCACGCCGGCTGGAACTATTTCAACGGCGATGGGGTGCTGTTCTACCCCGGTACCGACGCCCAGTACCCGGAGGAGAGCTATGGCCTGCCGGGGCCGTTCGCCTCGCTGCGCCTCAAACACTGGCGGCGCGGCATCCAGGACGTGGACTACCTCACGCTGGCAGCAGCCGTCGATCCAGCGCGCACGGCTCAGATCGTCGACGCGATGGTGCCCAAAGCGCTGTGGGAATACGGCGTGAGCGATCCCCAGGACCCCACCTGGGTACGCACCGACATCAGTTGGTCCATCGACCCGAACGACTGGGAAGCGGCGCGAGCCGAGTTGGCGGGCATCATCGAGGGAACCTCACCTCAGCCCCAGGTCCACCTGCCACTGGTGGCGCGTGAGGCCTCATAGGGATAGACACCCAGAACAACACGACCATCTGGGCCTTTCTTTACCTTCAAGTGAAAGACCCTTCGGGCTTTCACCCGAAGGGTCTCTGCCCACCATACCATAGCTCATGCGGGGAGGTAGGGCGTATCCAAATGCTGGGGAAGCGAGCGCTGGTCGAGTGCATCATCGCCCCGGTGTGGGCCGACGAGGGCGGCGACAAGTCACAGGTGATAGTTTGCAGTGAACTGCAGGTCAGGGTTTTGGGGTGCGAAACTGACCACGGCAGCGCAAAGTCTCACTGCTGCAACTAAAAGTCCCGCTACTGCAAGCGAAATCCTCACCACTGCAAGTAAAAGTCTAGCCTGCTACAGCTAAAAGTCAAAAATTACCGATGGATAGCGTGTCCAGCTCCATCCACTGGCGGCCCGGCGCGTCCAGTAGGCCATAGCCCAGTCGGCCCCCCGGGGTTACGACGGCATACTGGTTGTCCAGCCAGATGACGCAGCCGAGCCGGCCCCGGGGCGGCGTGTCGCAGTCCAGCACCACGGCATCGTCCACCAGGAACCGGGCGCGGGCCGTGCCCCATTCCAGCACATAGGTGTGCCACGCGGTCATGTCTGCGTCGATGGCGGCTTCGCGCACGCGGATGACGCGTTGGGCCACCGGCCAGAGCCGGCGATAGAACGCGCGCACGTGCATGAGGAGCATGGCAACCGGAGCGGTGGGGGCCAGCAGGAGAAACGGCCAGCCCAGCGCGTCGATGGTGGCGGCCTTCCAGTCACAACCGGGGGTGTGCAGGTCCAGTTTCATGTTGGACCGGGCCGAGGCGTAAAAGAACCAGATGGCCCGGGGCAGCGTGGGGAGGCGTGCGCCGGTCATCATGAACGGGTCGTTCCAAAAGCCAAAGCCGGCGGTGCCGCTCAACTCGTCTGGAGTGTGTGAAAAGCGGGCGCGTACCGTCATGGTCAGGGGTGCGCGCCAGGGGAGCCGGCCGCGCGGCACGCCCTGGTAGTCATCGATCTGGGCGTCGGTGTATTCGCGGCGCGTGGTGTCGGTGTTGGCAAAGCGGAGGGTGTGGCCGGTGGGCTCCAGGGAACCCCGGCCCTTGATATAGGTCTGCCAGTGGGGCGAGATGTCGCCGGTGAAATCCTCGTGGATGGCGTTCATCACCTGGCTCGCAGCAGCACCTCGTCGGCCAGGGCGGCGTAGGCCTGCGCGCCGGGCGAAGAGGGGGCATAGTCCAGGATAGGCTGGCCGTAGGAGGGCGCCTCCGACAGGCGCACGTTGCGCGGGATGACCGTCTGGTAAACCCGGTCGCCAAAGAATCCGCGCACCTCGTCGATGACCTGCTGCGAGAGGTTGGTGCGGGCGTCGTGCATCGTGAGCAGGACGCCGGCCACGTGCAGGCCGGGGTTCAGGCTATCGCGCACCAACTCGACGGTCTGGAGCAGTTGTGACAGCCCCTCCAGGGCCAGGTACTCGCACTGCACCGGGATGAGCACGCCGTCGGCGGCGGTGAGGGCGTTGACAGTAAGGAGGCCCAGGCTGGGCGGGCAGTCGATGAGGATCAGGTCATAGCGGTCGCGGACGGGGGCCAGGGCATGTTTGAGCCGATGCTCGCGGTCCGGCAGGGCCACCAGCTCCACCTCGGCCCCGGCCAGGGCCGGCGCCGACGGCGCCAGGTCCAGCCGCAGCCGGCCGGTCAACGTCATGGCCTGCTCGATGGGCGTGTCGTTGACCAGCACATCATAGATGGACCGGGACAGCGCGCGCTTGTCGACGCCCAGGCTGCTGGTGGCGTTGGCCTGGGGGTCGGCATCTGCCAGGAGGATGCGCTGGCCCCGGGCCGCCAGGTACGCGCCCAGGTTGATGGCGGTGGTGGTCTTGCCCACACCGCCTTTTTGGTTGGCAATGGCGTATATCTTGGCCGGGGTCATGGTGTTGTCGGTTTCTCCTCTTCGGACTCGCCCACCAGTTCCCGAAAGCGCGGGAGGTCGTGCAGGGGGCGCAGTTTCTTTTCTTCCAGGGCGCGGCGCCGGATGGCGTGCCGGGGACCGTGCTCCAGCGCCTGGGCCAGGTATTCCAGGGCCGCCTCCTGGTCCCCGCGCAGCGTTTCCATGCGCGCCCGCTCCAGCCAGGCCCAGCCCAGAGATGGTTCCAGGCTCATCGCTTGTTCATACTGGGTAATGGCTTCTTCGTAACGGCCCTGATCCGCGTATAATCCACCCAGACCGATATGCGGATGGACAGACGATGGAGCCAGAGCCAAAGCGTGCTGGCTGTATTCCAATGCACGCTCGTATTGCCCTTGTTCAGAGTAAACACGCGCAAGGCCGAGGTAACCAAACGGTGACCGACGGTTCAACGCGATAGCTTGCTCGAAGGCAGCCTGTGCTTCCGGCAGGTGTCCCTGGAACAATAATGCAATGCCCAGGTTAGAGCTAGTGATTGCCCGATTCTCCGCTGGTAGCCGCCTGTTTGCCAGAACCTGCCGATAGGCCGCTGTTGCCTCGTCATAGTGACCGAGTTCGTAGTGGAGACGCCCCAGACCATGACGGGCGTTGGGCGACTGAGGATTCAGTGCAGTAGCGCGTTCATAGGCCGCGAAAGCTTGCTGATACCGTCCTGCACCAGCATAAGCATCGCCGATGAAGGTATAGATCGTGGATGTATCGATAACCGGTCGCTGAAACATGATGGAAAATAATCTCTGGAAGGCAACCTTCGAGAGACTTAAAGCTCGCTGGAGCAAGTTCTGGTTTTGTGGTGCTTCCTGTACCAGTTTCAAGACCCTGTCAAAGGTTTCCTGGGCCTCCTGGTCCTGCCCTTGCCGAAGGAGCGCGGACCCCAGCCCGGTTAGCAGCAACGGCTCGTTGGGGCGCACTACCAAAGCATTCTCGAATGCAGTCCTGGC
Organism: Chloroflexota bacterium; assembly: GCA_018823415.1. Classification (GTDB taxonomy): domain Bacteria; phylum Chloroflexota; class JAHJIN01; order JAHJIN01; family JAHJIN01; genus JAHJIN01. The sequence goes on along the minus strand of JAHJIN010000226.1, from coordinate 8,782 downwards.
CTCGGCCGCGCGATTCAAGAAAACATATTGCATACCCAGCGAATAGAGTATGTTTGTACAGAACCGATCCACCCGCCGTGTGGCTTGTCCCGTATCAGTCGTAATACGCGGATACCGCGTCAGGGCCACGGCCAAAGCCTGACGATAGTTTGCCACGGCGCTTGTCGGATCCCCGGCTAGATGATGTTTCCAGGCTCGATAGGCGTAGACATCCCGCGCACGAGGGAATACGCCGAAGAGCAGTGCCGCAGATCCTACAAGAAACATGACAACGGCAGACGTTTCGCTATACTGCAGACCCCATAGCACAAAGAACACCAAAAAGGCGAGGATCATCAGCCGATTTTGCCACAAACGAGCCAGGAGATACTCCATGCGCTCCCACGCGGTCACCAGCTCGACGTCCACGAATTGAGCGTACTCTTCCATGCGTCACTCTGCCCGCAAGATATTGAAAATCGGGTCGCCATCGCGCTGCTTGAAGGTCTTTTCTAGGATGATGGTCTTGCCCAGTTCCTTGACCATTGCCTCCCATTGGGGAAAGCGGTCATACACCACCACGTCGCCCGAGTTGAACAGGTAGAGGGTGGCCGGGTCCTGCATGTGGGCGCGCAGCTTCTCGTAAAAGTCCGGCGATGGCTCCGGCTGGTGCTCGAATATCTCCACCGGCTGGATGCGGCCCCAGGTGAGCACATAGATAGTGGTGGACAGGCCCCAGTCCATGGCGACGGGATGCGGGTCATTGCGAGCGTCCAGGTAGGCGACCACCTCGTGGATGGCGTCGGAAAAGCGGCTGTACCCGCCGGTGAGCGGCAGGTCGCGGTGATATTGGGCGTCCACCCACACGTCGGTGCCCACGAGGGCGATCAACACCAGCGCCGCGCCGGTCAACGCCGCCGGGCGCAGCCAGCCCCACTCGCGCTGCCGGGCCCAGCGCAGCCCTTCCCGTGTCAGTAGCACCAGACACAGGGCCATCATCATCTGCGGTAGCGGCAAAAAGACCAGCAGGTGCGTTTCCCACAAACCCGAGATGGTAAAGCAACTCTCTACCAGCATCACGCCGAAAATGGTGAACAGGAACAGAAAGCGCCGCCAGTGGTCCCGGAATGGCCCCAACGTCAACACGAACAGCAGCACCAACGCCGCCACAAACGCCGCCGGATAGATGGGATTGGCGTACGGCCCGCCGATGAACCAGAAAAAGCTGCCCTCCAACACCGTCCGCAGGTGGTGCAACTGGGTGAGGAAATTATCCAAAAAGTTCAGGTTGCTCACGCCATAGGACGTGGTGCCGACGTTGTCAAACAGCACGTGGAACGTGCCCTGGGTCTGGAGGTTGTAGATGATAAACAGGCTCGCGCCGGCGCACCACGCCAGCCCCCCGGCCAGCAGTTGTCCGGGCGACAGGTCGTAGAACAGGGCACGGCAAAAGCCACGCACGTCGCGCCGCCACAGGCGCGGAATGCCGACGACGAGCCAGTAGGCCCCGGTGAGGGCCAGGATGAACCACAAGAACAGGAACTTGGCGCTGATGCCCAGGCCCAGGAAAAACCCGCCCAACAAGAGCCAGCGCCATTGCCGCCGGCGATGCCAGCGGAACAAGGCCCACAGGCTGCCCCCGGCCGCTACCGTCATGGTGGAGCTGAGATAGATGCCCTGCCGGCTCCAGAACACATAAGACGGGTGCACGGCCAGCAGCAGGGCCGTGATGAGGGCGGCCGGCCGGCCCAGGAACTCGCGGGTAAAGGCATAATACAACAGCAGCGCGGCCATGCCCACCAGCATGGTCATGAGCCGGAAGGCGATGGGCTGCGGCCCAAAGGCAGCCAGGAACGGGAGCAAGAGCAGCGTGTTCACCGTCCCCACGTAATCGGATACCATGAGGGGGACGAACACCGGCCCCAGCCACAACCCGGACCCACGCAGTGATTCCACCGGTTGGCCGGTGAGCATCTGCACCGTGGGCACGGCATCGATGGTTTCGTCGTAAAAGAGGCCCGGGAAGTTGACGTTGGTCAGGCACAGGACCACGAACAGGACCACGATGCCGGCGAGCGCCAGGGCCTCCAGGGCGGTGAACGAGGGGGAGCGCGTGTCGCTCATGTGATGATCAACTCGCGGGCGGCAATGTCGGTGCGATAGTGGCGGCCCTGGAACCGGATGCGCTCGGCGTTGGCATACGCGTGGGCCCGAGCCTCGGCATAGCTATCACCGCGACCGACCACGGTCAGCACACGCCCGCCGGTGGCGACCAGAGGCGAAAAGCCCAGGCTAAAGTCCGGCCCGCGCCGAGGTAGCGACGTGCCACCTTGAAACACGAGCACGCCCGGGTCCAGGGTGTCCAGCCCGGTGATCGGCGCATAGGTCTCGTTGATGCTGGGATAGCCCTCGGCGGATAGTACCACGCCGCACGTCGCCTCGGCTCGCCAGGGGCCGGGCACACCCCGCAGCGCGTCCAGCAGTGAGCCATCCAGCCGGGGCAAGACCACCTGGGCCTCCGGGTCGCCCAGCGTGGCGCGCAATCCAAGGGTCAGCCATTTGCCTTCCGGCGTGAGCAGCACGTCCAGGTGCAAGATGCCGCGATAGTCCAGGGTCTTGGCCAGCGGCTCTATGCCTTCCACGCGAATGCGAGCAGCCAGATCGTCCGGCAGGCCCACCCGGGGCGGCGAATACGCGCCCAGACCATCGGTGTATGGCCCCAGGGCACCATCATCGAGGTGGTGCTGGGTGAAGGACAGCGCCACCGGCCCCACATCGGCCCCCATCACAAAGGCACTGGCGCCCAGCTCGATGCCGGGCACCGCTTCTTCCACCAGGATAGAGGGCGTCACGCCGGGCGTGCCCGCCAGGTCACTCAGGATAGACTGGGCCGCCTGCCGGGCCGCCGTCGCATCGTGGGCCACGGCAGTCCAATTGCTGGTATAGGCGTTGTCAGGGCGCAGCCGCAAGGGCCACGGCTTGTCGGCGATAAGGTGCTCTAGGGTCACCAGGTCGCTCGCGGTATGGCCGGGCAAGGTGGGCACTGCTCGCCGGGCGAACAAGGCCCGGGCCAGCGACCGGCTGGCGCAGGCGTCCACGAGCTTGCCCTCCGGTGCCAGGATGTCCAGCCCCATGGTACGAAACGCCTCAATCACGCCATCGGCCAGGGCCACATCGTCCACCACCAGGGTCATCTCGATGCCCTGTTCCCAGGCCCACAAAGCCAGGTCCTTGGGCCGGTCGGGCCGGTAGGGGACGTTGTGGGCCATGAGCGAGGTAGCGCCGTTGCCCGGGGCACAATAGACCCGGTAGACCCGGCTGTCGTCCAGAAGCTTCCAGGCCAGGGCGTGGGTGCTGGCCCCGCCGCCGATGAGCAGCACGTTCATGGGAACCTCCACAGGCCCACGGCGGCAACCCCAGCGTTCTGCATCAGGAGCAAAAGCACAAAACTCGCGGTGTTCACCGCCGCATGAACCAGGATGCCCGGGATCAGCGACCCGGTGCGCAGGTACAGGTAGGTGAGAACAAGGCCCAGGACAAAAATGGGCACAAGCTTGGTGGGATCCATGTGCGGGATGGCAAAGATGACAGTCGATAGGACGGCAGCCCAGCCGACGGATAGGCGCTGGCATAGGCCCCGAAAGATAAACCCGCGAAACAACAGTTCTTCGGCCAGGGGCGCCACCACGGCCAGGCTCAGGAACGTCAGCGTGAGCACCGGCCACCCGCCCTCGATGGGAAGTTGAACCGGCAGGGGTTCCAGGCCGGGGAGCAGCAGGCCCAGCAGGGCGGCATAGCAGCAGTTGAGCATATAGAACCCGGCCAGCATGGCAAACGTCGTCACCAACATGGGAAGGGCGTCAGCCAGGGGTTGAAGACCCATCTGGCGCCACGAATAGCCATACTTGTGCACGCCCCACCACCAGACCGGCACGATAAAAGCAGCCTCCAGGGGCAATAGAATAAGCGCCTGGAACAACGGCTCCTGCAGCACGGCCCGCACAGCGGGGTACACGGCCGGCGTGAGCCAATGCGTGACCAGCAGCGGCACCACCGAGATGGACAGGGCCAGTCCAAAAATGACCAGCGTGGCGATTAGCGCCCGGCCCACATCGCCCAGGCCCCAGGGCACGGTCAAGAAAGCGGCCCGCGCACCGGTGGCCGGCGATTCGTGATTTGTCGTTTCCCCCATCACGCTTGCTGTCCTTCTGGCGCTTCATCGTTACTCAACCGCACCGCCGACATGGTCAGCCCCACCACCAGCCAGAACAAGGCGATGGCATGGGGAAAATCGATGTTGAAAAAGTAATGGTCCAAAAAGCCGGCCGCCAATCCCCCGGCGATGGCCCCGGCCCCGCCCACCAAAATGCCGCGCACCTGCGGGTCCACACACAGTGTCCTGCGGAGCGCGCGCTGCCAGGCCTGGAACGACTGCCAGCCAAAGACGGCCATCGCCAGCAGGAACGCGCCCAGCCCCATCAATCCCATCTCTTCCGTGATGAGCATGTACACGTTGCTCACGCCGATGTACAGGTCGCTGGTGGGCGCGGCGCCAAATCCCACCCCAAAGAACGGGTAGCGCGAGATGAGGCGCATGGCATCCTTGTACTCGCCCAGGCGCATGGCCGCCGCCTTGTCCTGGAATTGCAGGCCCGAGATGCTGTGCGCGATGAACGTTTGCATCTGCGGCAAGAGCAGCAGCACCGCCGCGCCGCCCAGGAACACCAGCCACAGCCGCCGGTCGATGGCGGTGCCGATGAGCAGCACGGCCACCACCAACCCGCCCCACGAGCCTCGCGAGAAGGTGAGCAGCAGGCACAATCCCATCACGGCCAGCATGGGCGCGATATAGGCCCGGCGCAGGACGGGCCGGGGCGAGAACAACTGGCTCGTGGCGATGGCCGTCGTCAGCAAGAGCATGCCACCCAGCACGTTAGGGTCGTTGGCGGTACCGGTGGCCCGCAGCGGCAGCGCGGGGTCGTCCTCGATGTAGCGCAGCACCACCGAGCCGTTGGGAAAATAGTTGAACACGCGGAGATAGCCCAGCAGTTGCACGGTGATGTGCGTGGGCAGAAAATACAGCGCCACGGCGATGGCCGCCGCGCCAAAGCCGCCCAGGATGAGGAGAATGGTGAGCCACCGCAGGTGGTCTTTGGTGCGGACCACGTTTACCACCACGAAATACAGCGCGATGGCCAGCAGCAGGTCGGCAAAGCGGCGCAGGATGGTAGCGTTCACGGCATAACCGGTGCCCAGGGCAAAGGACACGACGGCCAACCCCAGGAACAAGAGCACCGGCCCATCCAGCGGCGAGTGCACAAGCCGCTCCCCGGGCTGGGTCACGAGCCGGAACCCCCACACCATGAACAACACCACCAGGATGGCGTCCAGGAACGTGGGATAGAACCCGATGCGCACCGGGATGGCGGCAAAGGGCAGCAGGCAAACGACGCCTATCAGGGCAGTCAACCCCCACCACATGCTGGTGAGCAGCACGACCCCGGCGACCAGGCCGGCTACCACGGCCACGGCCTTGAGCGGCGAGAGCACCGCCACAAAGACGCCAAAGGCCAGGCCGGCGATCACGCATCCGACGACGATGAGGATGCGAACGGCCCAGCGCTCCTGGTTGTTGAAAATGGTGCTGAGAAAGGACATAGCAGCCTCAATGACTCGGTTCTGATCAAGCGCCGTCAGCTGTCAGCGGTCAGCTCCTCAAACAGTGCCAGCGTATCGCGCGCGATGCCATCCCACTCGAACAGGCGGGCGAGTTGGCGTGCTCCCTCGCCCAACCGATGACGTTGGGCCTCGTCGGCGGCCAGTGCGGCGATGCCGTCCGCCAGGGCCACCGGCCGGGCCGGGGGCACCAGGCAGATGTTCTCGCCGTCCATCAGCTCCGGGATGGGGACCCGGGGTGCCGTGGTGACGGTGGGCCGGCCGTGGGCCAGCAGCGCCATGAAACTCCCCCGCCGAAAGCTGGCTCCGTCCCGGTACGGCAGCACCCCCACGTCGGCGGACAGCAGGTTGGCAGAAACCTCCTCCGGCGCGGTGTAGCCGGTCCAAATGACGTGATCCGCCACGCCCAGCTTCGCCATGAGCAACTCTACGCGCCCGGCATAGGCCTCGTTCGTCGGGTCGCTGGCGCCCACGCGCCCGCCCACCATGAGCAGCCGGGCCGGCGTGCCCCGCTTGGTCAGTTCCGCCAACGCCCGCACCAGGTCCTCGCCGCCCTTGCTCTCGTTCAGAAAGCCAAAGTAGGCCAGCAGCGTCTCGTCCGGCGAAACGCCCAGTTGCGCCCGCCAGGCGCCCCGGTCGTAGCCAGCCGGAGGCTCCACGGCAATGTTGCTGCCGATGGGAATGCGCGCCAGCCGGTAATCATCCGGTAATCGCTCACGCAGCCAGGCCTCATCCTCTACGTTGGTAGCGATGGCGGCGTCGCTCCAGCGGGCGATGTGCAGCGTGATCCATTCACGCAGGCGGCCGGCCTTGGGAAACAGATACGGCTCCCGCACATCGTGGTACGTCACCACCCAGCGGGTCCTTTGCGATTCCCGGCGCAGCCACCACGGCAACAGGTTGACGGCCGGGCGCATCCCATAAGCCGCCGTCTGGTACTGGATGTTGACCGCATCTGGTTCCAGGTCGCGCAGCAGATCCGGGGCCTGCCGCAAAAGGCCCCAGCCCCAGCTCTTGATGACCCGCATCACACGCCAGGGCACGTCGTCGGTGCCGTCGGCCGGCGTGTTGGAGACGCCGGTGAGCACGGTCACGTCGGCCCCCCGGTCCGTCATGGCCCGGGCCAGTTCGCGCGTGAAATCGCCCACCCCGCCCTGCAGAGGCGGATATTCGGCGGTGAGCAGGCAGACCTTCATAACTACCCCGTAAATAACTTGATTCGCGACGGACCACAGTCCGTCTTGTGGCCGCTGGACTGTGGTCCAGCGGGAACGCCTATTTCATGCCCGCGAAGCGGGGCGCGTGGGGGCCTACCCCCGTAACCCGGACCGGAGCACCTGGGCGTAGGCCCGAACCCGGGCGGCCCGCAGCGGGCGCTTGTGACCGGCCAACCACTTGACGCCCTCGCGCCCAAGCTGGTAGGCGAACGTCGCCAGGGTGAACCAGCGCACCACCTCGGCCTGGAACGCGCCGTGGTACTTGTTAAAGTAGCGCACCCGGCTGGTGTGAAAGCGAATGTCGCGTGTGGCCAGATTCTGCTCGCTGGACCGGCCCTCGTGGTGGATGACCAGGGCCGTGGGTAAATAGACCACGCGCCACCCGGCGGCCTTGAAGCGCCGGCCCCAATCCAGCTCTTCCGAGTACATGAAATAGCCGTCGTCTAGCGGTCCCACCTGCTCGATGGCCTCGCGCCGGGCGAACATGGCCGCGCCCACCACCCAGTCCACGTCCTGCACGGCATCGTCCGGCGTGTCCAGCATCCGATAGCGCCGGATGGGGCCGGCGTTCGGGAGCCATTGCTCCAGGACCGTGCTCTCTACCAACGCGGTCGCCAGTGTGGGAAACCGCCGCCGCGACGATTGCAGGCTCCCGTCGCCGTACCGCAGCATCGGCCCTAGCAAGCCCACATCCGGGTGCTCGTCCATGTATGCAGTCATGATGGCAAGCGCGTCGTTCATCACCTGGGCATCGGGGTTGAGCAAAAAAGCGTAACGGCCCCGCGCCATTTCTAGCCCCTGGTTGTTGGCTGCGGCAAAGCCGGGATTGTCCTGGTTGGCAATGAGCGCGACCTCGGAAAACTCGGTGCGTACCATGTCGGCGCTGCCATCGGTGGAGGCATTGTCCACCACGATGGCCTCCACGTCCAACGCCCCGGCGCCATCCCGGACCGACGCCAAGCATTGGCGCAACAGGTCGCGCACATTCCAATTGACCACGATTGCGGATACGTCTGGCACGCCTCCTCCTGGGGGTATTATAGCCGTTTGGTCGCAGGCTGGCAAGGGCACGTTGGCAAAGGCACGCACGCAAAACGGGCAGCACCAGGGCTGCCCGTTCGATTGAGCATGCGTGTGTAGGCACGGCACGACCCGGTTGTTCTATTCTTCCACCAGAACCGGTACGTACTGGCCGCCTTGGGGACAAAAGATACCCGAGATCTCGACATAGGGATCGCCGTCGCCCTTGCGGAACGTGCCAATGAACAAGGCACCGCGACTGACGAAATCGCTGGGGATAGTGAGAGCAGCATTGAACTCGTAAAAGTCGCCTTTGGCCCTACCCGAGTTGATGATCCCCAGGACAGCGACGGGCAAGCCATCATAAAGCTCGGCAATTTCGGGGCGCATTTCGGTCTGGACATTGCGATAGAGCAAATAGCTGCGATAGAACCACACACCCTGGCCTTCTATGGCCACATAGTTGGCCGTGATCGTGTCACCCTTGAGCTCGCCCATCACGGTGACCGAGTCGCCGGCCTGGGGCTCGCGGTCGGCATACATGACCGGACTGGCGAACAGGTTGGGTGCGTGGCTGGCCTCTGGAATGCCCTGGACCTGGTAGGTCTTGTCTTCGGCCTTCAAAGTAAAGCGAAAGAAGGGCACCCCCTCTACGGTTTCTACAGCACCCTCGACCGTCCCTTTGATGATGGGGAACTGGGCCAGGATCTCGGCCCGCCGCAAGTTAGCCAGTGGAAAGTACAGGGCTGCAAGGGCATCCTTGCTGCCGGGCATCACGTTCACCTCGGCCCAGCCAGCGCAGATCCCGCCACTGAAAGCCGGGCCACCGCCCCCCCCGCCGGCTGGCTCGCCCCCCCCGCCGGCTGGCTCGCCCCCCCCGCCGGCCGGCT
>JAHJIN010000225.1 GCA_018823415.1 Chloroflexota bacterium | reverse complement strand
TTATATCTGACGGGAGATGTTGTACTGTCGATTGGCTTCGTGGAGGGTAGTGAGCGTATCCACGGGAGCACTTTCGACGGCTAGAAGTCGCTTGGCTGGGGGAGGAGGATTCGAACCCCCGCTTACTGATCCAGAGTCAGCTGTCCTACCACTAGACGATCCCCCAAGGCGGGTCTAATTTTACCACAGCTCGCTCGATTGCGCAAGGCCATAACTGGCCTCACATATTGTTTTTGGTAGCAATCTAGCTATTACTCAATAGTGAAACAAGTTGATAGATGGACACTAAAAGCACTTGACAAACTGTCCTGGCTGTGGTAATATAGTGCCATACGAGTTAGCACTCGAATTGCTCGAGTGCCAGATGTGTTAGCCAGCGAGGACAGGCGATCATCCCGCTTGTAATAATGCCATGACCGAACTAACGCTACGTCAAAAAGACATCCTGGAGATCGTTACCCGCGAATACATCGCGACAGCCATACCAGTGGGCTCTGGCACGGTGGCGGGTCAGTTGTCCGTGCCCATTAGCCCGGCTACGGTGCGCAACGAGATGGCGATCCTGGAAGATCTTGGCTACATCTCTCAACCGCACACTTCGGCCGGACGCGTGCCCACAGACAAGGCGTATCGCTTTTTGGTGGAACGCATGATGGAGTCGCCGGACCTGGCGTTGGTGCCGTCCGAGCGCGCCATGGTCCTGCACCAGTTCCACCAGGTTAGCCTGGATGTGGAGCAATGGATGCGCTTGGCCGCTGCCATGCTGGCCCAGACAGCCCAGAGCACCTCTATTGTGACCATGCCGCGCTCTCGCGAGTGCCGGTTCAAGCACGCTGAGTTGATCAGCGTGCAAGAGTTGGTCACGTTATTGATTCTGGTGCTGCAGGGCGGTATCGTCCGACAGCAGATGATAGCCTTTCCCAGTCCTATTTCCCAGGACATGCTCAGCCAGATTGCCAATCACCTGAACGATCTTTACCATGACGCCTCCCGCCGCGAGATCCGCGAGCGGACCGGGGGGTTGACAGCCCTGGAAGAAAAGGTCACCACCCACTTGCTTGACATCATGGATCAGATCGATCGGCGCGACAGCACTGAAATCTATCGCGACGGGTTGATTCACATATTGAGCCAACCCGAGTTTACCCAGGCCGATCGATTGCGCTGCATACTCGAGATCTTGGAGCAGCGCAATCTCATGGATCAGGTATTGGCCCCGGCGCGCGTTAGTTCGGGCGTGCAAGTGATTATTGGCAGCGAGAGCACGCTGGAGCAGATGCGCGATTATAGCATGGTCCTGAGCAGCTATGGCGTAGAAGGTTCGGCCATTGGCGTTCTGGGTGTGATGGGCCCCACTCGCATGCGCTATGGCCGGGCGATTTCGGCGGTGCGTTGTATCGCTGGCATCATGAATACCTTGCTTGGCGACCTGTATGAATAGTCAGCAACGCGTTTCTGGCCTACGCCGGGCGCGAGTAGACGGGAGTAAATACTATGACCAAGAGTCGTAACAAAACGCCTCTGGCCAACACGGCAGAGGTTGACGAGAACCCCACAGCGGAGGAATGCGAGATGTCGGAAGTCGCGCCAGATTGGTCAGCTCGGCTTCAAGAAGCCCAAGACCAGACGGCCGAATACCTGGATGGCTGGCAGCGCGCTCGCGCCGAACTTGCCAACTATAAGCGGCGCACAGAAGCCGAACGTGAAGAGCAAACCCGGCGCGCCAATAGTGCCTTGGTTTACCAGTTGCTGCCGGTGTTGGACGACCTGGACCGGGCCGAGGCCACATTGCCGGCCGATCTGCGCAATCAGCAGTGGGTAGATGGGGTGCTGCTCATCGCACGCAAGCTGCGCACTATCCTGGAAGCGGCTGGATTAGAGCCCTTGCAGGCCGTGGGTCAACCCTTTGACCCCAATTTTCACCATGCCGTCATGTACGCACCCGTAGATGATCCTGCACTGGATGAACACGTGGTAGAGGACCTGCAAAAAGGATACCTCTTTGGCGGCCAAGTTTTACGCCCAACCATGGTCAAGATTGGGCAAGCAGAGTAATCGAGCATCTATATTATCAGGAGGAACAAGACATGAGCAAGATACTAGGTATTGACCTGGGTACTACCAACTCGGTGATGGCGGTGATGGAAGGCGGCGAGCCCACCGTGATCCCCAATGCAGAGGGTGGCCGGCTGACCCCCTCGGTGGTGGCTGTGAACAAGAGCGGCGAGCGCCTGGTGGGCACGGTAGCCCGCCGGCAGGCCATCACCAACCCGGATAACACCATCTTTTCCATCAAACGGTTCATGGGCCGCAAGCTGAGTGACCCGGAGGTCGAGCGCGCCAAAACGCTCGTCCCCTACAAGTTGACGGCTGCTCCCAATGGTGACATGCAGGTGATGATGGGGGGGCGTGCCTATTCGCCGCCCGAGATCAGCGCCATGATCCTGCAAAAGATGAAGCAAGACGCCGAAGCGTACCTGGGTGAGCCCATCACCCAGGCCGTCATTACCGTACCAGCCTACTTTAATGACTCGCAGCGCCAGGCCACCAAGGATGCCGGGCGCATCGCCGGCCTAGAAGTTCTGCGGATCATTAACGAGCCGACGGCTTCTAGCCTGGCCTATGGCCTGGGCAAGGGCAAAGAAGAGACCATCGCCGTCTATGACCTGGGCGGTGGCACGTATGACATCTCGATCCTGGACATTGGCGATGGCGTCTTTGAAGTGCGCTCCACCAACGGCGACACGTTCCTGGGCGGCGATGACTTTGACCAGCGCATCATCGACTGGTTGTGTGACGAGTTCAAAAAGGACCAGGGCATCGACTTGCGGCAGGACCGCATGGCATTGCAACGCCTGAAAGAGGCCGCAGAAAAGGCCAAGATCGAGCTGAGCACCACCATGCAGACCGAGATCAACCTGCCCTTTATCACGGCGGACGCCAGCGGCCCCAAGCATCTGAACTATACGCTTACGCGCTCCAAGCTGGAGCAGTTGGTGGACGATCTCATCGAGCGGACCATTCCGCCCATGAAGCAGGCACTGGAAGACGCCGGTCTCAAGGCCGGGGATGTCCACGAAATGCTCCTGGTCGGCGGTCAGACACGCATGCCCAAGGTCGTAGAAGTGGTGCGCAACTTTTTCGGCAAGGAACCACACAAGGGCATCAACCCGGACGAGGTAGTGGGCATTGGCGCGGCCGTTCAGGCCGGCGTGCTGGGTGGTGAAGTAAAAGACGTGCTGTTGCTCGACGTGACCCCGTTGACCCTGGGTATCGAAACCCTGGGGGGTGTGGCCACGCCGCTCATCCCACGGAATACCACCATTCCCACGCGCAAGTCGCAGATCTTTTCCACGGCCAGCGACGCCCAGACCCAGGTTGAGATCCACGTGGTGCAGGGCGAGCGGCCCATGGCGGCTGATAACAAGACGCTGGGCCGGTTCATCCTGGACGGCATCCCGCCGGCTCCACGTGGCGTCCCGCAGGTCGAAGTGACGTTTGACACGGACGCCAATGGCATTCTGAACGTTTCGGCCCAAGACAAGGCCACCGGCCGCGAGCAAAAGATCACCATCACCGCATCCAGTGGCCTGGCCAAGAATGAGGTAGATCGCCTGGTACGCGAAGCCGAGGCCCACGCTAACGAGGACTTGCGCCGCAAGGACGAGGTAGAAGCCCGTAACCAGGCGGATACCCTGGCCTATCAGACGGAAAAGATGCTGCGCGAGTATAGTGACAAGATCCCGGCCGATGTCAAATCGGACGTGGAAGGCAAGGTAGCCGCTGTCCGGTCTGCGCTGCAGAGCGGCACGGTAGACCAGATCAAATCGGCCATGCAGGAACTGTCCGATGCCTCGCAGCGCATTGGCGCCAGCATGTACGATCAGCAGCCCGGCGGACCACCACCAGGTGGTGACGATGGCGCTGGCCCCCAGGGGCCGCCTCCTGGCGACGATGGCACCGTAGAGGGCGAGTTCCGCGAAGTCTAGTTTCTGTTGAACCGGTGAACATACCAGGCCCCGGCACATCATGGCATGTGCCGGGGCTTTTGTTGATCTGCCGATCCGAACTGCGTTGACATGACCGCAGCCAGGTAGTATAATGGGTTAGTGCCCGGCACGTACCACCATTTTCAGGAGGACAACAACGCATGACTGAAACCAAACGATACCTGGCAAACCCGGACGTATCCTGCCGGCCCGAAGGCCCGGACGACGGCGCGATCCTCTTTAATCCGGATACAGATGCCGTCATCGTGATCAACCCGGTGGGTCTGTTGATCTGGGAAGCATTGGGTCAGCCCAAGACCCAGGACGAGATCGCGGCGTACCTGATGGAGGCCTGTGAGGACGTCCCGGCCGATCAGGTGCATGCGGATCTGGAGGCATTCTTTGGCGCGCTCCAGCCCGGCGGGTTCGTCGGCGAGGTGCTGGAAGGCGAGGCATAAGGTCATGACCGAGCATAGCCCGGCGGAGCATCAGATACCGCTGCCCACGTCAGTGGAGATCGCCCTGACCGGCCGCTGCAACCTGCACTGCCAGTACTGCTTTTACAACGACGAGATGGTGGGGTTGAGCGACCTGTTTACCGAGGAATGGCTGGCCTTTTTCCAGGAGCTAGGTCGATTGGCCGTGCAGCGGGTGACGCTGACCGGCGGCGAGGTGTTCACCCGCCCCGATTTCTGGGAACTGGTGGACGGTGTCATTGCCAACAAGATGCGGTACAGCATTCTCACCAACGGCACCCTCATAGACGAGCAAGTACTGGCCCAGTTCCAGGTGGGCAAGCGCCGCCGGCGACTGAGCTCCATTCAGGTGTCCATTGACGGCTCGACGGCCGAGATCCATAACCAGAGCCGGCCCGGCAGCTTTGACCGGGCCGTGCGCGGGTTGCGGCTGCTCAAGGACGCCGGCTTTCCGATCACGGTTCGCTGCACCATCAACCGCCATAACCTCCACGACCTGGAGAACGTGGCCCGGCTGCTGCTGGAAGACATTGGCCTGCCGTCCTTTAGCACCAACGATGCCATGCCCATGGGCGCCGGCTGTGACAACCAGGGCGACATCACCCTCAACGCCGCCGAAAAGCTAGAGGCTTTGCGCATCATGGAGCGGCTGGTAGAGCGCTATCCCGGCCGGCTCCAGGCCAATGCCGGTCCCCAGGCCAAGCTCAAGATGTACGCTGAGATGGACCATGCCCGGCGCACCGGCGAAAAGACGACCCGCTGGCAGATGGGCTATCTCACCGCCTGCGGCTGCATCTTTAACAAGCTGGACATCCTCCACGACGGCACCATCGTCCCCTGCCACGTGCTGCACCGGCTGCACCTTGGTCACATCGCCACGGACTCGCTGGAAGAGATCTGGCACACGCATCCCATTCTCCAGGCGCTGCGAGAGCGCCGCAGCCTTCCCATGTCAGAGGTTGCCGGCTGCGAAGGCTGCGAGTGGACGCTGTATTGTAACGGCAGTTGCCCCGGCCTGGCCTATGATCTGACCGGCGATCTGTTGCGCGCCAACCCCGAAGACTGCTACCGCCGCTTCCGGGCCGAGGCGGGCATTGCCCCGAACCAGGACCTGGCAGCCGTGTTGGCCCAGGGGTAGTCAACCAGACCTCCGAGGTTTCCAACCACCCGAATGGGCTCTCCGGCCTGATCGAAACCCATTCTCACGGTAGCGCGTCAGCGCGGGGGCAAAACCTCGGAGGTCTTGTCCCTCGAATCTATTGCCCCTATCATTGAAACGAAAGTGACCAACCATGCCATGTGAAACGGAAGAAACGACTGCTCAGCCCGAGCAAGTGAAACTGGATCTGCCAGAGGGCGTGCCGCCCTTGAGTTCGCTGTACATCTATGCCTCTGGCTCCTGTAACCTGGCCTGCCGCCATTGCTGGATCGTGCCCGAGTATCTAAGCACCGAGGTCGGCAGTGAGGATGGCAAGCACGTGCCCCTGGAATGTGTGACCAAGGCTATCCGCGAGGGCAAAACCGTGGGCCTGGGGTCCGCCAAGCTCACCGGCGGCGAACCGACCCTGCACCCCCAGTTCCGGGAATTGGTCACGCTCCTCGCCGAGGCCGGGCTGGGCATCACCATCGAAACCAATGGCACCCTCGTCGATGACGACCTGGCGGCGTTCCTCAAGGCCACGCCCCAGGTATCCTTTATCTCGGTGAGCCTGGACGGGGTGGATGCCGAGACACACGACGCCCTGCGGGGCGTGCACGGCAGCCACGAGCGCGCCATAAACGGCATCCAGTCCTTGGTCAAGGCCGGGTTCCACCCGCAGATCATCTGCACGTTGCACAAGGGCAACGTGGCCCAGTTGGACGATATGGTGGCCCTGGCTGAAGAACTGGGATGTGGATCCATCAAGTTCAACCTGGTGCAAGAGATGGGCCGTGGTCAAGAGTTCGCCGGCCAGCATGGCCTCTCCATGACCGAGATCCTGGCCCTGAACCAGCACGTGGAGCGTGAGTTGGCGCCGCAGAGCAAGGTGCGCATCTTTTTCGACATCCCGTTTGCGTTCCGGCCGCTGTCTCGATTGCTAAAAGGCGACATGGGGCGCTGTGGTGTGCTGGGTATCCTGGGTTTGTTGTCCGGCGGCGAGTTGTCACTCTGCGGCGTGGGCACCACGATCCCTGAACTGATCTATGGTCACATTGCCCAGGACAACCTGCGCGACGTGTGGTGCGAGAGCCCCGGTCTGGTGCTGCTGCGCGAGCAGATCCCGGCCCAGTTGGAGGGTATCTGCGCCGAGTGCCTGCACCGGGACCTGTGCCTGGGCAGTTGCATCGCCAACAACTATCACGCTGCTGGTCAGTTGAACGCTGCATACATGTTCTGTGACCGGGCCGAGGCTGCGGGCCTGTTCCCGGCCTCGCGCAAACGGAGTACATAGGCGAGCCTACGGGTTGGCGAATCCATGAACGGGTTGTCAGGCGTGGATTCGTCAATTCGTCGGTTCGCATTGCTGCACGGGAATCAACGGCGATTCGCCAAGACATCAAGGGCGAGCAGGGAAGGAGGTGAGGTTCCCGCTGCCACATGTGTTGCCGCGAATTTGAATTTTCATAGCTGAAAAACCTTGACATTAGCAATCCCCGGTTGTATAATGGTAGGTAGGGAAACGAACATCGTATTGGTCACATTGGGAATCATGAGTCAAGTCAAGGAGGAGGAAACATGAAAAAGCGGGTATACGAAGCACCAGTGGCGCGAGATTTGAGCGGATTGGGCGCGAGCGGACAGGGGCCACTGGGCAACTGTCGGACTGGGTTTGACCCAGGAGCAGAGCCCGCTGCGTGTGAGGTTGGGGTAAACGCGCTAACTTCATGCAATCCTGGGTATAATCCTGGCATCGCACCACCAATCTTCTGTAGCCCGGGGGGAGCGCCCGCACCTGCACCTTGCACCACCGGATCTGTGCCCGAAGGTCCTTGCACTGTCGGGCAAACCCTCGCATAGGGCTCTGCTTTAAGAAACAGGCCAAGATGTCAGTTTGGGTGTATCGGCTATACTGACACCCCTGATCGAGTTCATAACAACAGACTCCCGGGGTCTGCAAGTCTCCGGGAGTCTTGTTGTCTGATAGTTCCGCTATCTGGTGATGGTATTGTGATTTACTGCTACGGTCGCAAAGAATAGCAAGGTTGCCGGTTATGATTACCATGACACACCGGATCGCCGGGCTCATGTTTCGGACCGAATCCAACGTCTGGCTATCTCGCTTGCAGGAGGAACCCTTCGCGAGATTCCGTGCTCTGGATGGTAGTACGCCCGACGTGTGCCATCGGATTTACAGAGTCCCCCCTCATGCTATGACGTTGGGTTTCCCAACTGAAGAGGCGAGAGTGTACTTCTCCCGTGGCATCGTGCATCTGGCATCTGAGGGATTGGAAAGCCCGCTTGTACATGCTTCGGCCGTGCGAACGCGGTTGCGCGAGGTTCTCGGCCGGCCGGAACAGGCAGTAGAAATCTGGCTGTACCCTGATCGAGTGCTCGTTCAGGACTTTTCCCAACATGTCATTGATTTTTTTTACATAGAGGAATACGGGCACACCCATGAGAATCTGACGCCTGAGGAGCGGCTGCATCGCGGAAACGACGGCGTGACTGATGATCGCTTCCGGATTCATAGGATCTCTCTAGGTTCCCTGATATTGGCTCCTCTAGCGGCAGTAGAACGAGAGCGATTCGTCCAAGGTATAAGCTTCTCGCCGCCGTGGATACTAGATATGTCGCTCCTGAACTCCCCAATCGTACGGGATACGTTGCAGGCCGGCCTGGATCGTTCCGAAGAGGTGGAAGCCTTGAAGTACCAGGACGGGATCATGGTCTGGAACCGTTCTCAAGATACGATTGATTTTTTCTACCCGGAAGGTGGGGCGAGATACGACAACGATCCAGAAAAGCGAGTGGCTGCTAACTTGCAACACATGTTCGTCGCGTTTCTCCCTCAGTTCTCTGCCGTTATGGTACATAGTTCCGGCGTGGTCCGTAACCAGCGGGCTGCGCTGTTCTTGGCCCCCGACGCTGGCGGCAAGACCACGGTGTTGAGCCTCTCGACCGACGGGCTTTTGTTGAGCGACGACCAGATCATCTTGCGGGAAGAGGCAGGTGACATAGTTGCTCATGCTACGCCTTTTGGGCAGATGACCAGCGGCCCCGTTCAGGCACCGCTGGGTGGGTTGTTCGTCCTGGAAAAAGCTCCTCACTTTGAGCTCGCACCGTTCAAACCCGCGGAACTAGTCAAGATGCTGTGGGATGAGCATCTGTACTATACATCTCTTCTCCCCCAACCCCTCAAACTGCGCGCTTTTGACCTGTTCTACGAGATGTGCCACCGGGTGCCGGTCTACCGGATGCGCTTCCCCAAGGACTATGTGGATTGGGACGCCATAGACGCGGCAATGGCCTGACAGTCAGGGACCCGGTTCCTTCAAGGAACCGGGTCCTGCGGCGTTTGACGGCGTGCCCGGCGGTTGGTATAATACGTGCGCCGGCAATTGCTGGCGGCGAGTGGGACAGACCAGGAAACTCCCGGCTCTACCGGCGCCGGGAGTCTTTTTGCGGGCGCCAAATGGCACATAGCGGATAGCAGATGACAGACGAGATGGGGTTTTATACACCAGCCGCGGCCGATGACCGGCGCCGGTTCTACCGGGGCAACAGCATGGCCGGTACCTTTCGCTTGGGTGACTATTTGACCATCGAGCCGGCGCTTTTGGAGGCCATTCGCCCCGGCGACGTGGTGATCTACCAGGGGGGCGACCAGGAGGGCGAGCCCAACGACATCGTCCATCGCGTGGTGGCCCAAACGCCCGACGGTTTGGTGGCCCGGGGTGATAACAATCCATGTGTCGATACCATTTTGGTTACTGAGGCCAATCTGCTGGGCCGGGTGACATACCTCGAGCGCGGTGGTATAATACGCCCGGTGCGCGGCGGCCGGTGGGGGTTGTTGCGTGCTCGCACGTTTCACGCCCGGCGCCGCGCCCGGCGCATGGGCGCTCGCATCGTCCGGCTCCTGGGCCGCTGGCCGTACCGCGCGTTGCGGCGCAGCGGCCTGTTGCCCAGGCTCTGGCACCCGACCATCACCCGCATCCAGTTCGCCACCGACGACGGTCCCGTGGTCAAGTATGTCAGCGGCGGGCGCACCGTGGCCCGGTGGTGGCTGGAGACAGACCAGTTCCGATGCCGCCGACCCTATGATTTGGTGATTGTCCGGCCGCAACGTGAGGCGTCAGACACCAGGTGTGCCGAATGACGTTTGACGGAGGGATCATGATCAGCCGCTCGCATGTCCTGGCCGGTACTATACTCGCCGCGCTGTTGCTCGCGGTCACGCTCCATGGCGCGGCCCCGGCGTCCCTGACGGCTTCTCCCACTCCCGTTTCCCCACAAGTCCTGGACCTGGGCAGTCAGCGGCTCTATTACACCGGCAATGCCCCCTTGTCCATCGCATCCGGCGTCTACTGGGATACGCCGCCGGCCGGCGCCAGCGTGTCGCTGGCCGTGTCGGCCGGTGGCGACCAGCCATGTCTGACCATCACCCCCGGCCCGGCCGACGAGGTCCGGCTCATCGTGCAACTGACCGATGAGCCGGTGGCTGCCTATTCGCCGGCTGGCGAGTCACCCGCCGCCGCCCAACGTTACGCCGACCGCCTGCGCGCCGCCCAGGATGCCGTCCTCAAGGCCCTGGAATCGCAGGGCGTCCAGGTGCGCGCCATACCGGGGCAGCGCTACGTCTGGGTCTATAACGGGCTGGCCGTCACCGCCCGGGCCGGCGACCAGGACGCCATCGCGCAAACGCCGGGCGTCCGGGCTGTCTACCCGGATTATCAGATTCAGACCTTGTTGCCGCAGAGCGTGCCCCTCGTCGGCGCGCCGGCGGTGTGGGCTATGACCGACGCCGGCGGCCGGCCTGTCACCGGCACCGACGTGCGCGTGGCCGTCATCGACACCGGCATCGACTACAATCACCCGGACCTGGGCGGTCCGGGCTTTCCCAATACTCGGGTCATCACCGGCTACAACTTTTTGACCGATACCTTTGACCCCTGGGACGACTGGGGGCACGGCACGCACGTGGCCGGTATCGTGGGGGCCAGCGGGCAGATCATCGGCGTGGCCCCGGCCGCCAGCCTCATGGCCTACAAGGTGGTGAACACCCAGACTGGCCGCGCCGAAACCTCGGACACCATCGCTGCCCTGGAACGGGCGGTGGACCCGGCCGGCACACCCGCCCACGTCATCAACATCAGCCTGGGCGACGTGGGCACTCCCGACGATCCCCTGAGCCAGGCGTGCGACAACGCCGTGCTGGCCGGCGCGGTGGTCGTGGCGGGGGCTGGCAACAGCGGCCCGCGCTATCAGAGCCTCACCTCGCCGGGCCTGGCGCGCCGGGTTATCGACGTGGGCGCCACCACCAAGACCGACGCCTTGTGGACGTACAGTTCGCGCGGGCCGGTGCAAACCAGTTGGGACATCAAGCCTGACCTGGTGGCCCCGGGCGTGAACATCAGTTCCACCTTCCCCGGCGGCTATGCCTATGGCACCGGCACATCCGGCTCGACGCCCCATGTGGCCGGGGCTGCCGCCCTCTTGCGCCAGTTGCACCCGGCGTGGTCGCCCGACCAGGTCAAGGCCGCGCTCATGAACACGGCCAAGGACCTGGGCCGGTCGCCCTACGACCAGGGCGCCGGGCGGCTCCAGGCCGACCAGGCCGCTGTCACGCCGGCCCTCGTCCTGCCGCCCAGCCTCAGCCTGGGCCGGGCTGACCCGACGCAGCCGGTCTGGACGCGCCAGGAAGCGCTGACCGTCGTCAACGTGAGCACCGCCACCGTCACGTATACGCTGTCCATCGCCGGATCGTTCCCGGCCGGCGTCACTCGCAGCGTCACGCCGAACCAGGTGGTGGTGGGGCCGGGCGGCTCGGCCGCGGTGACGTTCACCATCGCGGTGGACACGGCCCTGGTGCCCGACAAGACCGCCGCCCCCTTTGCTTACTGGGGCGCGATCCGGGCGATCCCCAGCGGTCACGCCGCCCCGGCCCTGCGCGTGCCATTCGCCTTTATCAAGGCCCCGCTCCTGCGCCTCCACGTGGACGAGGCCCCCATCTCGGTCATGTTGCTGCGCCACGGCGACCCGCTGGTTTCGCGCTATGCCACGCCGGTCACTACCACGTCGGACCACCTACTGCCGGCCGGCACCTATGACGTGGTGGTGCAGTATCAGCAGCCCTACGCCTACGTCTTGCAGACGGTCGAGTTGACCCGGACTGCCGAGATTACGCTACCCCGCGCGGCGGCCATTCACCAGGCGCGCATTGCCTTTACCGACGAGGCTGGGCAGACTGCTGCACCCAATCACGCTGTTCACCGCCTGATGCGCGGCGGCAACGGCTGGCTGGTGAGCGAGACCTCGGTCACTGCGCCCATCTCCGAGGTGGTACGCTTTTCCGACCTGCCCTCGACCTATGTCTGGGAGCGCACGGTGACTGACGCCGATCCCACCAGTGTTGCCTATCGCCAATGGCACGGCCGGTTCGAGGGTATCAGCAGCGACCTCGAGTTTCTCACCGCGCCGGCCGATTTCGCCCGGGTGGATCACCCCCTGCGACCGCGGCCGCTGCCGCAGCCCGGCGTGGCGGTGTATGACCTCTGGGAGCTCATCGGCTACGCCACGCCGACCTATTCCTACATGGTCGGTCCCACGGTGCCCCCGGTGACGGTGCCCTACGAGCGGCGGGCTTACTATCGCACGCCGCCCCCGGGCTACGAGCTGTATGCCCTGCGCTTTGTCGCGCCGGACCTCAAAACCAATGTCTGGGCAGGAACCCTGACCTCGCCGTGGTTGCAACTGGACGCCGAGCGCCGGCTCACCTGGCAGCAGCCCAGCACGCCGCTGCAAACCTATTATCGCGTGCCGACCGGCGCTGGCGTTGTGGAACCCCTGGGCCTGGGGCCGGCCCACTGGTTCGCCCGGTTCGCCACCACCACGCCCGACAGCGTGCGCCTCGTGGCGGCCCAGGGCACCTGGCTGTTCTACCGCGCCTACCAGGGCGGCGACACCTCCTGGGAGCAGCGGCAGCCCTACGAGCTGTGGCAGGGCGACACGCTGATCGGGACCGGCGACATCGGCGCCAGTACCGGCGGGAGCCAGGCCCTCATCAGCCTGCCGGTGTCCGGCACCTATACCCTGACGCTGCCACTGACCTACACCCTGGGGGCCACAGAAGTCGTGACCGGCCACGGGACCGTGACGGCGGTGTTCGATACCCGCCAGGTTGCCACCGATGCCAACCCGCCGACGGTGAGCGTGCTGCGGATACTGGATGCCGCCAGCGGCCAGCCGACCGACGCGGCGGCCGGCCCGGTGCAGGTGCGCCTGGTCGTGACGGACGACGTGAGCGCTCCCACCGTCACCGTGGCGTATGACGTGGGCACCGGCTGGGTGCCGGTGACCGTCACGCCGGCGACCGATGACGAGTATGCCGCCGAGTTGCCCGGCTTGCCGGACGGTGTGCTCGTTCGCCTGCGCATCGTCGCCCGCGACGCGGCCGGCAACACCCTCACGCACCTGCTCGAACCGGCGTATCTGGTGCGTTGGGGGCGCCTGTACCTGCCCATTGCGCTCAAGGACGCCGGTTAATCACCGACCCAATCGGATGGAATCATGACCACCTGGCTTGATTATCTAAAGCA
Organism: Chloroflexota bacterium; assembly: GCA_018823415.1. Lineage (GTDB taxonomy): Bacteria > Chloroflexota > JAHJIN01 > JAHJIN01 > JAHJIN01 > JAHJIN01. Next base: position 2,808 of record JAHJIN010000225.1, on the reverse strand, counting down.
GGGACTTTCGCGCCAACTGCCCGAAGACCGCATCGCCGAGCAGCGCAATTACGCCGGCGCCCGGGCCAATCTGCGCAATCTGTACCCGTTCGTGCTGCGACACTGGCGCAAGGGCCTGCTGGGCGCGTTGCTCATCCTCTTTAACTCGCTGCTGGGCTTTCCCCAGCCACTCATTAACCGCTATCTCATCGACGACGTGATCCTGGGCCAGCGGTTGGACCTGCTGGTGGTGGTTATCTTGCTGATGGGTGGTCTGGCCGTGACAAGCATGCTGACCGGCGCGCTGCAGCAATACTATTTTACCCGCTTTGAGCAAGAGGTCATCCTGGACATCCAGCAAGACCTCCTCAACCGCACGCTGCGCTTTCCCAAATCGTTTTTCGACGACAAAGAGGTGGGCTATTTGATGTCCCGCCTGTCATCGGACGTGATGGGGCTGCGCTGGTTCTTTTCCAGTACCATCGTCAACATCCTCAGCAATATCATCCGCTTGCTGGGGGGCATCGCCTTGCTGCTCTACCTGGAGTGGCGGCTGGCTATCGTGGCCCTGGTCATCATCCCCGGACTCATCATCTGGGTGCGATTTTTCTCGAGCCGGATCCGGGCACTGAGCCACCAGAGCATGGAGCGGCAGGCCAACGTCTCGCGTCGTATGCAGGAATCGCTGTCGTCCGCCTCGCTCATCAAGTCCTTTGTGTCGGAGGAGCGCGAGGTGGGCCGGGTGATGACCGAGTTGCGGTCTGCTTTTCAGATCTCGCTGGAGCAGATGGCGGTCAGCTCGCTGGCCGGCATGACGCTCAATGTGCTGAACAACGTGGCCAACCTGGTGATCCTGGTGGCCGGTGCCTATCTGGTCATCATTGGCGAATGGACTCTGGGCTCGATGCTGGCGTTTCGCTCGTACGTGAGCTATGTGTACGGGCCGGCCCAGTTCCTGGCGAACATTAACCTGCAACTTCAGAGCGCGCTGGCCTCATTGGAGCGGGTCTCAGCCCTGTACGAGATCGTGCCGGAAGAGGCCGGCGTGGGCATTCCGGTAGATCGGCTCACCGGCAACGTGGAGCTACGCAACGTCTCGTTTGCCTACGACGACGAGCACCCGGTGCTGCAAGATGTGTCGTGCCACATCCAGCCCGGGGAGCACGTGGCCATCGTGGGGCCTAGTGGTGTGGGCAAAACCACGCTGGTGAGCCTGCTCTTGCGCTTTTACCGGCCCACTGCCGGCGAGATCTGGTTCGACGAACGGCCAGCGTCGGATTACGAGCTGAGCTCGCTGCGGCAGCGCATCGGCTATGTGTCGCAAAGCACGCTGCTCCTGTCCGGTACCATCATGGAGAACCTGCGCTATGGCAACCCGGATGCCACCGAGGAGCAGGTGATCCAGGCGGCCAAGACCGCCGGCATTCATGACTTTATCGCCGACATGTCGGAGGGATACGACGCGCCGGTGGGCGAGCGGGGCGTCAACCTGTCGGAGGGGCAAAAGCAGCGATTGTCCATCGCCCGGGCGCTGATCAAGGACCCGGACATCCTGGTGCTGGACGAGCCCACTTCGGCGTTGGACAGCGTGGTGGAGCGGTCTATCTTTGACGCGCTGCCGGCGTTGGTGCGAGACCGGACCCTGTTCGTGGTGGCCCACCGTCTGGCTACAGTCCAGAACTCGGACCGCATCTTGCTGCTGAACGAGAACCGGCTGGTGGCGATGGGCACGCACCAGTCGCTCCTGGAGAGCAACGATTTCTACCGCATGCTGGTGGCGAATCAGCAGCTCATCGCCGGGCCGAGCCTGTTGCCGGCCAAGCCGCAACCCGGGCCGACCGAACAGCCTGCGCCGGTCGTGTAGGGCAAATTGCCACGCAAAGCGTGCCCCACGCCCAGACAAACAGAAACCCGGTTCCTCTGGTGGAAACCGGGTTTCTGGTTATCAAGAGACGAGTTGTCTTCAGGCCATTGCTGCTTCCAGCTCGGCCTCCTCCTCCGTGCCCGGCTCCACCGGGCGCAGCGTGTCCAGGCTGGTGAGCCGGTCTGTGTACAGGACGCCGTCCAGGTGATCCACTTCGTGCTGGATGACCCGGGCCAAAAAGCCGCCGCCGCTGAGGCGCATCTTGTGCCCGGCCCGGTTCAGGTAGCGCACCGTCACCTCGGCGGCGCGTTCCACCTCGCCCACATAGCCGGGGACAGACAGGCAGCCCTCATCCGCGCAGATGATCTCCTCGCTCATTTCGATGATCTCGGGATTGATCAGCACATAGAGCCGGGTGCGCGGGTTTGCTTCCTCGTCGTCTTCTTCCCGCACCGGCACCTCCATCACCACCACGCGCTGCAATGCGCCCACCTGCGGCGCAGCCAGGCCCACGCCAGGCGCGTCGCGCATGGTTTCCACCATGTCGTCGACGAGGCGCTGCACGTCGTCCGTGATGCGCCGGACCTTTTTGGATTTCTCGCGCAGCAGCGGTTCATCTGCCAGCACGATCCGTTGTATTGCCATTGCGTCTCCGGAGGTAAGACGGACTGTCGATCCGTCCTGCAATCAGATGGTGATGAGGTCCTTGATCCGCTCGAATAGTTACCCGCTTTATGGACATTTATGCCATGCACGGGTGTTAACCGGGCTGATTGACTGTCAGGGGCGGCCCGCAGGCGCCTCCCTTACCTCTCGGCACATCCGGGATGTGCAGTTCTAGCCCGGCGGGTGCACTACGGGCACCCGGGAGCCGGCGCATAAACCGTAACGCCAACGCCGTCTCCACCTCGCGGAAGGGCAGCGTGCGCTCTGCGAGGGCCGCGTCGCCGAAACGTTCGGCGAGG
>JAHJIN010000028.1 GCA_018823415.1 Chloroflexota bacterium | reverse complement strand
TAGCTTCTTAAAGACCACCACGGCCCATTGGTGGCCCAGGCCAGTGCCGCCATCGGCCGGGGTCAGGCAGTCTTTGCCATTGGCCCCCTGAAAGTGAATAGTTAGCACGTCCGAGCTTTCCGCCAGGTTTCCCCAGTGCGAATGCACCGTCACGTAGGCCGTAAAATCGCGGGGCACCCCCAGCGAAATCTCGAACGCGCCGTCATTGCCCGTAGGGTTGCTATAGATATACTCGTCGGGGTTGGCGTCTGGCCACCAGAGCTTGATCACCACGCCGGCCACCGGCTTGCCCTGGGCATCGATGACCTTGCTGAACCGCTTGCCAATGCCCATAGACCCACAGTTGGGCGAATAGGTCGAGAGCCACAACGATTTGTCGTCGTCGTTGCCCACAAACTGGATCAGGGGCGCCATGGTGGGCGTGGGTTTGGCGGTGGGTTTGGGTTGAGGCCGGGTCGTGGGCCGGGCCGTGGGCGGCGGTGCCGCAGCAGTAGGCGACAACGGCGGCGGCGTGAACGCTGTGGACACGGCCATCGTGGGCTGACTGATGGGGGGAGCCGTGGGCATGGGCGTAGCCGTGGGCGGTGATGGCGTGCGCGTGGGTTGGGACTGGGGCGTGAGCGTGGGCACCAGCGTCCGTGTGAGACGAGGTGTCTTGGTGGGGGTACGCGTAGCCGTGGGCGCCAACGCCACCAGGCGAAAGTCACGCTCTTCCATCAGCATGAGCAGCCCAACTGCCCCCAGCACCAGCACAGAAAAGATGACCACAGCGATCTTGGTTTTCACGCTTCTATTCGTCTTGCAATCTGATTACGCGGCTACGGGATGAGGCGCTGCCAATCCACGTAGGCCCAGCCGTTCGTCTCACACGAGAACGGCCCGACGCGCACGCGCTCCGAGAGCTCGCTCTCGGGATGCTCCTGACTATCAACGACGACAGCATAGTACCACCGGGGACTCGCCTTTGTCTCGATGGCTAACTTGTCGTCGCCCAGCAAGCAATCGTACCAGCCAGGGTCCTCCTGACGTTTGCCTGTGAACGGGAGTTCGCCTCCCTCTTGGCGAGTTCTGGTACACCAATCACCACCATCCGAACAGATCTTGATCACCACGAACCGACGTGCGCTGCCGTCCATATTGGTCACGTGGCCGATGATGCCGATGGTCCCGCAGTTGGGGTCCCACTTGACCACCGCACCGCGATACTGCCAGGTGGGGGCAGCGGTGGGCGGCGGTGCCGCCGTGGGCTGGGGCTTCTTGGTTGGCTTGGGCGCGGGCTTGACCGTGGGCTTGGGCGTGGCGCTGGGCTCGGGCGTAGGGCTAGGCTCAGGCGTGGGCGATGGCTCCAGTGTCGGCACAGGCGGGGGTGTGGGCGGCGGTGTGAACGTGGCCGTGACCACCATGACCCAGGCGGTCTTGGTAGGCGTAGACGTTGGCTCGGGGTTGCCGCCCAGCATATCGCAACCGCTGAACACCAGCAGCCCCAGCGCCATCGCAATGGCAAACAGGATCCAAAATGCTTTACCCTTCATGGACGATATTCCTCCTAGATCAGGGAAGCCGATCATTGTCTGAGCGTTCCAAATGATAGGTCCCAATTTCTATTATAGCATACTCTTCCCGGAACGCAAGCCTTCATACAGCCTGAACACACCAGATACGGCTGTTATGCAACAGAAATAGTTCAGCACCCGGGGTGAGGCTCGGCTGATAGACTGCGCACGACCTGACTCAAGGTTTCGGCCACCACGATGGGCCGGCCCAGGCGCACCTCCAGGTCGGCCAGGGTCACGTCGTCCAGGGTGCGTTCTCCGCCGCCATTGCGGCCGCCATTGCGGACGGCAAACATGGCCCGGGGCAACACGACCACAGCACCCGGCGGGACATCGGCCAGCGCGTCCAACACGTCGGCGGCAGTGAGCAGGCCGGATACGGTGACGGTGGAGCCAAAGAAGCGATTGACCACTGGCACCACGGTCCAGGGCGCGCCGAGCTTGTCTACCAGCCGTTGAAGCGTGGGGGCGACAAGAGTACCGCACACCAATTGCAGATTTGAGATTTTGGATTGGGGATTGAGGATTTGCTTCGCGTCATCGAGAAGGAGGCGAGTCAGGCCAACGCCGTTTTCCAGTTGGGGAAAGCCGTCGTAGCGGCGCCGGGCTGGAATCCGGCGACCGGCCAGCAGATATAGCTCGTCAGACGCATAGGCCCAGCCCACACCCCATTCGGCGCGACAGCGGCGGTGCCAGCGTTCTATCGTGCGTACCAACGACCGGGCCTCGGCCGGCGTGACCGGCCGCGCATCACCCTGGTGATAGCGTGTGAGGCCCACCGGCACCACAGCCACCGACTGGACCGTGGGATAAAGGGCCGCCAGGTCATCCAGCGTGCGGTCCAGGTACGGGCCATCATTGACGCCCGGGCTGATCACGATCTGGGCGTGGACCTGGATACCCAGGTTCCCCAATCGACGCAGATCGTCCATGATAGCAGCAGCCCGGGGATTACGGAACAGGCCGGCGCGCTGCTCTGGGTCGGTGGTGTGCACCGATACATACAGCGGCGAAAGGCGCTGCTCGGCCAGGCGATCCCAGTCGCCGGGCGTGAAATTGGTCAGAGTTAGGAAGTTCCCGTACAGGAACGAGTACCGCAGGTCATCGTCCTTGACATAGAGCGAGGGCCGCAAGCCCGGGGGCATCTGGTCCACAAAGCAAAACGAGCAAGCATTGGCACACCGGCGCACGCCATCAAACACCGGCTCGGTAAACTCGAGGCCCAGCGGCTCATCGGGCTCCTTGTCCACCTCGTAATAAGTGTCCTCGTCGTCGCGCCGGACCAGCAATGTGGCCGTATCTTCGGCAGCATAGAACTGGACGTCCAGCACATCGCGGACCGGCCGGTCATTGACCTGGAGCAAGATGTCGCCCGGGCGCAGGTCCAACTCGTCGGCCAGGCTGCCCGGCTCGATGCGGACAATGACGCCACCGGTCTCGGTTGGCCTACGCATGGTCCTGGTCCGCCTCCGCCCAGAGCTGACGCGTCCAGTCGGCCATGCGCGGCTGGTTGATGCGGTCGCCGCGTGCCAGATAGGGCTTGAGGTCCAGGACCGGCGTGCCATCGGCCATGTCTAGCCCCTGCACCGTGAGCACATGCCCGGTGCGGGCCAGCAAAGGCACCACCGTCATGCCAATGGGATTGGGCCGGCGTGGGGTACGCGTAGCAAACAGGCCCACGGCCGGCAGGTCTAACCGGCCCTGCGGGTGCGTGTGCGGCTCATCGGGTGTGCGCGGCGGCTGCTCGTGCAGCCACGTCAGCACAATGATGTGGCTAAACTCGTCCAGACCATCCAGGGCCGGCGCCCACGCCTCGTCCAAGACGATCTGGGATGTAACGTCTTCCCAGTGCGCGTCCAGACCGGGCACATCGTTGTGGACCCAACCGATGGGATGGATGATCCACGCATCACTCATGGTTTGCCTCCTGCTGTGGGGGTGTAGGATAGCACAGGAGTCCCGGTCTGTCAATGACAAAAAGACAGCTCGCAGCGTTCACACGTGTTTTTCACCGCACTCGAGCACTCGACAAAAGCATTGACTTTCACGCCGGGTTCCACTATACTGATAGTGGTACTTTTGCTCCGATACGTCGCTGACTACCAGGAGCGAGCACGACACTCTTTAGGAAAGGGGGGATGCGCCGGGATAACAACCGTTCGATTTCGCCAGGTTCGTCCGCGTTGAGAGAGCACACCAACCGCATTTCCATCATGAGGAGGAAGCGTTATGCTCAATCGTATCATTGGCGCATTCTTGTTCCGCAAAGGCGTGTACGAAGAAGTGGAAAGGGACGCCGGATTCACCACCATGGCCTGGGTTCTGGTGATCGTGATCGCATTCCTCAATCGACTCGGGGGGCAACTCGGCACCGCTGCCGTCAATGCCACTGCTGCTGGTGGAGACATAAACTGGACCGCCGCACTGGTCGGCATCGTCCTGGGGACCATCTCGGATGTCATCGCGTTCGCCATCATGGCGTTCGCCATCAGCTGGGTCGGGAAGCTGCTCTTCCAGGCCAAAACCAATTTCTCAGAGATGGTGCGGGTTCTGGGCCTGGCCTATGTATGGAACATCGTCGGCCTTTTAGCCATCCTGGGCCTACTCGTCCCCGCTCTGATCTGCATCGTGGCCCCCATCGCCTTTATCGCCTGGATCCTGTACTTGCTGGCCGCGCTCATCGGGGTGAAGGCAGCTCTGGACCTGGATTGGATCAAGACCATCGTCTCTGTCGTCATCGGCTGGATCATCTATGTGGTGATCGCGTTCTTGATCAGTATCGCGACCGGCATTTTGTTGGGCATGCTGGGCCTGGCAATGGGCATCGTGTAGAGGGCGGTCACGCCCAACTGATACCATTGCCTGGCACTTTTATCGCAAGCCGCCCCGGGATTCCCAGGGCGGCTTTTCTGTGGTTCTCACGCGGACGCTAGGCCATGTTGCGCACGTGGGGATAGCGCCAGGCCACAAACGCGCCATAGGCCAGGCACAGGGCCGCGCCCAGCCCCACGGTCAGCGGCGCGCCCACCGCATCGCCCATGACGCCGGCCTGCATGCCGCCCAGTCGCATCATGAACTGGAACGTGAGCGAGTAAAAGCTCATCACGCGCCCGCGCAGCGCATCGGGCACGGCAAGCTGGATCATTGTATTTGCCAGGGCGTTCTGGGTCACATAGGTCACGCCCACCAGCAGGACCAGCGTCAGAGCAAAGGACTGGCTCAGGGCGACGCCCACCACCAGAGCCGGAAAGCCCAGGTTGCACAGAGTCAGCCAGCGGCCGCGCCGGGCGTTGGCCGGCAGCGAGGCCACCGCTAGCGCCCCCACCACGGCTCCCACGCCGGTGGCCGCCATGAGCAGCCCATAGATCAGCGCATCGGGGTCCTGGAACGTAAACCAACCGCTGGTGCTCAAGAAATCGATGAGCGGCTGGGCGCTCTCTCGCAGCACGTCCTGGGCAAAGACCGGCAGTAGCGTCGTGTAGGGCATCGACAGGAACGCCGAAACGGCCACCAGGCTGAGCAGCACCAGCACGGCTTGTTGGCTCCGCACATAGCCTACGGCCTCACCCAAATGCGCGCCCAGCCGCACGGTGCGCGTCGGCGGCGGGTTTTCTGGCAGGTCGCGCATCAGGAACAGGCTGGCGATCACGGCCAAAAAGGTGACGCCGTTGATGAAAAACGCGCCGGCCTCGCCGGTGGTCGCTACAGCGATACCGGCCACGGCCGGCCCCACGGCCCGCGCCGCGTTAAAGATGGTCGAGTTCAGGCCAATGGCGCTGGTCAGGTCTTGTTTGCCCTCCACCATCTCCACGATGAATGCCTGGCGCGCCGGGATGTCGACCGCGTTAGCGGCACCCAGCGCCACGGCCAGCACCAGCACGTGCCACACCTCCACCGTGCCGGTCCACGTCAACGCAGCCAGGACAAAGGCCAGCAGCATCATGACGGTTTGCGCCACCAGCACGATGCGGCGCTTGGCAAAGCGATCGGCCAGCGAGCCGCCCCACAGCGACATGGGCACCAGCGGGATCAGGCCGGCCAGGCTCACCAGGCCCAGCATGGTGGCCGAGCCGGTGAGCCGATAGACCAGCCATTGCTGGGCGATGGTCTGCATCCAGGTGCCCACCAGCGAGACGAGTTGCCCAAAGAAGAACAGGCGAAAGTTGCGATGGCGCAGGGCACGAAATGTGGCGGCCGGATGCGGCCGCTGCGCCGGATTAGGTCGGGACATGACAGGCCTCCGGGCCGGCAATGAGGCCCCTGCGTCCACATGACGACAGGAGCCTGAAACGCGGGCCGTAGACGTGGTGATTCACCATGAGTCAAGCACCGTCCATGAAGGCAATCACCTGCTCCCTGGTGGGCAGCGCCGGGATGGCCCCCCGCCGGGTGGTGGTGAGTGCGCCCACGGCGTTGGCCAGCCGCAGCACGCGCTCCAGCGTCGGGATGCTCTCCCACGCTTGCTCATTCTCCAGGAGCCCGGCGAGCAGGCCGGCCACAAAGCCATCGCCGGCGCCGGTGGTATCCACCGGCGTCACGCGATAGCCGGGCACATGGCCTCGGGCCTCCTCGGTGGCGTACCGGCAGCCATCCGGCCCCTCCGTGATGACCAGCAGGCGCAGCCGGTCGTGCCACAGGTGCCTGATACCAGCCTCCAGGTCTGCCTCGCCACTCAGGAACGTCAACTCTTCACGGCTCACCTTGGCCACGTGGGCGAACCGCCAGCCCTCCAGCATCCCCTCAAGCGCCTCGTCTGCCGACGGCCACAAGGCCAGCCGCAGGTTGGGGTCGTAGGAGATGATCAGGTTGTGTTGCCGCGCGATGTCCACCGCTGTCAAGGTGGCGCTGCGGCTGGGCTCGCCGATGAGGCTGATGGAGCCATAGTGCAGCAGCCGGGCCGCGCCGATGTAGGCCGGGTCAATGTCGGCCGGGCGCAGCAGCATATCCGCGCTGGGATGGCGATAGAACATGAAATCCCGCTCGCCGTCGGCCCGCAGCGATACAAAGGCCAGCATGGTGCGCGCCTCGTCGGACGCTGCGCGGCACAGGCCCCGGGTGTCCACGCCGTTTTCGGCCAAAGTTTGGGCCAGAAAACGGCCAAAATCGTCGTCGCCCACCTTGCCGATGAAACCGCTGGACACGCCCAGCCGGGCCAGGCCCACGGCCACGTTGGCCGGCGCGCCGCCGGGGGCCTTTTGGAACGCCGGCGCCTCGATGAGGGAAACGCCGGATTCGGTGGACACAAAATCGATGAGCAATTCGCCCAGAGCCACCACTTGGAGATTAGGATTTGAGATTTGAGATTTGCTCATGCCGCCACTAACCAAACGAAACGGTAGGGTTCCAGTACCAGGTCATCGTCGGGCGTGAACGATTGGCCGGTCACCAGGTCGGTGAAATCGTCACTCAGGCCGGGAAGCCGCAACACGCTGGCGCCGATGCGCTGCTCGTGCTCGGAAAAACTGGCGAGCGCCAGCACACGCTGACCCTCGTACCGCCGCACATAGCCGAACACGTGAGGATTGCCGGTATCCACGATCTGGGTTTCGCCGCCGCCCAGGGCCGGGTTGGCCTGGCGCAGGTCGATGAGCCGGCGCAGGCCGGTATAGGTGCGCCCCTCGACGGTGTTTTCGTCGTGGCGCCGGGCGAAGCGGCCCCAATCGGCAACCGGTCGATGGACCCACCGGCTGTCGTCGGCGTGGGCCGGGTCGTCGCGATAGCCGTAATCGTTGAGGGTGCCCACCTCGTCGCCCAGGTAGATGAGTGGAATGCCGCCGATGGACAGGATGACGCCGTGGATGAGCAGGATGCGCCGGATGGCGTGCTCGACCCCGGTCTCGTCGCCGGCGTCGAGGGCCTGCTCCAGCCCGGCCAGCGACGCGCACGTGCCCGAGATGCGCATGTCCCGCGTGGCGGGGTTGTACTGGAACGGCAGGCCCCGGGCAAAGCTGCCCTCGAACTGGCCGGTGTAAAAGGCGTTGAGGAACTGGCGGTGGTCAAAACCCTTGATCCCCAACTGCCAGGCGTCCTCGTCGGAGAACGTCCAGCCGATGTCGTCGTGACATCGGACATAGTTCACCCAGGCGCACCCCGGGTCGATGGCAAAGCGCCGCTGCATGGAAAGCTGGAGCAAGCGCACCTCGCGCGTCGCCAGCGTCTCCCACAGCAGTGCCATGAGTAGC
>JAHJIN010000224.1 GCA_018823415.1 Chloroflexota bacterium | reverse complement strand
TTCCACCAATTACGCCGTCAATTTTACCGTCGGCCAATCGGCCATTGGAGCTTCCGCCAGCACCAACTATGGCGCCGGGCTGGGCTACTGGTACGGCATCGTAGAGTACCGCATCTATTTACCGCTGGTGTTGCGTGACCACGGATAGTGAAAGGGAACGAAGCAAGTGTGCGTCCCACTTGTAAGGAGTCCAGACCTCCGCGGTTTCCCCCCGGGGCCGCAGAGGTCTGGCGTGCGATCTCGGTCTATCATCCCCGGGCATACACGCGAGGAGGAATTCCATGAACTCGTATCACCATTCCCGACCCATTGTGACCCTGCTCGGCATGGCCTTGCTCGTCCTGAGCGTAGCCGGAGAGCTATCCTTGGCCATCCCTGGTGCGGCGAGTTCGACCCAGGCCATCAACCCCAACCCCCCGACTAGCCCAGCCAAACTCATCTTCATCCACCACTCCAGCGGCGAAAACTGGCTGGCCGACGTGGGCACCGACGCCTATTCTGGCGGTCTGGGCGTGGCCTTGCGCGACAACAACTACTTTGTCAGCGACACCAACTATGGCTGGGGGCCGCCGGACGCCGACCTCGGTTACGAGAATATCGGTGACCATACGGACATCGGTCACTGGTACAACTGGTTTGTTGGCCCCCACCGCAACACGTACCTGAGCGCCCTCTACACCGAGTACGATCAGCACTCCTGGTACTCGCGCCTGGACACCGACCCCAGCGGCCAGAACGAGATCGTCATGTTCAAGTCTTGCTTTCCCAACTCGAGCTTGCAGGGCCACCCGGGCGACCCGCCCACGACCGGCGCCAATCCTTTGCGCGGCCAGGATTGCTGGTCCGAGCACCACACGGTGGGCAACGCCAAGGGCATCTATAACGACCTGCTCGCCTACTTTGCCACGCGCCAGGACCGGCTCTTTATCGTCATCACCGCGCCGCCGCTGACGGATAGCACCTACGCCGCCAACGCTCGGGCCTTTAACACCTGGCTCGTCAATGATTGGCTGGTCAGCTACGCTCACCACAACGTGGCCGTCTTTGACTTTTACAATGTCCTGTCCCACCCGGACAACCATCACCGGGTCTACAACGGCAGCATCCAATACGTCACCAGTAATGGAGACGGCACGCTATATTACCCCGGCCCCGACGGCGACCATCCCAGCGCCGCCGGCAACCAAAAGGCCCGGGACGAGTTCGCGCCCCTGCTCAACGTCTACTACAATCGCTGGCAGTCCGGCGCCACGCCCGCCCTGACCTTCACCGTGCCCACCGGCGGCACGGCCTGGCCGATCAACAGCCCGCAGCAGATCCGCTGGACCACCACCGGCACCGTGCCCCAGGTCAACCTGGCCTACTCCACCGATGGCTTTGCCACCAGCCACGACATCACCATGGACACCGTCAACACGGGCAGCTATGACTGGACCACGCCATCCTTCACCACCACCGCCATCCAGGTGCGCGTGGCCGATACTGCCAACCCCGCCATTGTCTATGCCACCAGCGCAACATTCACCCTCTACGACCCCAGCACTCTTGACCACTTGATCTATGTGCCTATCGCCGTCAGAGACGCACAGTGAATCGCAGTGACCAGGCTTCCTCACCAGATAGGCTCAGGGCTCTGCTTCGAACCCATCAGTCACGGGGCCAGCAGTGACGCTTGTGGCACCAGTCAGCCCGGCGGTGCCGGTCAACGACACACAAGCGCTGCGATCCGTCAGACGTTTGTGGACATCACCCGTTACGCCAGTGCGGCCGCCGCGCGGGCGCTCGCCAACGACCCGGAGCACGCTGCCTGGTGCCGCCGCCTGGCGAGCTTGAGTCGGTGGTGAGCTTCGCATACCATAGCGCCTGGTGCGATAGCCCGAGGCCGCCCCACGAGAATCCTGGTTGAATTGCCAGACCGCAACCGGTCATCCGCCCGTTCCGCCGGCCCGGCCGTCGTGCTACCATGAAAGCAAGAACCAGGCCAACACCAAGCCGGAAGGAGGGTAGGAAACCGAGACCTGCATGGCGGAGGCTGCGGAGCGTCCGCCACCTGGAGCGGGGACTGTTGTCCCCCTTGAGCAATCATAACATACGAGGAGGGAAGGCAATGCAAGGGCAACGACGACTACTCATCGGGGTACTGATCCTGGGGCTGTTGCTGGCCCCAGCCACGGGACTGGTCCTGGCGCAAGGGCCGGGGCCGCAGGGCGGCGACGTGTCCCAGGCCAGCGTGGGCACCGCCTTCACCTACCAGGGCCGGCTCCAGGACACCGGCGGGCCGGTCACCAGCGATTGTGACTTGC
>JAHJIN010000223.1 GCA_018823415.1 Chloroflexota bacterium | reverse complement strand
GAGCCTAGTCGAAGGGTCAGTTCTACGTCGGCCCCGGCCGAGTCGGGTAGCGGCCCGCCCAGGCCCACGTTCTTGAAGGCGCAAGCCACGCCCCAGCCCCGGCGCCTGGTGGGGTCGGCAGGCCGGTCGTCAACCGGCGCAGCCCGCATGGCCTGTTCCACCCGCTCGATGGTTTCCAGCAGGCCCACGCTCTCGCGCAGCACCTGGCCGGTGGGCAACGTAGACCCCACCCGGACGGAGTTGCGCCGGCGCAACTCCAGCGGATCAAGGCCCAGGCGCTCGGCCAGCATGTCCATCTGGGTCTCACAGGCAAAGCAGGACTGGGGCACGCCAAATCCGCGCAGCGCCCCGGCCGGGGGGTTGTTGGTGAACAGCGCGTAGGAATCGAGGCGGACATTGGGCACGTCGTAGGGACCGGCGGCATGGGTGGCCGTGCGAGCCATCACAAACTCGCCCAGGGACGCATAGGCCCCGGTGTCGCCCAGTATCTCCACCGCGACGGCAACCAGCTTGCCATCGCGGGTGGCGCCGGTCTTGTAATGAATGGTGGTGGCGTGGCGTTTGGGATGATAGCGCAGCGAGTCCGACCGCGTATAGACCAGCTTGACCGGCCGACCAGTGACCACGGCCGCCAGCGCTGCGTGAATCTGCCCCGAGATGTCTTCTTTGCCGCCAAAGGCGCCGCCCACGGCCGGATGCACCACGCGCACCTTCTCCAACGGCAGTGCCAGGCTGGCCGCGATCTGGGCCTGGTCCTTGAAGGGGATCTGCGACCCGGCATAGACCGTCACACCACCAGCGGTGGGAACGGCCACGGCCGCTTCTGGCTCCAGGAAGGCGTGGTCGGTGGCCGGCGTGTGATACACCTGCTCGATGACCACGTCGGCCTGCTTGAAAGCAGCGTCCACATCGCCGCGCTCCACGTGGGTATGCTTGAGGAGATTGCCGCCTGGGTGCAGGTGCGGCGCGTCGGGCCGGCGCGCCTCTTCCGAGGACAGGATGGCCGGCAGCGGCTCGTACTCGACGGCGATGTGCTCCAGTGCAGCCTCGGCCTGGGCCTCGGTTTCGGCCACCACGACGGCCAGTGCATCGCCCCGGTAGCGCACGACGCCGCCCACGGCCACCAGCACCGGCCAGTCGTGGCGCGACACGCCGTGGTTCGGACGGCCGGGCACGTCGACAGCGGTGAGAACGGCCACCACGCCGGGGGCTGTGCCAGCCAGGCTCGTGTCGATGCCCAATACGCGGGCGTGGGGATGGGCACTGCGTAGCACTCGGGCATATAGCATGTCGGGAAAGCGGTAATCGGCGGCAAAGATGGCCGCGCCGGTGACCTTGGCAACGGCGTCGGGCCGGGGCATGCGCTGCCCCACGACTGCCGATTGCCGGCCGTCGGGCGCTGCCTCAGGGGCCGAACGTTGCCCGGCTGCCACCTGGATGGCCTCCACGATCTTGGCATAGCCGGTGCAACGACACAGGTTGCGCTTGAGCGCCTGCTCGATGTCGGCCTCGGTGGGAGTGGGGTTGGCATCCAGCAGGGCCTTGGCAGCCATGATCATCCCCGGCGTACAGAACCCACACTGCACCGCGCCCTGATCCACAAAGGCGCGTTGGAGCGGGTGCAGCTCGCCATCCTGGGCCAGCCCCTCGATGGTCTCGATCGCGGCCCCGTCAGCGCGACGGGCCAGCGTCACACACGACCGCACGGCCTTGCCGTTCATGATGACCGTGCAGGCCCCACAGTGCCCCTGACCGCAGCCGTTCTTGGTGCCGGTGAGGCCCAGGTCCTCGCGGAGCACGTCCAGCAGCATGGTGCGCGGCTCGATTTCGACCTGGCGCGGGGTGCCGTTGACCGTGAGGTGGATGGTTTGCCGGTCCATGAAGCCCTCCTGGTGCGTTACCGCTCGCGAATCGCCAGCGGCAGGCGCGGCAGCAGATCGTCAGCCACGGCGCCGGCCGCGCCCAGTTCGTCGCGCACGAGTTCGCCGGCCCGGGCGTGCAGGTAGACGCCGCACACCGCCGCATCGAACGGCGCGAGGCCCTGAGCCAGCAGCCCTACGATGGCGCCGGCCAGCACGTCGCCGGTGCCGGCCGTGGCCAGAGCCGGGTTGGCAAAGGGGCTGACCATCGCGCGGCCATCTGGCGCGGCCACCACGGTGTGCGCCCCCTTGAGCACCACCACCTGCCCCCATTCGGCGGCATGGCGCCGGGCCGTCTCGATGCGGTCGGCCTCGATGGCCGGGGCGTCGAGGCCGGTGAGCCGGGCCATTTCGCCGGCGTGGGGCGTGAGCACGAGCCGGCACTTGCGGTTCACCCGGGCCGGCCAGCCCTCGACAGCAGCCAGAGCGTTCAACCCGTCGGCGTCCACCACGGTGGGGGGCAGGTCAAGGGTCAAATGCTCGGGGGTTGAGGCGTCATCAAGCGCAAACCCGATATGTCGGCGTTGGGACCGGGACCCGTCCACACCCATCAAGTGCTGTACAAACTCGAACGTACCGGGATAGGTGCCCAATCCCGGCCCCACCAGCAGCGCCTGGTAGCGCGGCAGCCACTCGCCTACGAGCTTGAGGGCGTCAGGTCGGATGGCGCCCAGGTCTTCCGGGAGTGGCAAGTAGGTGATGGCGTGGATGGCCCCGGTGACGGCCGGATACAGGCTGCGTGCCGTGCCCAGCGTCACCAGCCCAGCCCCCACCCGCGCCGCTGCCGTCGCCGCCAGGTACGCGGCCCCCGGATAGTTGACCGACCCGGCCAACACCAGGGCGCGGCCAAAGGTGTTCTTGTGGGCATAGGCTGACCGGGTCGGCAGGAGCGGGCGCACGACCGCGTCGGTTATGAGTGCCACGGGCACATCGCCGATAGGAGCCAGGTCCGGCGGGACGCCAATATCCGCCACGACTACGCGGCCCACGGCCCCGGCGCCGGGGGGCTGGTAAAACCCGCGCTTGGGCAGGGCAAACGTGACGGTGACGTCAGCGGGAACGGCAGCCGGGTCCAACGCGCCGGTATCCGGGTTCAGGCCGGTGGGCAGGTCTACGGCCAGCAGCAGGGCCGGGCGATGGTCGCGCACCTCGGCCAGCAGGTCTTGCAACTGGCCTTCGATGGGGCGCGCCACGCCGGTGCCCAACAGCGCATCGACCACCACGTCCGTTTCGTTCAGGGTGGCACGCAGGGCCGAGAATCCTCCGTCGGCGGCGGCAAAGGCCGTGGGCACGCGACGCTCTTGCGTTTGCTGATAGTTGGCGTCATCGTCCAGCTTGCGCTTCCAGACATAGAGGCTCACCGACGCGCCGGCGTCGTGCAGGTGCCGGGCCGCCACCAGTCCGTCGCCGCCGTTGTTGCCCGGCCCTACCAGGATCAGGACCCGGCGCGCGGCCTTTTCGCCGAGCACGCGCAGCGCCTCGTCGGCCACGGCCCGGCCGGCGTGCTCCATCATCGCGTCATACGATAGGCCGCCGGTGTCGGCGGCTTGCTCGATGGCCTTCATCTCGGCGGCAGTGACGATTTTCATGATTTTCGTTCCTCCACTGACCGCCCCGGCCCAAAGAGCCGGGGCTGGAAGATTCCCCCATGCCCTTTTCCTAGCTTTCAGCGGTCAGCTTTCAGCCATTGGGCCAGTTCTTCGCGCCAGGCTTCCGGATCGAAAGGTTCTGCGATCCCCGGCCCGCTGGCGACGACCAGGGCCACCACCATGTCGTGCTCGTGGGACAGGCTGATGGCCCACTCGGTTAGCTGCAACTCGTCGGCCCGGATGTGGGCGATGCCGTGCAGGTAAACGAGGGGCCGACCACGGCGGTCCGAGAGCACTTCGACATCGCGCCAGCCGATGCCGCCCCGGGCAAAAATACCCACACCCAGGGCCTTGGAGACAGCCTCTTTGGCGGCAAAACGCGCGGCCAACTCGGGCACGCGGTCCCGGCAGAGCCCCAGCTCCAGCGGGGTATAGATGCGCGCCTTGAACCGGTCGCCGTGGTGATCCAGGACCGCGCGGAACCGGGGCATGGAGAGCAGATCGACGCCGACACAGAGCATATTCGCCTCATGCGTAGGGCAAATTGGCAATTTGCCCTACGACTACTCCTGGTTGTTGCTGGAACCGTTATAGCCCCGGCCGATGCCGCGATAGGTAAAGCCTTTGGCCCGCATCTGCGCCGGCTCGTAGATGTTGCGCCCGTCGATGAGCACCGGCCCACGCATGGCAGCCTTGATGCGGTCCATGTCCAACTGCTTGAACTCGTTCCACTCGGTGATGAGCACTATAGCGTCTGCGCCTTCCGCCACCTGGTACGGGTTTTCACAGAACGTGACGTTGGAAAGCAGCCGCCGGGCGTTGTCGATTGCCACCGGGTCGTAGGCTCGAACCTCGACGCCTTCCAGTTGCAGCAGGTGGATGATGTCGATGGACGGCGCGTCGCGCATATCATCGGTGTTGGGCTTGAAAGACAGGCCCAGGATGCCGATGACCTTTTCGTCCAGGTCACCCAGGATGGCGCGCAGTTTCAGCAACACCTGGCGGCGCTGGTCGCGGTTGATGTCCATGACGGCGCGGAGAAGCTGCGGATGGCAGCCGTGCACCGAAGCCATGTACTCCAAGGCCTTGACGTCCTTGGGAAAGCAGGAACCGCCCCAACCCACGCCGGCGTTCAGGAAATGCAGGCCGATGCGCTTGTCCATCCCCATGCCCCTGGCGACCACGGTCACGTCGGCGCCCAATTCTTCGCAGATGGCCGACATTTCGTTGATGAACGAGATGCGCGTGGCGAGAAAGGCGTTGGAGGCATACTTGATCATCTCGGCGGTGCGCAGGTCCGTGATGAGGATGGGGCAGTTCAGTGGACGATAGACGTCGGCCACGGCCTCGGCGGCCTCGGGGTTGGTGGAACCCAGCACCACCCGGTCCGGGTTGTAAAAGTCGTACACGGAAGAGCCTTCGCGCAGGAACTCTGGGTTCGAGACCACGGAGAAGGCAATGTCGGTGCGCCGGCTCACGATCTTGGCCACCCAGTCGCCGGTGCCGATGGGCACGGTGCTCTTGTTGATGATGACGACGGGCCGGGTCATCACATCGGCCACGCCTTCCACGGACTCTTGCACGTAGGCCAGATCGGCCTCGCCCTCGGTGCCGGTGGGCGTGCCCACGGCGACGAACACCAGGTCGGCGTCCTTCATGGCCTCGGCATAGTCAGTGGTAAAGTGGAGTCGCCCGGCGTCAATGTTGCGCCGCACGATCTCTTCCAGACCTGGCTCATAGATGGGGATGATGCCCTGTTTGAGATTGTCGCACTTGAGTTGGCTGCGGTTCAGGCATACCACATTGTTGCCCAGGTCGGCAAAGCCGGCCCCGGTGACCAACCCGACATAGCCCACGCCGATGACACAGATTTCTTTGCTCACGGTCTTCTCCTCTTGTCTGATGATTAGTGAGTAACAAATAACGAGTAATGGCTACTCGTTACGCATTACTCGTTATTCGTCACGCTTCACAATATCCGCGATGGTATTCCCCAGCCGGACGCTGTAGTTCATCCCCCGGTCCTCCGGGTAGATCTGGGTCGTGTTCGCCAGGTACAGGCCCGCGATGGGCGTCACGTGGTCCGGGATGTGTGCCCGATAGTCGCAGGTGACAATGGGCTGCCCGGCCTCGTCGCGGAACAGCCAGCTTGCCTCCACCCAATCGGCGGCGAATTGGGGATTGATCTTGCGCAGGTGCGGCAAATAGTGGGCGAACAACTCTTCTTTGTTCATGCGATAGAGGTCGCTGTCCGGCGCCACGTAATTCGTCACATAGACGATGTGCTTGCCGGCATAGGTCTCTGGCGGGATATAGTTGGTCTGCTCGATGACGCCGACAAAGGGAATGTCCGGCGCGCTGATGTTCATCCAGTAGATGTGGCTCAGGGGCCGGGGCAGTTGCAGCACCAGGCACAGGGCACGTTGATAGCGCATCCAGCGCAGGTTGTCGGCATAGGCATCCGGCAGGTCTGGAGTCATGCGCAGAAACGCCGCCGATGGCACGGTGGCGATGACGGCATCGTGCTGCGTGAGCCGTGCCCCGTGCTGGATGCCGGTAGCTCGTCCATCCTGAACCACGATTCGCTCAACGGGCGTGGACACATGGATCGTGCCACCCTGCGCCTGGATGGCGGCGCCCAGCGCGTCCAGCAGCACCTGAAAGCTGCCACGCATATAGCCCAGGCTTTCCTTTTGCATACCCTCGCTGCGGCTGGCCCCGCGCAGGTGAATCTTGCCCCACAGCCAGGTCATGGTCACCTGGTCCGCGCTGGAGCCAAACTTGCCGCGCAGCAGCGGGCCAAAGATGACATTGTACGCACCCGGCCCGCCCCACCGGCGCACCCAGTCCACGGCCGTGACCGGCTCTAGCGCCTGCCAGTTGCGGTATTTCATCAGGAACAGGAGCATCAACCCGGCCCGGAAACGATCGAACACGTTCAGGGGCTTGAATTTGAGCAGGGAGACCGGCGTGCCAAAGTCATAGATGGTCCCGCCGTGGAAAAAGCCCTGGCGCGACTCGATCCAGTCCATCTGGTCGGTCAGCCCCAGGTCGGCGACGAGGTCCAGGATATCGCGGTCGCCGGCAAAGAGGTGGTGGTAAAAGATCTCCAGCCGGGTCCCGGCGATGGGGAACGTGCGGGCCTGCCCACCGATCTCGGGACCGGCCTCGTACACGGTGACGGTGTGCCCGGCTTCCCCAGGACGCTGCGCGTGGCCCAGGCGATACGCCGCCGTCAGTCCGGCGATGCCGCCGCCCACGATGCCAATGTTCATGCTGTCCCCCCCTCTGCCTCGGCTTCCACAGCCACATCGATGGCCTCGGTGCCTTGCTCACGCGCCTGCTGCAACTGCCCCAGGCTCAGGCCCATCTGCCACAAAAAGACAAACCCCAGGGCTGTGATGAGGATGTATTGCATGGCATGGCTCACCAGGATCACCCCCAGCCCGGCCTCGGGGGCCACGGCCGGGAACGCGCTCATTGCCAATCGGCCGGCGGCTTCAAAGGTGCCCACATAACCCGGCGCGGCCGGGATGAGGTTGCCCAGGTTGACCACCACCATCGTGAGGGTGCCGGCCGCCAGCCGCAGCAGGTCGTTGAGGGGCAAGTCAAACCCGGCAATGAGGCACGTGTACGCGGCGATCTCACAGGCCCAGGAAGCCAGCGACAACCCGGCGATGACCAGCAGGTTTCGCAGGCCCCGCAGTGACCGTAGCCCGGCGATGAACGACGTGGTGAGACCCCGGACGCGGGCCTGCACGCCGGCTGGCACCGGCCGCAGCACGGTGTCCAGTAACCGCAACGCCAGCCGCTCCTGAAACAGCAACAGGCCCAGCGCGCCAATGGCTCCACCAAACAGGATGATGGCAGCCAAGATCACTTGCGGTCCCCAGTCAGGCAGGGGCACCAGCAGCGCCGCCACCAGCAAATAGAACACGAGCGTCAGGCCATCCATCACGCGCTCCAGTACGATGGTGGCAAAGCTCAAGCTGGCGCTGATCCCCTCGCGGCGGCCCAGCACATAGGCGCGCACAAACTCGCCGGCCCGGAACGGCAACACGTTGTTGGCTGCAAAGCCAATGACGAGGACCGGGAATAGACGTACAAAGCCAGGCCGGTGCCCTTCTTCCAGCGAAGGATAGAGAATAGCCTGCCAGCGCACGGTGCGGATGCCATAGCCCAACAGCGTGATCAGCGTGGCCGGCACCAGGAACCAATAGTTGGCCGTCGATAGGGCCTGCGCTACTGCGCCCAGGTCGATATTGTATAGCGCCAGGGCCAGAAAAACCAGGCTGATCAGCGCGATGAGGGCCAGCTTGCCATAGCGTCTCAACAGAGACTCCTCTCGGGCCAGAGACAACAAAGCGATGCCAGGGTGGCATCACTCTTGTTGCGGGTCAGCGCGCCCTCATTTGGGCAAATAGACCCCGCCGGCGCTCTTGGGCGGTTCGGCGGCGACCGGGGCCGGCGGCGCCAGGCTCTCTTCGCCGGGAACCAACACGCCGGCTTCAGCCGACCGTGCCAGCAGTTCTTGCACGGTGCCGCTCGGCCCCAGTTCGTCGAGCATCAGCGCAAAGGCCCGGTCCAGGCCCAGGCGCACCAGTTCGTACAGGAGCGGGATTTCTTCTTGCGGTACGTCTTCGGCCAGGGCCACGGCTGTGGCGCCGGCCCACCGGGCGGCCTCGGGTTCGCCCGTCAACCAGAGCACCAGGGCGGTCTCTTCCAGGCGCCGTTGCATAATTTGCACGCTGGCCTCGTCGAACAATTCACGCACGGCCCGCCGCACCACGATGCCTTCGTCCTGCTTGGCCCCCAGGTCTGCCACGCCCTCGAATGCGCCTTCCATCTCGCGCAGCCGGCTGAGGCCATAGCGGCCCAAGTACGGGTCCACGTCTTCTTCGTCCGGGACCCAATCCGCGCAAATGGGCAGTTCCAGCAAGGCCGGGGCCTGCTCCAGCCACTCGGGGTGTTCGCCCAGGGCCTCGGGCGCGAGTTCGTCAATCTGCGTGGGGTCTGCTTCGTCCGGCTGCGGATCGCCCAGCAGGTCTTTCCAGGTATAGAACTCGAACGGCAACTGGGCGCCGGATTCCTTGTTGATGGCCCGGGCCTCTTCGATGAGCCGACGCGCGTGAGGCAGCCCCACCTCGGCATAGATGAGCGGCGGGTCGCTCTCGGCGCCCCGCTCGATGATGCGGTCGAAATCTACCTGACCAAAACCATCGGCGCCGTCGCAATCCTTGATCCCAATGGTCTCGCTGAGGACGAAATTGCCCACGCGTAGGCCGCCAAACATATCGCGCCGGGCGATCCACACCGAGCGGACGCCGGTGCCGTCGATGTGACTGGCAATGGCCTTGTATAGAGGCCACTCGTCGCGCGGGGCCTCGTCGGGCGCGGCTTCCCAGGCGATACCGGCGCGACGCAGCTCGAACAGCGACTTGCGCGCCGTCTTGACCACGGCCCGGTCCGGGTGTTGACGTGCGACCTCGTCCAGCAATTGCGCGGCCGCCGGGTCCGCGACCCGCGCCAGGGCCAATACAGCGCTCGCCACCAGCGCCTCGTCAGCCAGAGCCGCGTTCAGCAGCGGCAACGCGAGGGCCTGTCCCTCCTGGGCCAGTTGCTCCAGCGCGGCCTGGGCCACCGGGGCCTCGAACGCGCGTAGTTCGTCCAGGCCGGCTGCCAGGACTTCTGGCGCCGGGGGCTCTGGCGTCAACAAACGCGCGGCCAGGTCTGCCACCTGATCCTCGTGCGCCGACAGGTCCGCGCTTGTCGGGGCGGCCGGTTTGCGCCGGGGGATTGATTTGCGAACCTTGGCCCGCTTTTGGGGTTTCGACATCTTGACCTCCAACCGATAAAAGCTACGCGAGCAAGTATAGCACAAAGCACATCCACTGACAACCCGCTACAACTCTTCCGAAATGGCAATGAGCCGGTGCGGGTCCTGGAGCACAATGTGGTTGTCGATGGTATCCACCATGTTGTCGCGCCGCCACTTGCTCATGACGCGGATCACGGTCTCGACGGTGGTGCCGGTCATCTCGGCAATGTCCTGGCGGGTCAGGGGCAGGTCCAACACAAAGGTACGTCCCTCGCGATGGCCCACGGTCTTGGCGAGCTTGAGCAGGGTGCGGGCGATGCGCCGCTCTACGCGGTCCACCGTCAGGCCGCGAATGGTGTCCTGGGCCTCGCTGAGCCTGCGACTTAGCGCGGCGATGACCACCTGGCCCAGGGCCGGATACCGGGCCACCAAACGCCGCCAGTCATCGGCCTCGACGCGCCAGACCGTCACCTCGTCCAGGGTTTGCGCCGAGGTGTCGTGCGGCTGACGCGCCAGCACGGCCATTTCGCCCAGCATCGCACCCGGCCCAACCACTTCGAGGATAATGTCCTTGCCCACGTCCGAATGCTTGACCCGTTTGACCTGCCCGGCGACGACGATATAGACCGCCGTGGGCCGATCGCCTTCGTGGAACAAGGACTCATCGGCGGTCAGGTGCGCCACCCGCGCCGTGGCCCTGAGCTGGTCTCGCGCCGACGTCGGCAATGCGGTCAGCCAGTCAATCTCGGTCACGCCTGGCCCTCGTCGGCGGCCGGGGCCGGCTCCGGGACAGGCCGGCGGCGGTTCCACAGCGTACCCACCAGGCCCCATAGCACAGCACCAGCCGTGGCGCCGGCCAGCATCGAGACGATGGGCACGCCTTCTACCACAATAGATGGCACTAACGCCACGCGCAGCACGTTCACCACGAACACAATGCCAACGAGCCCGGCCACCACCGCGCCCAGGAACCCGAACGGCATCCGCGATTTAAAGACCCACTCGACCACATAGCCGCAGACAATGGCGCTGAGCACGAATACGACAAGCTGGGACAGCGTAATGGCAAACATGTTTGGAATGGATGGCATGAGACCCTCCTTTGGCGAATCTACGAACGGGCGAACATGCTGGTTGCCACGCGCAGCAAGGTGGGCGGATGGAGCAGCATGTTAGTATAGCTCACGTTGGCCATGGGGCAGGCGCACTCGCCAGCGCGAATGCTGCGTCGCAAGGCGTCGGCCCGCTCGCCAAACCACACCGCGTCGAAATCGAACCCGGCCTCGCGCAGGTTGCCCACCGGCTCGGCACGGGTGCAACAGGTCCACACGTCGCCATCTGGCGCGATATGGACCGACGACCACCCGGCATAGCAAGGAATGACCTGGCGCTGCTCGCGCAGGATGCGCGCCGCCAACTGGTAGTATTGCATCCGAAAGGCCCGGGTGACCCGGGCGAAACCCTGCACCGGCCGCCGGCGCAACTGCTCGATGAGAAACGCTGCCGCGTGCGCGTACTCGTCTGGCGAAGGCGTAATGCCGGCCCCCATCGTGCCCAGTTCTACGCGCTCCTCGGCCACCTCGGTGATATAGCTGTCTGGCGCCAGCGCTGCGAGTCCCGCATAGATGGCCGGCAAATCGGCCACGTTGAACCGCGAGACCACCGTGTGGATGCTGAGCACCAGGTTGGGCGCGTCCAGTTCGCGCAACGCCTGATAGGTCCGCATGGCTCGCTCCCAGGCCCCGGGCACGCCCCGGATGTCATCGTGCTGCGCGCCCACGCCGTCCAGCGACAGGTTGATGCCCACCTGCGCCCCGGGTGTGGCCTTGAGAATGGCCTGGGTCTGCGCCAGCACTCGGTCTGGCAACAACCCGTTGGTGGGGATGGTGATCACCGCCGGTCGGCACAACCGATAGCCGGCCGCCACGATGTCGGCCAGGTCCGGGCGAATGAACGGCTCACCGCCGCTAAAGGTGAGATAGTACGGCGCGGTGCCCAGCCCGGCAAATACGCGTTCCCACTCGGCCAGCGACAGTTCGTCTACCCCGGGCCGCTGCCAGACGTTGCACGTGCGGCAGCGCGAGTTACAGCGATAGGTCACGCTGACCACCACGTTCAGGGGATGCCGGCGCGGCCGGTCCCAGCGCCGGAACGCCAGATTGGGCAAGATGCGGGGGAGCAATGTCGCCAGGCTAGTGATAGCGCACCACCTCAAAGCGGTAGAGGTTCACCGGCTCGTCCGGGTCGGTGATGCCGGCCTTGTGCACCCGGGTGATAAACAACTGTTGCTCGGGCGTGTCCACGCCCTCCAGATCGGGCAGCAACAGGCCCCGCTTCCAGGGATTGCGCCGGGACTCGACAATGAGCCCATAGCGCTTGGGGTCCAGATCTTGCTCGCTGTCGACAGGTTCGGGCGCGGCCAGCACGTCCACCGAAATGTCCAGTTCATCCAACTCGGCAGGCCGGACCGGGGAAAAGCGCGGGTCCCGGGTGGCAGCGCTGATGGCATTGTGGATGATCTCCTGAGCCACGTTGGGCGCGGTGGGACTGAACGTGCCGATGCAGCCCCGTAGTTGGCCGTGCTTTTTGAGCGAGACAAAGACGCCGGCCTGATCCTGCATTTCGGGCGTGAGGTCCTGCTCCTGCGGAGGGGCAATGGTCCGGCCGTGCTGAATATATTCGTCAATGGTACGCCGAGCCAGATCCACCAGTGGATGAGCCATGATCGTGCTCCTTTCTCGTCCTTGCGCCAGTGTCGCGACGAACCCGCATATTGTGCCAACCCTCACCCGGGCCGACGCAAAAAGGGTCCACTTGCAAAGCCCGCGCTTTTGTGCTAACATATGCCCGGAAGCCGCTGTGGTGTGCGTGATGCTGAACCGCGTTTTGAGCCAACACATACATTATCGGGAACCGAACTCGGAAGGGAACGCCCTGGTCGCTGATCAGAGTCGAACCGGAAGGTAGGTACCCACCTGGTATACCAGGTTCAAAAACTCTGTAGCACACGGCATCATGGGGTTTCCATCGCGAACCAGCGGGGCGGTCAACACCGTCCCGCTTTTATGTGGCCTGACGCCGGGCATCTAGAACACGAGAAGGGCTCCCCATAGAGAGCCCTTCTTCCAGACCTGGCATTGCCCATGCCGGCCTATTCCTCGATTTCCGTCAAGTCCTCTGCTTGGGCGACGGCGGATTGCCGGGCGCGTTCGGCCTCAGCGGCAGCAGCAATGGCCGCCTCCCGGCGCTTGCGCTCGGCTTCTTCTTTGGCCATGCGCGCCTCTACGATCTGGCGCTTTTCCTCAAATTGCTCCAGCCGGCGCATGTATCGTTCCACCTGGCCGGCAGTGTCCACAATGCGCTGCTCGCCGGTAAAGAACGGGTGGCAGGCCGAGCACAGTTCGGTGCGCAACTCGCGCTGGGTCGAACCCGTCAACCACGTGTTGCCACAGGCACACTTGACGACGGCGTTGTCGTAATATTGGGGATGAATGTCCTTTTTCATTGACGATACCTCTTGCCTACAGCGCCGGATAGACGCTGATCTGTTTCTTACTACGCGAAACAGGCTCAAACTTGACATAGCCATCAATGGTAGCAAAGAGCGTATGGTCGCGCCCCATGCCCACATTGTTGCCGGGCCGGAACTGGGTGCCGCGCTGCCGGATCAGGATGGTGCCGGCGCGTACCTGCTGGCCGCCATAGCGCTTGACGCCCAATCGCTTGGACTGGCTATCTCGCCCGTTTCTGCTGCGACCGCCGCCTTTTTTCTTGGCCATGTTCCTAGCCTCCTAGAATCTCGTTAACGGTCAGCCGGGTATATTGCTGCCGGTGCCCGGTCTTGACGTGATAGCGTTGCTTGGCGCGGTATTTAAAGATCGTGGCCTTGCGCCCTTTGCCGTGCCGCTGCACCGTCGTCAGGACGGTGGCGCCGGTCACAGTGGGCTGCCCGATTGTGACCTGGTCACCCGTCGCCAGCAAGAGCACCCGGTCAAGTACCACTTGGTCGCCCACCTCGGCCGGCAGCGTTTCCACGTCGATCACGTCGCCCACGCTGACCCGATATTGCTTTCCACCACTTTCCACGATGGCGTATTCCATCGTTCCTCCTCACCCCTCGATTACTCGACAAAATGAAGGCCCCTGTTCTCAAGTAGGGGGCCATCTGAACCTACGAGAGGGCATTATAACAGCGGCAGTAGGACTTGTCAAGGGCGACCGGAGGCGACGGAGGCGCGGAGGCAGTGCAGCGGCGCTGGGTCTGCTTGACTTATCCCTCGATCTAGTGTAAACTCCACCAGACATTTGGCGCGGCTATCTGTATTGCGGGAGGCACGATCGATGCGACAAAAGGACTATGTCCTCCTGGCGGTGATTATCCTGGTGGCATTGACCGCCCTGTGGATCGATTGGGGCGACAATCCGGGCATTCATATCCAGGTGGGCGATTTCAAGTTTGACCGCGACATCAAGGTGTTGCTGGGGCTAGACCTGGGCGGCGGCACCGAGGTGGTGCTAGAGGCCATTGATGTGGGTGGCGTGGTGACAGAAACCACCACCGCCCCGGGCAGCCTGGCCTGTCCCCCCTTTTTGACGGGCATGTTTGGTTCGTTGCTACCTACCAATGACCAAGATCCCCTGGGCGTGGCACAGAACATTATCGAGCGGCGCGTGGATGCCCTCGGCGTGACCGAGGCCCGTATCCATCGCGTGGGTGAAAATCGCATCCTGGTGGAAATGCCGGGCATTCAAGACCCCGAACTGGCAATTCGCACTATTCGCGAGACCGGTTTCATGGAGTTTGTAGACGCTGGAGTGGCACCTATCCCGGTCGGCACGGTCGTAGAAACCAGCCTGGGCAGTATAGCAGACCTCACTCGCACCCAGTCCATGACAACCACGCCGCCCATCCCCACGGTGGCACCTTCGCCCACGGCCGTGGTCTCGGCTACGGCCACAGTCAGCCCCACGGCTGGGGCAGCGATCACGACCACCACCCCGGTGACGACGCCGGTCCGGGTGTATCAAACCGTCATGACCGGCCGGGACCTCCAGTCGGCTTATGTGGTCATTGACCAGAATACCTCCAGCCAATTCTATGGCAAGCCCATCATCTCGCTGACCTTTACCGGCGAGGGTGCGGCCAAGTTTGCGCAATATACCACCAACAACGTAGGCAGCTATTTGGCCATCGTCATCGACAAGCGCGTGATCTCGTCGCCGCGCGTCGAGTCGGCGATCACCGAGGGCAAGGCGGTTATCCAAGGCCAGTTCACGCTGGACGAGTCCCGGGGCTTGGCGGCGCAGCTTCAATATGGTGCGCTGCCCATTCCCTTCCGCATCGTGTCTCAGCGAGTAGTGGACCCCACATTGGGCCAAGATTCCATCCAAAAGAGCGTCCTGGCCGGGCTCATTGGCGTGTTCACCGTGCTATTGTTCATGGCAATCTATTACCGGGTGCCGGGGCTGGTGGCTGACGTGGCCCTCGTTGTCTTTTCCCTGGTGACATTTGCGCTGTTCAAGCTCATCCCGGTGGCCTTGACGCTGCCAGGCATTGCCGGGTTCTTGCTCTCTATCGGCATGGCGGTAGACGCCAACATCCTGATCTTTGAGCGGATGAAGGAAGAGTTGCGGGAAGGTCGGTCATTGGGAGCGTCCATCGAGGCCGGTTTTGACCGCGCCTGGACTTCGATCCGCGACTCGAACATGTCCACGCTCATTACCTGCGCCATCCTGTTCTGGTTTGGTTCCAACTTTGGGGCCGGCGAGGTATCGGGCTTTGCTGTGACGCTGTTCGTGGGCGTGGTGGTCAGCATGTTTACCGCCATTACCGTAACGCACACTATTATGCGCGTGTTGTTCTTTGTGGCACGCCGGTTCCTGGAAAAACACCCCGGGCTGTTGGGCGTCTAGCCGGTTGTAAATTCGTCATTCGTCCTGCGGAGGAAGCATGTACGACATCGTTGGCAAACGCAAGTGGTACTTTTTGTTTTCGAGCCTGCTCATTGTGCCGGGCATTTTGGCCATGATCATCTCGACGCTGACCATTGGCTCGCCGTTCCGGCTGGGCATCGATTTTACCGGCGGCACCATCATGGAGCTTGAATTTGAGCAGCCGGTGCAGCCGGCCGAAGTGCGCGCTATCTTTGTGGCCGCCGGCTATACGGACACCACCGTCCAGACCACCAACGAGGGCCACACGGCCATCGTGCGGACGGCGGCCCTGGACCCCATAGTCAAAGAGGCCATCAAGACCGATTTGCGGGAGCAACTGGGATTCACCAAAGAGGTCTATTCGGACTCGCTGGGCGCGCAGGTAGGCCAAGAGGTTACCTCGAGTGCCCTCATCGCCGTGACCGTGGCTTCGCTGGCCGTCATCGGCTACATCGTCTTGGCCTTTCGCAAAGTGCCCAACCCCATCCGCTATGGCGCGTGCGCGGTCTTTGCCATGATCCATGACGTGATGGTGGTGCTGGGCCTGTTTTCTATCCTGGGGCTGGTCCTGGGCTGGGAAGTAGATGCCCTGTTCCTCACCGCGGTGCTCACCGTGATCGGCTTTAGCGTTCAGGATACCATCGTGGTGTTTGACCGCATTCGGGAAAATATCCCCAAGCATCGCGGCGAGCCGTTTGAAGACATTGTAAACCACAGCCTACTGCAGACCCTGCACCGGAGCTTGGTGACGCAGATCAATGCACTGTTTGTGATGGTGGCTCTACTGTTCTTTGGTGGGGCCACGATCCAGCAATTCATCCTGGCCATGTTTGTGGGTTTGATCAGCGGCACATACTCGTCGATTTTCAACGCGGTGCCGTTGTTGGTAGTGTGGGAAAAGGGCGAAATCCCGGCCTTTTTCCGGCGCTTGTTCCGTCGGCCGGTCGCAGCCTGAGTGCCAAGCGCGAGATGATGTCGTCTCGCGCTTTTGTTTCCAGTCGGGAGGGAACCGTGCTCAAGTCATACCAGGTGCTCATACTCGTCTCTGTAGCCGCAGTGTTGGGCGGGGCCTTGTTGGCGCAGCCGTTCCAGGTGTGGATCAATGCCACGCTGCTGTGCCTATCGTGCATTGGTATTGGCTAGGCCTAACCTGCGGAATTCTTGTCCCGCGAGCAAGAATTTCTACCAGTTTCAATCTGGTTGGCTCTGGCTCGGTAGCGAAGCAGCTTTATCCAGGTTAGGGGTATTTTCCGGTGAGGATTTTGGCACGTACGTTGTTGCAGACCCGACGCTGGCTCGTGCAACTCTTGGCCGCCGTCGGGTTCAACTTTTGGGTCTGGCCCACTCCCAGCCCGCTCAAATCGGTACCGTGCCCGGGCCTGAACTGCTATGCCTGCCCGGTGGCGACGACTGCCTGCCCGATCGGGTCTACGCAGTTCTTTGTGGGGCAATTGCTGCCAGGCACGCAGGCGGCCCTGGCCAATCCCTCCCCGGCCATGTGGCTCGAAGTGCTCAACAAGGTGCCATTCTATGTGCTGGGCATGGTCGGGCTGGTCGGCGCACTGGTAGGACGCGCGGCCTGCGGCTGGTTGTGTCCCTTTGGGTTCTTGCAAGAGATACTCTTCAAGATCCCGCTCCCCAAACTGCACCTGAGCAATCGCTGGGGCTGGCTGCGCTTTGTGGTGCTGGGCCTGCTGGTATTTCTCATCCCGCTGCTGGTGAGCGAACCGTGGTTCTGTAAGCTGTGCCCGGCCGGTGCGTTGGAGGCCGGTATCCCCCTGGTGATCCTGGACGAGAGCATTCGCTACCTGGTGGGGGGACTCTATGCGCTCAAGTTGGTGATTCTGGCCGGCACGCTGCTGGCCGTGGTGTTGATCAAGCGGGCCTTTTGCCGCTTTGTGTGCCCTCTGGGAGCCTTGTATTCGCTGACCAATCGCTTTAGCGCCCTCAAGCTGACGGTGGACCGCGAGGCGTGTCTCCAGTGCTACCGCTGCCGCGAGGTGTGCCCCACCGACATGCTGGTATACGAGAATCCCAATGACATGGCCTGCGTGCGCTGTCTCGAATGCGTGCGGGTCTGTCCCACGGCGGCGATTACGATTGAATAACCGCTGGGAGGTGATGATGATACGTCATTCATTGGGCCGGATGGCCCTTTTCTTGCTGTTAGCCCTGGTGCTGTTGGCCGTGGTAGGATGCGATGGGTCGGCCGTGTCGCCCACGCCCACTACGTGGTACCTGGTGATCACCAATACGCCGGTGCCATCGCCGTCGCCGACATCCCCAGCGCCGCCGACGGCGCCGGCTGTACCCACGGCTCCGCCATTGCCTACCCAGACACTGGCGTCACCACCCACGCCGCCGCCGTTGCCCACCACACCGCCCACCCGGCCCCCCACGCAGCGGCCGCTGCCCACGGTCACATCAGCGCCGGTGCCCACGTCGGCCCCCACGATCACGCCGGCGCCCACCACGCCGCCCCAGGACGTGTGCCAGGGCGACGAGACCATGTCGTTCGATCCGCCCATCCCCATAGAAGGCGAAAAACTCACCATCGAGGTGACATCGGCCAAGGCGCACCAGAACGTACGTCTGGATGGGCCGGGCTCGACCGGTCTCCCTGACAAGGTAGAAAAGGGCGGCAAAGGTTGGATCTGGAGCTGGCGCATCACGGTGCCCAAATCAGGCCGCTTGAGCTATACGTTCTATGTGCAAACCAACACACCCTGCACGGCCAATCAGGTTGTGGCCGAGCCGGTGACGCCCCCGGTCGGTGTCGAATTCACCTGCAGCGAGCCCAACGTCACCAGCGCCCCGGGCACCGTCAAGATCAAGGTGAACATGCGGAACCTCGGGCCGGCCCAGGACACGTTCAATGTGAACATTAGCCCCAACGTGCCCGGTGGTTGGCAAGTTGTACTATGCATTGGGTCCACTTGCTATACCGAAGGGCCGGTGCCCGTCACCCTGGGCTCCGGGGACATTCAGCAAATCGAAGTCCAGATCACCATTCCCGACAGTGCAACCTCGGGACAAAAAGGCAGCGCCACGCTGAGTGCTATCTCGCAAAGCAACGCCAGCGTGAACGCTTCGATCAAGGTATCGGCCACGCGCCAATAGGGAAACTATTATGCCAAGAAATCTGTTGTGCGCGATCCTGCTGCTCATCCTGTTCGGCAGCCTGGCGGTGACACCATCGCCACGATTGACGGCCACTACGAGCGCCCCGGTGCCGCGCGTGGTGCTGGCCGAGATGTTTACGGCTACATGGTGAGGATACTGCCCGTCTGCGGCGCAGGCGATAGAACAACTGGCTGGTGAGCGCGGATCAGACGAGTTGGTGGTGCTCGAATATCACCACAATGATGCGTATGCAACGGCAGAAACCGAGGCTCGCTATAGCAGTTACAGTATCTCTGGTGTACCCACCATGGCGTTCGACGGCCCCGGAAACAAGGTGGTGGGCGCTACGGACTATGAATGGTGTTACAGTCAATACACCACCAGGATAAATAACGAGTTGGCTGAGGGCAGCGAGTTGGCACTGGTGGCGTATCGCTACCTTGTCACCGGTAAATCGGGCACGGCGAACACCATGCACTTTTCGGCCACGATCACCAACAACGGCCTCACGGCCCTCACCAATGCGGACCTGTATTTCGTGGTCTATGAGGACCTGGGAGCCGAAAAACGATACCTGGTCCGGGATGTGCTGCCTCCGCAGTACATTGCCAGCCTGGCCCCCGGGGCCAGCGTGACCTTTGAGGGTGACTCGGCGGTGCTGCCCGGCGTGAACCTGAACAACGCCGGGGGCGTGGCCTTTGTGCAAAGCCGCCAGGTTTCGCCACAGGACCGTGAGGTGCTCCAGGCCGCCATGGCTGAAGAGAAAAGCGTACTCCTGGTCACACCGCCATCCCTGCTATTCGTCATGCACCCGAACGATCCTGTCACGTCCACAAAAACCTTGCAAATCAACCAGGGTGGCAGTATAGGCTTTACCTGGACGGCGGACAAGGACGTCGCCTGGCTCACGGTGGACCCGGCCGCTGGTTCGCCGCCCAGCACCGTGAGTGTACGCGCCGACCGGAGTGGCCTTACGGCCGGGCAGTGGGACACCGGCCACGTGACCATCACTGCTAGTGGTGATACGGTGGGCAGCCCCCACGTGGTCGACGTGAGCCTGCACACCCTTGATCCCGGGCCACCGGGCCAGGTGGATGCGTCGGCAGACCAGGACATCCTCGGAGTCAATGGCGTCAGCACCTGCACTGTCCAAGCCCTCGTTACCGACTCGGCTGGCATCGATGTGCTCAATGGCACCGAGGTGTCGTTCCAGACGGATCTGGGCACTGTCAACCCGTCGACGGCCACCACCGTCGACGGCATGGCTCAAACCACGCTGGTGTCTGCTGCAACGGCAGGGCTGGGCACTGTGGTCGTGCAAGCGGGAACGGTCTCTAACACCGTGGGAGTGCGGTTCGTGGGGCCGGCCCACGACATAGCGGTGAACCCCGACGTCCAGACCCTGCGTGCCAACGGAGCCAGCAGTACCCGGGTGTCGGTTCAGGTAACGGACCAAGCCGGGTGGCCGGTATTCGATGGCACCGTGGTCACATTTACCACGGACCTGGGCACCGTATCGCCATCGTCGTCGCCGACGATGGCTGGTGCTGCGTCCACCGTGATCCGGTCCAGTGCCACTCCTGGGTGGGCCCACGTGACGGCTTGGGCTGATGCCGCATCAGGCACGGTTACCATGCGCTTTGGTGGGCCACCGGCCGGGGTGAGCGTGACTGCCAATCCCGGGCTTTTGCCCGCCGACGGCGCATCCACGGCCGTGGTCATGACCACGGTAAGCGATCAGTGGGGAGACCCCATCATCGACGGAACGCCGGTTACCTTTACCACCGATTTGGGTGCGGTGTCTCCATTGTCCGCGGCGACAGTTGGTGGCGTAGCCACGACAGTCCTCACAGCCGACACTATACTCGGCCCGGCTACGGTGATGGCCCTGGCCGAGACCGTGTCCGGCACGACTGTGGCGCGCTTTGTGGGACCGCCGGTTACAGTTAGCGTGGCCGCCCGGCCGGAAACTCTTATCGCCGACGGCGTGGCCATGGCCGTTGTCACGGCCACGGTGACTGACGAGACCGGGTACCCGGTCTTGGACGGGACAACGGTTTCGTTTAGCGCCACCCTGGGCACCGTCATGCCGGCGTTCACTACAACCAGCGGCGGCGTGGCAACGACGACACTCACGTCCAGTGTCTCCACCGGCGAGTCCATCATCACAGCCACGTCCGCCGGTTGGCAGGGCCAGATCAGCGTCATGTTCCAAATAGAACGGTTATTCTTGCCGCTGGTGCTCAAGTTCTAGATCATTTCGCAGTAGCGCCGAGGCGGTGACTCGCGTTGTGCCAGGCACGCTTGATCGCCTGCACCTGCCCCTCACCTTCAAGGACTATCAAACCGGAGGCGTCCATGAGACAAACAGGTAGCCTGATCCTGATTCTGGCCTTGCTGGCGAGCGCTGCTGTCTGGCCTCTGTCTCCCCGGCCGACTCGGGCAAACGCCGCTGTCAGCCGGGTGGTGCTGGCCGAGGTCTTCGAGTCGGTCGGTTGAAGCGGTTGCTCGCCTGCGGTGCAGGCCATAGAGCAATTGGCTCACGAACTGGGGCCCGATCAGTTACTGGTGCTGCAATATCACATTGGGGACGATTATGCCACGTGGGACACCCTGAGCCGTTATGGCGAATACGGCATCTCGACGTTGCCGGCGGCCACGTTTGACGGCAGTCAGAACATGGTGCCTGGCGCTATCTCGCTGGATTGGTGCTATCAGCAATACAAGTCTCGGGTAGAAGGGGAAGGCGCCAAGAGCAGCAATGTGTCCCTGGTCGTTTGCCGGACCACCACGGCGAATGCCATGCACCTGGCCGGCACCGTAACCAATCGTGGGACCACCGGGCTCACCGACGTGGATCTGCGCTTTGTGGTGGTTGAGAACCTGGGCGTGTCAGGGTTCCAATATGTCGTGCGCGCCATGTTGTCCCCGCAACGCATCACCAGCCTGGCACCGGGGGCCAGCGTGACCCTGCAAGGCGATGTTTCGCTGTCTGGCGGTATAGACTGGAATCGCGTTCAGGCCGTGGCCCTGGTCCAAGACCCCAGTCCGCCGGATCGTCTGGTGCTCCAGGCTGCACTGGCGCATGAAAGTGCTGCTGCGCTCCAGGTCAACCGCACCAGCCTGCAGTTTCTCATCGGGCCCGATGACCCGATCACGTCCACGCAGACGGTGCAGATCGACAATGCCGGCGCGTGTGCCCTCACGTGGACAGCAATCACCGACGCGCCGTGGCTGGCGGTGACGCCATCGCCCGGCACGGCACCGGGCACTCTGGCTGTGGTCGCAGACAAGAGCGATCTGGCGGCCGGTCACTGGTACACCGGTCAGGTTACCATTACGGCGAGCGCCGGCGCGCTCTACAGCCCTCAGATCATCCCCGTGAGCCTGTATCCTGGCACGCTCTATCGGGTGTACTTGCCGCTCACGGTCAAGAATCAATAGCATTCGTTGACAAGCGCGGTGGGTTCGAGTATAATTAGCCCGAGCAAGCGACACATGAAGGGTGGTGAGTCTTTTTTTCACCGGGATGCCAGGAACCAGGGCATCCGAGTTGGAGCATCTTGGAATCTCAAGGCGGAGGTAAACTCTGAGCCAATATATATGCGTGGGTGCTGTATAGCGTATTCAATTCTGGGCAGATCGTGATCCCGGTTTTGGTGTGAACGCTTGTTGAACGCTTGCAGATCGCCGGCCGGGATCTCTCGGTTGGCGATGATGGCAGGATTGGCTCGGGGCCGCCGCAAGGTGGGGCCGGGCCTTTTGTATGCCTGGCGCCTGACGATAGCACATGATCGGTTACCCAATCCTGTCGCAGACAGGCCATTATCATCTTTGAGGAGGACCAACAAGAAACATGACAGTGAAACTACGACCGGGCGAATCGCAAGAGAGTCTGCTCAAGCGGTTTCGCAAAGAAGTGATGAAAGACGGCGTGCTGAGTACCTATCGGCGCAAGCGCTGGTACGTCAGCAAGAGCGAGGACCGGCGTCGCCGGCGAGCCAAGGCCATCCGCAAAGCACGTCGCAAACAAGCCAAAGACCAGGCCCGCACCAAAAGGGGCTAGGCTGCTGCTGTTCAACATACCAGACCAAAACTGGTTCTCCTAACGCGCCGCTAACGCGCTGCATCCGAGCCGGGGGCCATGTCGATGGCAAGCTGGCATTGTCCTTACGCCAGCCCCACGTGTCTGGCGGCGACGACCGGTCGCCATCACCAGCGGTACCCAGGAGGAGAACCATGAATAGTGATGATCGAGAACGGCTAGAACTTGAACTCGCAGAAGCACAGGCCGAGTTGCTCAAGCTCCAAAAACGACTGAGAGACAAGGCCGATTATGGCCTGGGAGAAGGCGACCCGGCCATCGTGCAATGGGAAATCAATCTCGCCCTGCTGCAAAAAACCCAGGACAAGGTGCAACAACTGAAAGAAGCCCTGGAGAACCTCCAGGCCGGCACCTATGGGGTGTGTGCGCGATGCGGCCAGCGCATTCAAGAGGAACGCCTCACGATTGTGCCCCAGGCCAAACGCTGCGCCGCCTGCGCCCGCGTCGTGCAGGCATCTCGCCGCTAGACGACTCAAGGCCGCGAGCCAGGCTCCGGCCTTTTTGCATACCAGGAGGAACAGCCATGATCGCTGGTATTCGCGGCTCCATCGCCCGGCTCGGCGATGACCACGTGCTCGTCCAGGTAAACGGGATCCAGTTTCGCGTATTTGCGCCGCGCTCCACACTGAACCAGGTGGGCGCGCCCGGCGACGAGGCCGAACTGTTTACGCACCTGCACGTGCGTGAAGATGCCTTGACCCTGTATGGCTTTGCCACCGAGCCCGAGCTGGAACTGTTCGAGGTGCTGCTCACGGTCTCGGGCATTGGTCCCCGCGTGGCACTCAACATCCTATCAGCCGCATCGGTGGATACGCTACGCAGCGCCATCGCCAATAACCAGACCACTGTCTTGCAACAGGTGCCGGGTATTGGCAAAAAGATGGCAGAAAAGCTGGTCTTTGCCCTCAAGGACAAGATCGGTGCCGCACCGCCGGCCGCCGCCCCCCGCGACCTCACGGCCGTGGACAAGGAGACGGTGGGCGCACTGTTGAGCCTGGGCTATTCCGCCGCCGAGGCCCGGGCCGCCGTGGCGGCCCTGCCGTCTGACCCCACCGCCACCATCGAACGGCGCACCCTGCAAGCCCTGCAACGGCTGGGTAGCTGACGATGTCCGGGCAACCCGCGTCGTTTGTCAGCGCCGATGGGGTGCCCCTGACCGGCCGATTGCACATCCCGGCCGGCGCCGGCCCCCATCCCGCTGCCCTGGTTTGCCATCCCCATCCCCTTATGGGCGGCTCGATGCACGACCGCGTGGTACTGGCCATCGTCGGGGCGCTGGTGCAGCGGGGCATGATGGCCCTGCGCTTTGACTTTCGCGCGCAATTCGGCCAGGGCATCGCCGAACAGGAGGACGTGGCCGGGGCTATGGACTGGCTGTCCGTCCAGCCCGGCGTCGCCGCCGGCCACATGGCACTGGCCGGCTATTCCTTTGGCGCCAGCGTCGCCGCCCGCGTAGCCCCCCGCGACCCACGCATCCAGGTCTTGGCCCTCATCGCGCCGCCGGGCGAAAACCTAACGCCGGACCTCCTGGCCGGCTATACGCGACCAGTCTGCCTGGTGGCCGGTGACCGCGACCACGTCTGCCCGGCGACCGCCCTGCGCGCCTGGGCCACTCGCCTGTCAGCTCCCACCTCACTCCACATCCTCCCCGGCGTAGACCACTTTTTCAACCCCGGATTGGACCGCATGGCCGGCCTGGTGGCCGATTTCCTGCTCGACGCCCGGTAACTGCTCCCTGATTGCCCCACGCTCACAGGTTCTTTATAACCAGGTAATCAGCCGGTAATGATCCCCGGCGATAATAGGCCCATCATCCCACACCGAGAGACGCACATGGAACCGGCCCCAGCCCTTCCGAAACACCGCTGGCTCGACGCACTCATCGCCCTGGGTCTGTGGGCCTCGAGCGTGACCGTGTACGCGCTCACGCTCACGCCCAGCCTGAGCTACAAAAGCCCCGACGGCAACGAACTGGCGACCATTTGTTACGTGCTGGGCCTGGCTCACATGACCGGCTATCCGCTCTATACCTGGCTGGGCAAACTGTTCACGTTCCTGCCCGTGGGCGACGTGGCCTACCGGGTCAACCTCATGTCGGCGGTATTGGGCGCCGGCGGCGTGGCGCTGCTATACGTCATCTGCCTGCTGCTCACGCGCCGGCGCCTGCCCTCGGCTTTTGCAGCGTTGTTCTTTGCCTTTTCCCTGGCCTTTTGGTCGCAGACCGGCATTGCCGAGGTGTACGCGACCAACGTGTTCGTGGTGACGCTCACCCTGTTGCTGGCGCTGGTCTGGGCCGATCGGGAAGAGCGCGACCGGACCACCGGCCCCGGCGGTTGGCACGCGCTCCTGTTCCCCAATCCGTGGACCACGCTGGTCTTTATGGCCCTGTGCCTGAGCTTTGGCCTGAGCCTGGGCACGCACATGTCAAGCCTAGGTTTTGCACCGGCTCTGGCCCTGTTCGTGCTGCTGATCAACTGGCGCGCGGCCATCACGCCGGCCAAGCTCGTGGGTGGGACGCTGTGCTTCCTGTTGGGCGTGGCCCAGTTTCTCTGGCTGCCCTACAAGGCCGGCTCGCTCAACGACCCCATCATGGTCCATCACATGCCCAGCACGTTGCAGGGCCTGTATGACTATACCCTAGGCGCGTTTCCCCAGATGAAGTTCGCCTACCCGCTGTCGGCGTTGCCAGACCGGGTCATCGTCTATCTGTATCTGCTGGAACAGAACGTGCGGGTGCCGGGCATTCTGGTCGGCATCTATGGGATGTGGGAGATGCTGTTTCGCCGGCCCAAACGCTTCTGGCTCTTGTTCACCATGTACTTGGTCCACTTGGTCTTTTTCACCCAGTACCGCGTGTTCGACCTGGACGTGTTCTTTATCCCGGCGCACCTGCTGTTCGTCGTTTTCATCGGCTTTGGGGTGGCCCAGCTCGTCGATTACACGATGCGCGCCCTGCGCTGGCTGGCCCGGCGCATGACCGAACAACCCCTCATGCTGCAACTGGGCAAGATGGGCGTCAACATGGCCCTGGCAGCGATCCTGGTCATGCCGATCGCTCACCAGTTGTTCGCCAACTGGGCTGCCAACGACTATTCCCAGGACACAGCCATCAATGATTTTTATGTCAACGCCTTTGATCTGCTGCCGAAACACAGCACCCTGTGGGGGCAAGGTGGCGTATTTGGCTATGATATGTTCTACTGGCGACTGGTCTATGACATGCGGCCCGACGTGATCATGCCGCTGCTAGCCGGTATGCGGCCCGACCGGGGCACGCTGGCCCAGATCGACCCGGCCCGCATCTATACCACCGAGGCCCAGGCGGGCAACACTAACGGGAAGCGCACCCCCTGGAGCGCATCGCCGGGCCTGCTCCCTGCCGATGCCTGGTACGTCCCGGTGCTATTGGGGCAAAGCGGCACGCTGTTCAACGGCCGGCGCATGGGCCTGGCCCTCTATCACGTCAGCGCGGAGCCGCCGGCGCTCCTGGTATCCCAGGCCCAACCCCAGCACCCGGTCGAGCAGGCCATCAACGGACTGACACTGGTGGGCTATGACCTGGACGAAGTGCAAGCCCGGCCCGGCGGACGGGTTCACCTGCGCACCTATTGGCAAATCGCGCAGGCCCGGCCCCCGCTTATCGCCACGGCTCTGGGCGACACGGTGTTGGAAACGCACGAGTTGGGCCAGGGCAACCTGTCTCGTTACGCCCAGGAGGTGCACGCGCTCCGGCCCGGCGACATTCTGGTGGAGGACTATTGGCTGGTGCTCCCATCGACCGTGTCCAGTGGCGCGCTGGACCTGCGCCTGGGCGTCCTGGACCTGCGGCTGGGGCCGCGCGGGGAGCCCACGACGGACAACCTGATTACGGTCGGCACGATTCACGTGCAGTGACGCGACAAGGAGAGGTAACATGGGCAGACGGATACTCGTGGGGTGCGGCGGCGTGATGTTGATGGCAGTG
This sequence comes from Chloroflexota bacterium, assembly GCA_018823415.1. Taxonomy (GTDB): domain Bacteria; phylum Chloroflexota; class JAHJIN01; order JAHJIN01; family JAHJIN01; genus JAHJIN01. The sequence goes on along the minus strand of JAHJIN010000223.1, from coordinate 3,095 downwards.
CTGCTCCTGGCGGCTTTTTCGCTGGGGGTATACGCCGGTCAGGGCAACCTGTTCAGCGGGCGGGCACCGGCTATCGCCGGGCCGGGGCCGGGACAGCAGCCGGTCGTCCAGCCCCAACCCCAGCCGCAGCCTCAACCACAGCCCGATAAACAGCCGGCCCTGGTGGGCCGGGTCCAGAGCATAGACCCGGCTGGCCTGACGCTAGAGACGCCGGCCGGCCTGCGCGCCGTGCTCATCACAGCCCAGACCCAGTTCCGGCGGGCGGGGGAAAAAGGCCAGCCGCCAACCCCGGTCACCCGCGACGACATCCGGCCCGGCGTGTCAGTGGCCGTTTTCGGCCGGCCTAACGGCGACGGCCGAGGGCTGACGGCCGACCTCGTCCAGATCCTGCCGGCCGCGCCGTGATTTCGCGCCCCTACGCTGCACACAAACACGGCCTCGGGCTCTTGTCGAGTCCCGAGGCCGTGTGGCATACAGTCTACAAGCGCGCTGGCTAACCCTTTAGGCCAGACGTGGCAACGCCCTCCACAAACCAGCGCTGGGCAAAGATAAAGACCAGCACCGTCGGCACAATCGCCAGGGTAGCCCCAGCCAGAACCAATGGTGGCTGAGCATGATAACCGCCCTGGATGTCGGCCAATCCCAACGTCACCACATAGTTCACCTTGTTGTGAATAATGACCAGCGGCCAGATAAACGAGTTCCAGGCATACAGAAACGAGATGGTAAACTGGGTCGCGATGGCCGGGCCGATCAGTGGCACAAAGACCCGCCAGAGAATCGTCAGCCGGTTGGCTCCATCGATGATGGCCGCTTCTTCCAGCTCCCTGGGCAAGCCCATAAAGAACTGGCGCATCAAAAAGGTGCCGCTGGCGGTAAAGAGCCACGGGATGATCAGCGATTCCATCTTGTCTACCCAGCCAAAGAGCAGCATTTCCTTGTAGATAGGCACCATGAGCACCACGAACGGGATCATGAGCGTGCCCAAATAGATGCGAAACAACCAATCGCGGCCCGGGAAGCGCAGCCGGGCAAAGGCATAGCCTCCCAGAACCGACGTGACGATCTGCCCCACGGTAACGCACAGCGTGACGAAAGCCGTGTTGATGACCTGCCGGACCAGGTTCGCGCCCCCCAGGATCTCCAGGATATTGTTATACTGCGCATCCGCAAACCCCAGGATCACCCAGTAATTGTCAAACCGCAATTGTTCGCCCAAGGGGCTCAGGATATCAGCATAGACCTCGGGGCTATCCTTGAGCGACGACGTCACCATGAAAAAGAAGGGATAGATCATGATCACGCCAAAGACGATCAACACGAGATAGGTAAACGATATCTGCCAGATAGAGCGTTCGGTGCGTCCGATCATGATGACTACTCCTCATAGACCCAGCGGCTGGCCACGCGGAACTGGACCGTGGTGATGGCAAAGATGATCCCAAAGACGATCCAGGCCAGGGCCGCGGCATACCCCATGTTGAATCGCTGAAAACCCTCGCGATAGAGATACAGCCCAATGGTCAGCGTCGAGTTGGCCGGGCCGCCCTGCGTCATGATAAAAGGTTCAGCGAATACCTGGAGTACGTCAATGGTGTTGGTCACCAGCACAAAAAAGATCGATGGGGTGACCAGCGGGATAATGATCTTGCGGAGAGTATACCCGCGTCCCGCGCCATCCACCAGGGCTGCCTCCAGAATCGAAGAAGGGATGGCCTGCAAGGCAGCCAAAAAGATGACCATGTCCCAGCCGATGGTCCGCCAGGCAGTCATGATGACGAGCGACAAGAGTGCCCACTGTGAGTCACGCAGCCAGCCGATGACAGGGTCGGCAACGTGGATGCCCAGTGGTCCCAGGACGACGTTGAGACCATGGACAATAGCCGAGATGATAAAGTTGAGCACCCCGGCCTGGGGCTGGTAGATCCAGAACCACACCAACGCTGCACCGACCACGGAGGCAACCACCGGGATGTAGTACAGGCCTCGGAAGAACGTCATGCCGCGCAACCGCGAGTTTAGCAGCCACGCCAGCATAAAGGCCAGCGGGATCGAGATGATCAACACCCCCACGGCATAAACCCCCGAGTTCTTCAGGGCCACCCACACAAGGTCGTCATTGGCCTTGATCAGGGAGCCCACGGCATCGAGCCAGGGCTTGCCTGCAGCCAGGGCAGCCTGATAGGCATCGGGACGAATACTGAAGCCCAGGGCCTTGATATACTGGTCCAGCCAGACAAAGGGCGCAGGCTCAGTGAACAGGTCATAGGTAGTAAACGAGTAATAGAGCGACAAGCCCAATGGGATAGCCATAAAGAGCAGGAATCCCAGCAGGTTCGGCAGGAGAAAGAGATAGCCCTCGATGGCCTCTCGGCGGCGTTGCTTTGACATGCAGCGGCCTCCTTTTGTATAGTAGGGGCGCAGCGCAAGGCATACGCCCCTACTGGAACACAAATGGTCAGGTCGTGCTACTTGGTGAATAACGGGTTGGTGGCTTCGCAGGCTTCCTTGGTCGCGTCGGCCACGCTCTTTTTGCCAGACATGATGTCGTCAACGGCCGGCTGGTAGTACTTGTTCACCACGCCGTCCCAGCTCGCGGTAAAGAGCGGGATCTCGGCCTGGGCATAGGCCGCGCCGGCGATAAAGGGCTGGTTGTCGGCCGGGGGCTTGGAACCCATGAACGCATCCACCGAGGCCTGGTCTTTGCGCGGCGGGATGTTGCTACCCAGCGCGGCGACCTGGCCGGTTACGCTGGCACCGGTGAGGGCCTTGAGCACCGTCCAGCATTGCTGCGGGTACTGGGTCTTGGCGCTGACTACATACGGTCCCCAAAACAGCCAGGTGGCCTTGCCACCGGGGCCTTCGGGCATCTCTACCACGCCCCAGTCGAACTTGGCGTTTTCACGCATGGCCGGGGTCATCCAGCGGCCGTTGGGGATCATGCCCGCCTGGCCGTAGGGTAGGAGTGCGACGAGTTACCGTGTGTCTTCTGGGACACTGGGCACTTTTCCGCAAACCCCCCTCCGAACCTGCCGTGCTCCTTTCGAGGCAGCAAGCTCTCCAGAACTTCCTTTGCGTTTCTTGCGAGTTGGCGT
>JAHJIN010000222.1 GCA_018823415.1 Chloroflexota bacterium | reverse complement strand
TGGGCCATGATGACGCGACCCCAGACGAGCGCACGGCGATGGATCACTGGATGGAAGCCATCGTGGCCGGCGTGCCGGCTCTCCAGCCATCAGCCGAGCCACACCAGTGAAATGGCATTGGTCCAACAGCGAACTCGCCGTCGAGCGTGCGCGTTGGGAAAAGCGCCTGCAGCGCGTGGGTCTGCGTACCCCCCTGCCCGAAACCGGCCTGGACTATTTGCTGCCCCTGCTCGTCTTTGCCGAACACGAAGGCGAAGGGCTGATCCATAGCTTTCGATATGCCCTGGCCGGGTTGTGGTATGCTCTGCGTACCCAGCGCAACCTGCGCATCCATCTAAGCGCGGCGTGTCTTGCGATCTTGATGGCGCTGCTGTGCCAGGTATCGCCGGTGGAATGGGCGGTCCTGGCCCTCACCATCGGCGCCGTGATCATATCCGAGTTGTTCAACACCGTCATCGAAGCCCTGGTAGACCTGATCTCGCCGGATCGTCATCCCCTGGCCAAGATCGCCAAAGATGTGGCAGCGGCGGCGGTCTTGACCATGGCGATCATGGCCGTGGCCGTGGGAGTGGCATTGTTCGGGCCGCGCGTGCTGGCCTGGCTCTCATGGCTGCTGGCACAATGGCCCGGCAGTCTTTGACGCCTGAGGCGAAGCGTGGTATAATAACCCTGCGCCTAGTCCCTCGGCATTTACTACACCGGTGTTACCTCATTATTCTCCCATGATGCCTCCGCTACGAGGCCCTCATCAAGATGAGTATTCTGCAGGATCAAGTGACAGGTGTCACCGGCCCTGCTCGTTGGCCTGCGCGCCTGCCCAACCCACTGCAATTCCCCATAGGAGATCAACGTGAACCTGGTTGAATTGGAAAGCAATACCCTGGACGATCTGCAAAACATGGCCCGCGAGTTGGGGCTAACTGGCTATACGCGCCTGAAAAAACAAGACCTGGTCTTTCGCCTGTTGCAGGCCCAAACCGAAAAATTGGGCCGCTTCTTTCGGCGGGGCGTCCTCGAGATCGCCGAGGATGGTATTGGCTTTTTGCGCCAGGAGCGCCTGCTGCCCGGTCCAGACGATATCTATGTCTCGCAATCGCAGATCCGCCGCTTTGGACTGCGCACCGGTGACCTGGTCATCGGCCAGACCCGGCCGCCCAAAGAGGCGGAGCGATATTATAGCCTCTTGCGGGTGGAAGCGGTCAACTATACCGACCCCGAGATCGCCAAACGGCGCCCCAACTTTCACGATCTCACGCCCATTTTCCCCACCCAGCAGTTCATGATCGAAACCGAGCCCAAGATCCTGGCAACGCGGATCATTGACATGATGGCCCCCATTGGCCGGGGCCAGCGCGCCCTCATCGTATCACCGCCCAAGGCCGGCAAAACCACCATCCTGAAACAGATCGCCAATGGCATCACGGTCAACTATAACGACGCGCACCTGATGGTGGTGCTCATTGGTGAACGGCCCGAAGAAGTGACCGATGTGCAGCGCTCGGTGGATGGCGAGATCTATAGCTCGACCTTTGACGAGCCGGTGGAGGACCACGTCAAGGTGGCCGAGATGTCGCTGGAACGGGCCAAGCGCCTGGTAGAAGACGGTCGCGACGTGGTGATCCTCCAGGATAGCATTACCCGGCTGGCACGCGCCTACAACCTGACCGTTCCACCCAGCGGGCGCACCCTGTCCGGCGGCATCGACCCGGCGGCGCTGTATCCGCCCAAGCGCTTTTTTGGCGCCGCGCGCAACATCGAAGGCGGAGGCAGCCTGACCATCATTGCCACCTGCCTGGTAGACACCGGCAGCCGCATGGACGACGTGATCTATGAGGAGTTCAAGGGCACCGGCAACATGGAACTGCTCCTGGATCGCAAACTCAGCGAGCGGCGAATCTTTCCGGCCATCGACATTCCCCGGTCCGGCACGCGGCGCGAAGAATTGCTTTTGGACCCCAAAACGCTGCGCTATATCTGGACGGTGCGGCGCATGCTGGCGACCATGGGCGGGCCAGAAGCCATCGAGGCTATGTATGGCCGCCTGATCAAGACCGAGAACAATAACGAGTTCCTGGCGACCCTCAGCAGGGATATTGTGTAACCAGTGCGGGAGCAGATCATGGGCCAAGCAGTCAAACCCATCAAGATCGTGGTCACCGGGGCTTTTAATACCGGCAAGACCCAGTTTATTCACACCATCACCGAGATCGAGCCGGTGACGACCGAGGCAGAACTCCAGCAGCCGGCGGAACGGGCGGTCAAGGCCCGCACCACGGTGGCCCTGGATTTTGGCCTGGTGCGCGTGAACGGCACGCCCGTCCGCCTGTTCGGCACGCCCGGGCAAACTCGCTTTGATTTTATGTGGGAGGCCCTGGCACCGGGCATGGACGGCTATATCGTACTGGTAGACAGTGCGCACACAGACGCCGCTCAGGAAACCCAGCCCATCCTGGCCGCGTTTCGGCGGCTCGGCCGCAAGGCCCCCTATCTGGTGGTGATTACCAAAACCGATCAGCCCATGTCCCGGCCATTGGACGCGCTGATCAAGGCCTTGAAACTACCGGCCGGCGTGCCGGTGCTCACCTGTAACGCCCGCGACAAGCGCGAGGTCCGGGCCGCGCTCCAGGAAGTAGTCCGCTACGTGGGGGGCGCGGCATGACCAGCATACGGCCAGAGCCAGAGGCCGAGCGGGCCCTGGTGCCCCTGGTTCGAGACAACCTGACCGCCTGGCGTGATGGCGCTGCCCGCCTATACCAGCAGTGGCAGCAGGTGGGATTGCGCAGCCGCTCGCCGTGGCTGCCCATCCTGACGCGCTATACTGCCCACGTGCTGGTGGTGCTGCTGGTGAGCGCAGTGGCCTTGAGCAGCGTATTCTATGTACCCGCTGCCGGCCGGGCCGCGCCGGGCGCGCCCGATTCGGCTGCGCCAGTGGTGTATGCGGCCAACGGCGGCAGCGCGCAGACGGGCTTTTTGTCCCCCGGCGCACTGCCCTACACCATCATTCCCAAACGGCCCCGGCGCGGCGTCATCGTCTATGTGGTACAGCCCGGCGAGTCGGTCCCGGTCATCGCCGAACGGTTCGAGATCACGCCCGAAACCATCGTGTGGGCCAATGGCAGCCTGGAAAAAACCCCCGACCTGCTGGTCATTGGCCAAGAACTCATCATCCTGCCCATTTCGGGCGTCTATCACACCGTGCTGCAAGGCGATACGATTGAATCCATCGCCAAGAAATACCAGGTGGACCCGCAGGTCATCCTGGATTGCGCGTATAACGAACTGGAAGAGCCAGTGGTGCTCCAGATCGGCCAGAAGCTCATTGTGCCCGATGGCATCAAGCCCTACGTGCCCCGGGCCGTCTATGTCTACAATGGTCCCATCCCCGAGACCGCCAACAAGGGCACCGGCACCTTTGGGTGGCCCACCTCGGGCTGGATCTCGCAGAAATACTGGTCGGGCCACCAGGCCATCGACATCGCCGGCTATACCGGCACGCCCATCAAGGCCGCCGACTCGGGCTTTGTGATCAAGGCCGGCTGGAGCGAATCGGGTTATGGCAACCACGTCATCGTCGATCACGGCAACGGGTTCAAGACGCTCTATGCCCATTTCACCTCTTATGTGGTGAACGTGGGCGATTCCGTCAAAAAGGGACAGGTGATCGGCCTGATGGGCAGCACGGGCAAATCCACCGGCCCGCACCTGCACTTTGAGGTCATCAAAAACGGCGTGCGGCGTAATCCCCTGGAATATTTGCCCTACTGATCCGCCGGCCCTAACCTGGATAAAGCCGCTTTGCTACTGAACCAGAGCCAACCAGGCTGATGCTGGCTATCGCTTGGGAAATTCTTGCTCGCTGTACAAGAATTTCACTGGTTAGGCCCTAGCAAGAGAATAGCATGTCAACGAGGCGAACTCGTCAAGCACAAATCTGGAGACGGCTCACAGTTGGCGCGCGAGCGGCGCGGCGCCGCGTGCGCCGGCTGTGGGACCAACGCTACAACCTGCGGCGCGAAGACTGGCTGCCCGTCGCCAGCCGCTACGGGGCGCACGCCCTGGTGGTGACGCTGGTGCTGGTGGTGACCGTGGTCAGCGTGGGGCTGTGGCCGGAACACGGCCTAGCACAGACCATCGAGCCGGCCGCCAGCCAGGGCGCGGCCGTGGCCGCTCAACCCTCATTCGAAGCGGCCAGCGAGCCGACCTTTTTGGTGCCGCTGGCGTTGCCCAAGACTATCATTCCCAAGCGCGGCCGGCGCGACGTGGTGACCTACATCGTGCAAAAAGGCGACGTGATCCACTCGATCGCCGACAAGTTCGAGGTCTCGGTGGGCACCCTGATGTGGGCCAACCCCGACCTGGAAGAAAACCCGGACCTGCTGATCATCGGCCAGGAATTGATCATCCTGCCCATTGACGGCGTGTATCACACCGTCAAAGAGGGCGACACCATCGAGTCCATCGCCAAAAAGTACAGCATCGAGCCGGCGGCCATCTGGGATTGCGAGTTCAACGACCAGAAGGTGCTGGACACGCTGCCGCCAGGAGCCAAGATCATTGCCCCGGGCGGCAAAAAACCCTATGTGCCCCGGCCAGTCTATGTATACAGCGGCTCGGTGCCCAAGAACGCACAGCGGGGTACCGGCACGTTCGGGTGGCCCACCTCGGGCGTGATCACCCAGGGCTACTGGGTGGAGGCCGGGGGCTATGGGCACCCGGCCATCGACATTGCCAACCCCTCGCAGCCGTGGATCCGCGCGGCAGATTCGGGGTTTGTGATCAGGGTAGAGCGCAACACTGGCAACACCGGCTATGGTAACTATGTGATGGTCGATCATCGCAACGGGTTCGTGACCCTATATGCCCACCTGGATACCATCCTGGTGAACGTCGGCGATTCGGTGGGCAAAGGCGCCATCCTAGGCCAGATGGGCAACACCGGCAAGGTGCGCGGCATCACCGGCATTCACCTGCACTTTGAGATCATCAGGAACGGCGTGCGCGTGAATCCCAGGATCTACCTGCGGTAACGTCGCCTGACGGCACGCGAGACCGTCCGCACGAGGCTGTGGGGTTCACAGCCTCGTCGCCGTTTCCGGCCCTTGATTTTCGCGTCCCCACAGCGTATAATGACCGTATGGGGAACGAGCCACACCCCACCTCTCACCGGGAGCAAGCCATGAGCAGTGGATTGGAAGGCAAAACACTGGGGCAATACCAGCTCACCGAGCGTTTGGGCAAGGGCGGCATGGCCGAGGTATACAAGGCCTACCAGCCCAGCCTGGACCGCTTTGTGGCGATCAAGGTGCTGCACGCCTATTTCGCCGAAGAACAAGATTTCCGGAACCGCTTTCAGCGCGAAGCCCGGGCCGTGGCCCGGTTGCGTCACACCAACATTGTCCAGATCTATGACTTTGGCGCTGAAGGCGACATCTATTACATGGCCATGGAGTTTCTGGATGGCGGGACGCTCAAGCAACGCCTGCGCGAGTCTGTCGGCTTTATGCCCCGGACCGAGGTGTTGCGCATCGTCGAGCGGGTGGCTATGGCGTTGGACTATGCCCACGCCCGGGGCATCTATCACCGCGACGTCAAGCCGGCCAATATCATGCTCACCACCGATAATCAGGTCATCCTGACCGACTTTGGCCTGGCCAAGATGGCCGAAGGGTCGCAATATACCCGCTCGGGGCTGAGCGTGGGCACGCCAGAGTACATGGCCCCCGAGCAAGGTCAGGGCCTGCCGGTGGATCATCGGGCCGACGTGTATAGCCTGGGTGTGGTGCTCTATGAATTGCTCACCGGCCAACTGCCGTACACGGCCGATACGCCGGTGGCGATTATTTTCAAGCACATCAAAGATCCGCTGCCGCTGCCCCGGACCATCAACACCGAGCTTTCCGAGTCATTCGAGCGCGTGGTCCTAAAAGCGCTGGCCAAATCGCCAGATGACCGTTTCCAGAGCGCCGGCGAACTGGCGACTGCTCTGCGCCAGGCCATGATCGACGCCGACGAAGACCTGCCCACCCCCCCACCCAGTCCCATGTCCGAGACGCATATCGCCACGCCGGCGCTGCCGGCCCCGGCGACGTTGCCAGTCGCGCCGGCCGAGCCCTCACCGGTGCCCGCCACGCCTGTCGAGCAAGGCGTCAAACGCGCCGTCAGCCGCGTGGCCGGCGCCGACGCTCAGGACGACTGGGACACCATTGGCCAAAAGATGGAAGAGCGCACCCGGCGCACGGCGGCCAAATGGGCGGGAGTCGAGCCCGAACAAGACTGGGAGACCATCGGGCAGCGGCTCGGCGAACGCATCGAAGGCCGGGTGGCCGAGGATGCCGGCAAAGCTGCGGTCAGCAAGGCTGCGGCTGGCAAGCCGGGGCGCGGGGGTAAGAAATGGTTCGTGGCCGGGTGCCTCACATCCCTGGCTATATTGGCTTGCTGTATTGGCCTGCTCCTGGCGACGGGCATATGCCGAGACAAAGAACCGCAGGTCCCGGTGCGCACGACCGAACCGCAACACACGCCGGCGCCACCGCCCCAGCCAGAGGGCCGTTGGCAGCCGTACGAGGGCCTGGGCTTGACCATGCGCTACCCGGCCGACTGGGGAAATCAAGCCGTGTCAGGTCCCGTGGGCGATGGCGTCCAGTTCACCAGTCCGCCCCGAGCGAACGATGCCCGGCTCATCTTTGTCGCCTATGTCCGACCGGGGGGGCCGGGGTCGCTGGAACGGCTGCTGGATGCCTGGCAAGAACGCATCATAGCGGATATGCAGATCCGCAGCGCCGGCGATATCGAGAACCTGAACATCGGCGGAGAGCCGGCCATCATGCGGCAGATCACCGGCGCCTATCCAGATGACCGACCGTTTCGCGCCATGATCGGCGCGGTGACGCACGGGGAACAAGTGTATATCTTGCTGGCTCAGGCGCCGGCCGAATTCGATCAAGAAGCCATTCCGCTATTCGAAACCATGATCGCCAGTATCACGTTCACTCCCTGACCAGAGCCAGCCAGAACCATCGTTGTTTCCGTCCTTGCGGTCGGCCCGGCGCCGACCGCGTAGGTTCTGCGAGTCTACGCTGCAAAGGAGCAGCCCGAGGTAACGACAACCGTGTCTGTGCAATTGCTAACCGCCACCGCGATCGTCCTGGTGGCACTGTTTTTTGATTTTGTCAACGGCTTTCACGACAGCGCCAATGTGGTGGCGACCATGATCGCCTCGCGGGCGATGTCGGCCCGGGGCGCCCTGATCATTGCCGCCGTGGCCGAATTCGTGGGGCCGCTGCTCTTTGGCGTAGCTGTGGCCACCACCATCGGCAAAGAGATCGTGAGCCCGCAGGCCATCACCATCGACGTGGTATTTGCGGCGTTGGTGGGCGCCATCATCTGGAACCTGGTAACGTGGTGGTTTGGGATCCCGTCCAGTTCGTCGCATGCGCTCATTGGGGGCATTCTGGGAGCGGTGCTCGTAGCCCGGGGACCGGCGGTCATTCACCTGGACGGCCTGATCAAGGTGGTCCTGATACTGTTCACTTCGCCGATCATCGGGTTTGTGACCGGCTTTTTGATGCTCAAGACCATCCTGTTCCTGGCCCGGGGCGCGTCGCCGGGGATCAATCGCTGGTTCAAGCGCGGCCAGATCGTCACCGCCACCGCGCTGGCCTTGAGCCACGGCGCCAACGACGCGCAAAAGACCATGGGCATTATCACCATGAGCCTGGTAACCCTGGGGCTCTTGCCCGATTTCCAAGTTCCCCTGTGGGTGATACTCATCTGCGCGACTGCCATTGGCCTGGGTACGGCGCTAGGCGGCCAGCGGATCATTCGCACGCTGGGGGTGGGCATCTTTCGCATCCGGCCCGTTCACGGCTTTGCCACGCAAGCCTCAGCCGCGGCGGTGATCATTGGGGCGGCCCTGGTTGGCGGCCCGGTGAGTACCACGCACGTGGTCAGTTCTGCCGTGATGGGCGTCGGCGCTTCGGAACGGATGTCCAAGGTGCGCTGGGGTGTGGCCGGCAGCATCTTGATCTCGTGGTTTGTGACCATTCCGGTGGCGGCCGGTACCGCCGCCATGCTATATCTGATGATCAGCCCAATCTTTCACCTGTTGGGCATTGACTAAGCCTGACCCGTGAGATTCTTGTACAAGAAGCAGGATCTCCCAAAGCGTCAATCTGATTGGGTCTGGTGTATCCAGGTTAGGGGGGCCATCATGGGTATTCGAGACTTTTTTAGGCCGCGCCAGAGCAACTTTGTCAAGATCCTCACCGAACACGCCCGCATCACCGCCGAGGGCATGGCCGTGTTGGAAGAATATATGCAAGACACCTGTGAAGCGTGTGGCAAACGCATCAGCCGCCTGGAAAAAGAAGCCGATGAGCAGCGGCGCATCCTCATCGACGAATTGAACCGCACGTTTGTCACGCCCATCGACCGGGAGGACCTCTTTGCCCTGAGCCGGGCCATCGACGACGTCATCGACTATGCCCACACCACGGTCTATGAAATGAACATCCTCCAGGTCGAACCGAACGACCACCTGCGCGAGTTTGCTGGCGTGCTGAACAAGGCCGCCGAAGAGATCCATTTGGCCGTGCAGCACCTCCAGGATCGCCCCAACCTGGCCCTGTTACACGCCACCCGGGCCAAAGAGTTGGAGAACCGGGCGGAGTATCTCTACCGCCAAGCTATCGCCGATCTGTTTCACGGGCCAGAAGACGTACAACACATCGTCTATATGCTCAAGATGCGCGAGGTCTATCGCCACCTGAGCAATGCCGCCGACCGGGGCGACGAGGCCGCCAACATTATCAGCGACATCGTGGTCAAGATGGCTTGAGCCGGCCCTCGTCCATTCACGAATCCCGAGGCACCCACATGAAACACCCACTCCTGGAACGCGCGCAACGCGAGGGGACGCCCCTCATCGACGGTGAGACCGCGACGTTTGTGTGGCACGGCGAGCAAGCACCGCAATTGCTCTGTGACCTGAATGACTGGGACCCAGCACGTGTCTGGGCGCTGGACCCGGTCGCGCCGGGGGTATGGACGCACACGCTCACGCTGCCTACCGATGCCTATGTCGAGTATGCCTACTGGCAGGGCGACACGCGCGTGCCTGATCCCCTCAACCCCCGCACCGTGCCCAATGGCATGGGCCACACCAACCACTATTTCACCATGCCCGGGGCCGCGCCCACGCCGCTGATGCGCCGCACGCGTCGCGTGCCCCAGAGCCGCCTCACCCGGCACGTCATCCAGCATGATTTCTGGCTGGTGGGCGGCAAGCGCACGGTCTACCTGTCCCAGCCGCCCACCGCCGACCCGTGCCCGCTGCTGGTGGTGCTGGACGGTCAGGACTATCGCCAGCGCGGCCGGGTGGTCCAGATCGTGGACAACCTCATGGCCCAGGGCCGCATCCGACCCCTGGCCCTGGCGCTGATCCACAACGGCGGCCCGGCCCGGGGCATCGAATATGCCTGTGCCGAAAGCACGCTGGGCCTGATCCTGGACCACGTGCTTCCGCTGGCGCAGGCACACCTGCCCCTGCTGGATGTGCAGACGCACCCCGGCGCCTATGGCGTGCTGGGCGCTTCGATGGGCGGGCTGATGGCGCTGTATATGGGCCTGCGCGCACCGCACGTCTTTGGGTACGTGTTGAGCCA
>JAHJIN010000003.1 GCA_018823415.1 Chloroflexota bacterium | reverse complement strand
GGGCAGCGTCGCCGCCGGCGCCACCAAGTATATGCGCTACAAGCTCAGCGGCAATCCCACCGGCGTGCCCTGCCGTGCCACCATCACGCTGTACAGCCAGGACAACTCGGGCGGCAGCAGCGTCACCAAGACCGTGGACTTTTCCCTGGCCGGCGCGGCCAGCATCAACGCCACCGTCACTTATCATAGCTATGACGCCAGCAGTGGCTGGGTGACGTTCCGCATCGTCAACAACAGCGGTGGGGCCACCCTGGAATGCGTGCGCGGGCAGATCATCAATCGCAGCACCAATGCCAACTATTTTGGCCCCAGCTATTCCGACTCGCCGTTCCGGGCCTCAGCCACGCAGACTGCCGCCGGCGATCCGTCCATGGCCGCCGGGCAAACGCGCTACCTGCGCTTCAAGCTCACTGGCAACCCCACCGGCGTGCCCTGCCGCGCCACCATCACGCTCTATACCGGCAACGGCCAGACCGGCACCAACTCGGTCAAGACGGTGGACTTTGACCTGCCCGGCGGCGGCAGCGGCATCAATGCCACCATCACCGCCTACAGCTATAACGCCTCCACCGGGGCCATCACGTTCCGCATCCAGAACACTGGCAGTGTCGCCATCGAGTGCGCGCAGACCCAGGTCATCAACCGCAGCACCAACGCCAACTATTACGGGCCGGCCTACTCCAACGGGATCTTTCGCTCCACCCCCTCGGGTTCGCTAGAGAGCAACGTGCCCGTGGGCGCCACCAAGTACATGGTCTACTATCTCTCGGGCAAGCCCACCGGCGTACCGTGCCGCGCCACCATCACCATCTACTCGGCTGACGGCAAGGCCGGCAGCAATGTCACCAAGACCGTGGACTTTAGCCTGTCGTAGTCCTATCACACGTACGTAGCAGCCCCCGCTGGCACCGCCGGCGGGGGCTGTGCTGCTTGCACCACAGGCCAGTTGACAACTTTTTCCAGGAGGAGAGCATGTCCCCCCACAAGCGCCGTTTCGTCATTGCCCTGGTAGCCCTGGTTTATGGACTGGGACTTGTCGCGTGCAGCTCGCCATCTTGTGCACCCAGCAGCAAGCCCGTCGTTACCATAACGGCCCCCACCGCCGGGGCGCAGGTCCCGCTAAACCAGCCACTGGCGGTGCAGGTTACGGCCCTGGACACCAGCGGCGTGAGCCGGGTGGAATTGTGGATAGACAACGCCCTGGTGAACACTCAGAACCTGCCGACGCCGCAGCCTACCGCGGCCGTGACGCTCCAGTGGGTGGCTGCACCGGCCGGCCCGCACGCCCTCATGGTGCGGGCATACAACGCCGCCAACGTTGCCAGCGATCCGGTTATGATGAGTATTGTGGTGACAGACCAGGTTGCCCCGCCCGCCGCCACCGCCACCACGCTCGTGCCCACGGTCACACCGACTCCCACCATCCCGGCACCCACGTCGCCCCCGGACTGCCGGAACGACCTGGCCTTTGCGCAGGACGTGACCATCCCCGACGGCGCACAGGTCGAGGCCGGTGCCCGGTTCGACAAGACCTGGCGCATCAAAAACACCGGCACCTGCAACTGGACCGGCTATGAGCTGGCCTTTTTGAACGGCGAGCAGATGGACGCGCCAGACAAGGTCATCGTCCCGAATACGTTGCCGGGCCAGACGGTGGACCTCACGGTGCCCATGACCGCGCCGGGCACGCCGGGGCGCTATACCGGCCGCTGGCAACTGCGAGACCAGGCCGGTCAGGCCTTTGGCACCAACCTGGCCGTGGTCGTTCAGGTGATTCCCGTGCCGCCCACTGCCGTGCCGTTGCCCCGGGCCGACCTGGAGATCGTGAGCCTGACCATCCCCGGCGTCAATCACCTCAAGGTCCTGGTCCGGCACAATCAGGGCGACGCGCTGGCGAATCGGGTCGTGGCCCTGGAATTCGAGGTGAGCCAGGACCCCGGCGGTCAGATCGGGCAAACGCTCATCTCGCCGCCCATCGACAAGACCATCTCGGTCCAGCCCGGCCAGACCGTCGAGATCGATATTGGTGAATTGGCCCTGGACCTGACCCAGCACGGCTACCAGATCAAGGCCACCATTGGTCCAGGCGCGTATGAAGAGACCAACCCGGCGAACAACAGCATCACTGCCACGTGGCAAAAACAGCCCGCGGCCATGCCCAAGGCCGACCTGGAGGCCACCGCCATCTGGGGCAATGCCGATACCGGCTACAAGCTGGGCCTATGGGTGCAGAACAATGGCCCGGACGACCTCACCAATCGCACCGTCGAGATCATTTTGACCATCAGCTATGGCACGCAGAATCAGGTCTTTATCCCGACCTATCTGCCCATCGTCAAGACCTTTACGGCCCTGGTGGGCGAGCGCAACATGATCCTCATCGATGAAGGGCCAACGGTAGACCTGTCGCAATACTGGTACGAGTTGAGCATCTCGGTGCAACCCCAGGCCAACAACCCCGACTCGTACGAGGAGACCAATCCGGCCAACAATACCCGGTACGAAAAGTGGGAAGCCACGCCGCCCTGACGTGGCACGGGGACCGTGGTCCCCTGTGAATGTATCACAAAAGGAGAAAGATGAACCAACGCACCCGGGCATATCTGTTCATCGTGGGGGTTTGGCTGCTGACGATTCTGGCATGCACTGTGCCGGGCATGCCGTCGGCCCAAGCCACCAAACCCCAGGTCCAGATCGTGTCGCCGACCTCTGGCGCGCAATTCAAGGTAGGCGACATCGTCGCCGTGCAGGCCACCGCCACCGACGCGGCCGGTGTGAGCCTGGTAGAACTGCTGGTCAACCAGGCCGTGGTGGATACGCAGAGCTATGCCACACCGCAGCCCGCGGTGGTTGCCATGCTCAGGTGGGCCACCGCGTCGGCTGGAGGATACGTGCTCGCCGTGCGCGCGTACAACGCGGCCGGCACCGCCAGTGACCCGGCCATGGTGGGTGTGGATGTGGCAGCGTCGCCGGGCGATACAGGAGTCACGCCCATGGTGGTGCCCCCCACCAACGTGCCGCCCCCAACCGCCAACCTGCCACCACCCACCCAGGTGCCGCCTCCCACAGCACCGCCCCCGCCGGGCAACCGCGCCCCGGTCATCAACAGCCTTACGGCCAACCCGCAGACGGTGCCGGCCGGCGGCAGTGCAGCCCTCGTCATCGATGCGTATGACCCGGACGGCGACCCGCTGACCACCTCGTGGGACATTCAGGGCGGCAAGGGCACGCTCATCGGCGCCACCACCTACATCGCGCCCATCGAACCGTCCCAGATTGGCCCGGTCACCATCACGGCCATCGTCAGCGACGACAAGGGCACGGTAGCGACCAAAAGCGTGGTGGTGACGGTGGTGCGGCCGGGCGGCGTGTATGACGCCGGCCCCGCGTTCCAGTCCACCTGGGGCAGCGACCCGGCCCTGCAAGACCGGCTCGGCTGGGCCGTCGAGGCGCAGCGCGACCTGCCGCCCCAGGGCGCCGATTATCAGGCCGCCGAGCAGCCCTTTGAGCGCGGATGCATGTTCTGGTACGGCGACGTGCGGCTCATCTATAGCCTGTACACCAACGACTATCGCTGGCAGGCCTTCGACGACACGTTTAGCTGGGCCGACCCGGCCCCCACTGTCTTGCCAGACGTGGGCTGTACGGCCCCCATGCAGGGCGGGTTCCGCAAGGTCTGGTGGAACGAACCCAACGTGCGCGCCCGCATCGGCTGCCCCACGCAAGGCGAGCAGGGCGCCGTGGGCACGATCCAGCGTTTTCAGCACGGGGTCATGATCCAGAGCGGGCTTGGTGGCCGCGTGTTCGCCCTATTCGACGATGGAACGTGGCAATAGCCGGACCGACCAGATCAGCAGAGGCCCGTTTCTCCGCGTGGGGAAACGGGCCTCTTGGTTGACGGCATGATGCGCCGCCTAGCACGGCTCGATCTCGTCCAGGGTAATGAGGCCCTCGCGCAGGGCATACAGGGCCGCCTGGGTGCGATTGCTCAGGCTCAGCTTGCCCAGGATGTTGCCCACGTGGGTACGCACCGTGGCCGGGCTCAACACCAGCACCCCGGCAACGTCCTGGTTGCTCAAACCCTGGGCCACCAACCGCAGCACCTCGATCTCGCGGTCTGTAAGCGGCTCGGGCAGCGACTCGCCCTGGGCAGGCTGACGCAGGTGCTCCATCACTCGGCGCGCCACGCTGGGAGCCAGGGCCACCTGCCCGCAATGGACCTGACGGATCGCCTCCAGCAGTTCATCCGGCGAGGTCTCTTTGAGCAAATAGCCCAGAGCGCCGGCCTGGATGGCGGGAAAAAGCTGATCGTCCTGGGCAAAGCTGGTGAGTATCAGCACGTGGGCCTCGGGGTTGTGCGCCCTGATCTGGCGCAATGCGCCTATCCCGTCGAGGCGCGGCATCACCAGGTCCAGCAGGATCACGTCTGGCGCCAGGCGTTGGGCCAACTGGACCGCCTCCAAACCATCGGTGGCCTCACCGGCCACCACCATCCCCGGCTCGGTGTTGATGAGGGCGCGCAGGCCCTCGCGGACAATGGCGTGGTCGTCGGCGATCAGCACACGGATCTCGCTCACGGGGCCTCCTGGGGGTCGGCCGGCAGTGGCAGGCGCACCCACACCAACGTACCCTGGTCGGGCAGCGACTCGATACGCAACGCCCCGTCCAGATCGGCGGCGCGCTCGCGCATGTTGGTAAGGCCCAGGCCGGCGATATGCTCGGCGGTGGGGTCAAAGCCCGCGCCATTGTCGCGCACTGCCAGATATGCACTATCACCGCCCACCGACAGGGTCACGCGCACGGTGGTGGCCCGGGCATGCTTGAGGGCGTTATTCAGGGCTTCCTGGGCGATACGATAGAGCGCCTCTTCGATGGCCGGTGGCAGGTTCACCTCGGCCGGGGCCTCCAGAAAGGCTTCTACCGAGGCCCGGGCCTCGACGCTTTCCAGTCGGCTGCGCAGCGCCGCCACCAGTCCCTCTTCGGCCAGGGCTGCTGGCCGCAACTCGAAGATGAGCAGGCGCATCTCGCGCAGGGTATCCTGGGCCAGCCGTTCCAGGCGTGCCGCATAGTCCTGGGCGTCGGTTGGGATGTCAGCCGGGAGGAGCCGGGCCAGGGCGCGGCTGTATAGCACCAGGCTATACAGGCTCTGGGTGACGGAATCGTGCAGTTCGCGGGCCAGGCGCGTGCGTTCCTGGAGGATGGCCTGCTCGCGCATCAGCCGCGATTCTTGCTCCTGCGACAGTTGCAGGGCCAGGCTCGTGTCACCCAACTGCTGGCGAGCGCGCATCAGGTCGGCCACGCAGGCATCTACGGCACGATTGGCGTGCCGCAATTCGGTCTGGAGCTGGTCGCGCTCTTGCTCCAGGACTTGGATGCGCTGCACCAGGTTGACGTGGGTATCTGCGGAGGTAAGATCGGGCGCGGGCATGGTTGGTCGCCTCAGAGGACCGGGCTAGTACGAGATGGTGACTGGCGTGCCGATCTGGACCCAGTCATAAACGCGCTTGGCGTCGGTGGTGTCCAGGATGATACAACCAAAGCTCACGGGTTGTCCCAAAAAGCCGGCCCACAAGGTTTGCCCGTTCTTGAGGATGGGCAAGGCGTGGATGCCGTTTTCGGTGCTGCCGCTCCAGTAGATGCCCAACCACCAGGGCATTTTCAAGTCCCATACTGACGAATAGGCCATGGGGATCTTGTCCAGCACCTTGAAGTTACCGGGTTTGGTAGGCCGGGCCGGCTCGCCGGTGGAACATACCAGGTCGAATACCAGCGCCCCGTCCTGGTAAGCGCGGAATCGCTGCTGGCTGATGCTGATCTCGATGCGCTGCTGGGGCGCCGGGGTGGGCGTCGGTTGGGGTGTGGGCACCGGGGTGGGCACAAGGGCCTGGGCCTGCTGCCGACCCGCGACGGCGTCTTGCCCCTCGGGCACCACCTGCAAGGCCAGGTCATATTGCTCCAGGGCGGCCTCGGCGCGGCCCTGCTCCAGCAGTTCGTGGCCAAAGCGGCAGCGGGCCAGGTAGAGGCGATTGGCGACCGTGCGGTAGGTGGGGTCCAAGAAGTACACCTGGGCAAACTTGGCAGTGGCAGTGCCCCAATCGCCGGTCTCAAAGGACTGGTAGCCTTCCCAATACAGGCCGGCGATCTGGCGCTGCTTCAAGGCCACGGCATCCTCGGGCTGGATAGCCAGGGCCAGGTCAAACTGGGCGATGGCCGCCGGGTACTGATCGGCGGCCACCAGGGCCAGGCCATAGTTCAGGTACGCCTGATAGCGGCGGGTATCCAGCCCGGCCCGCGCCGGGTCCGACGCCTGCACCTGTTGCAACAGTTGAATCGCCGTGGGCCAATCGCCCTGGGCCAGGGCCGTCTCGCTCTGGTTCCACAGATAAGCCAGGTGCGCCTCGCGGGTGAGGGTGGCGGTGGGCGCGACCAGCATGTTGTGCGGCCACAGCCCGGCGGCCTGGGTGAGCCCCACCGTGGCGCTGCCCAGCACGATTAGCGCGGCCAACAGGGCGATCCCCATCATAAACAGGGACCGGCAGCCCCGGCGCTGCGGGAAGGGAGCCTCGGGCTGGGTGAACGGATAGTCCCCGGGCGGCGCCGGTGGCGCTTTCTGGAGTTGTTGCAGGCGACGCGAGGCAGAATACCGCACGGGCGGCCGCACGATGATCGGTCGCGGGGGCGCGGGGGGTGCTGTGACCGGCTCTGGCATGGGTTCGGGCGGCGCCACGACGGCAATCTCGGGCTCGGGGGGCGCGGGTGCTGCCGGCTCGGTCACTGCGACCAGTGGCAGTGCTTCTTCCGCTGATTCTTGCATCCAGTGCAAGACCTCGAGCGCTTCCTGGTTCTCGGGATTGATCGCCAGAACACGGTTGAGGCACTCGCGTACCTCGTCTCGGTCCTGGGCCACAAAGGCCATTTGCAGCCACGCCTCCTGGTGGTTGGGGTCCAGTTGGACGGCACGTTCCAGGTACAGGCGCGCATCTTCGTATTGTTCTTCTTGAATGGCGGCAGTGGCCCACCCCACCAGATCATCCACGTCGCGCAGGGCGGGGGCCGGTTCGAGCCCGGCCAGTTGCGGGCGGCCCGGCCGGGCTTCGCCCAGGAGAAAGGCCGGCACCTCATCCGGATGCTGATCCATCCAGCGCAGGCCATCCAGGGCCTCGGGGCTGTCTGGATCCAGCAGCAAGGCTTGCTCCAAACACGAGCGGGCCACGACGCTGTTATCAGCGAGAGCGGCCATAAAGACCCAGGCGGCCACCAGATTGGGATCATCGACCAGGGCCTGGCTGAGTGCCTGGAGGGCCTCATCGTTGCGACCGGCACGCACCAGATCCAGGGCCACGGCGATGGGTTCGCCACCCTGGGCAATCAAGTCCCGGATCTCGGGCGGCGGCGACGGCTCGACCGGCACAGCCTCGGGCTCTGGCGGCTCCTTGGGAGCGCCAAGTTCTTTTTCCAGCTTGCGGGCGATGGCCCCGGCCGCCACGACGATCTCGTCCGGCACCGAGGGAATGCGGGAAGGCCGGGCCTCGCCCAGGATAAAGGCCGGCACCTCGCCGGGATGATGGTCCATCCAGCGCAGGCCGTCGAGGGCCTCGGGATTGTCTGGGTCCAGCAGCATGGCCTGCTCCAGGCAGGAGCGGGCGACGATGGCATTGTCGGTGAGGGCGGCCATGAGCACCCAGGCGGGAGCCAACTCGGGGTCTTGCTCCAGGGCCTGGCTGAGCACGTGGAGGGCATCTTCGTTGCGGCCGGCACGGGCCAGGATCAGGGTCTCCTGGATAGGGTCGCCGCCTTCGGCGATGAGGGCCTCTACCTCGGCCGAGGGGGGCGGCGGGGCCAGTTCAGTGTCGGGTTCGTCGCGATCCAGGTCTCGCCGGATGCGCGCGCGCAGATCGTCTTCGGCTTCCTCAACCACGGCCTCAGGGACGACAGGCGGTACTTCAGGCTCGATGACCAGCACCGGCTCAGGCTCGACGACCGGCACCGGCTCGGGCTCGATGACCGGCACCGGTTCGGGCTCGATGACCGGCACCGGTTCGGGCTCGGTGACGGGCTCCGGTTCCGGCTCGACGACGGGCTCCGGTTCGGGCTCGGCAACCGGCACCGGTTCGACGGCCAGTGGCGCTTCAGGCTCGACAGCCGGCGCCCCGGCCAACTCGTCCATCAAATGTGTGGGAACCTGGCCCGGGTGCTCACGCATCCAATCCAGACCGGCCTGGGCCAGGGGATAGTCGGCAGCTTGTTCCAGACACACCTGCGCCACCATCGCGTTATCGGATAAGGCGGCCATGAGGACCCAGCCGGCGTCCAGCGTGCTGTCGGCGTCCAGGGCCGGACTGAGCACCTGGAGGGCATCGGTGTTGCGGCCGGCGCGGGCCAGGGCCAACGCTTGCTCAATGGGATCGCCGCCCTGGGCGATGAGAGCCTCCACCTCGGCCGAGGGGGGCGGTGGGGCCAGTTCAGTGTCGGGTTCGTCGCGATCTAGGTCACGCCGGATGCGCGCGCGCAGATCGTCTTCAGCTTCCTCGACGGTCAGCGGTGCTTCAGGCTCAACGACCGGCACCACTTCGGGCTCGACAGCCGGCGGCGCCGCTGCAGCGGTGGGTGGCACTTCTTCTGGCTCGACCGGCGGCGCCGCTGCAGCGGTGGGCGGCGCCAGCTCATCCAGCAGATGGGCCGGGACCTGATCGCCGTGCTCGTTCATCCAGTCCAGGCCGGATTGAGCGGCCATGTAAGACGGGTCCATGAGCAGCGCCTGTTCCAGGCAGGCCCGAGCGATCATGGCATTGTCGGCCAGGGCAGCCATGAGCAGCCAGCCATCGGTCTGCTCGGGATCGTCCTCCAATGTCTGACTCAAGACCTGGAGAGCATCCTGGCGGCGGCCGGCCCGGGCCAGCGCGAGGGCCTGCCCCAGGCGCTGCGATTCGTCGCCCTGGGTGAGCAACGTCTCGACCTCGGCAGATCGTTCCGGGGGAGCCAGCTCGGTATTGGGTTCTTCGTGTTCCAGGTCCCGGGCAATACGGGCTCGCAGGTCGTCATCCTCTGGCGTGTGTGTCATGACTTTTTTTTCCCACCTGTATCGAGCTTGATGTAGGTGTATTATACCACAAAAATCCGGCGTGGGGAATAGAAGCTCAGGGGCTATTGTACGATCGGATGTCGATGGGCTGGGTCAAACCCAGGGTGTCCTGCAAAAAACTGGCGAGGGCCGCGGGCAAGCCGGTGCTCAAGAAGGTATGCTGCCCGGGCCGGGCGCGGTCGGCCAGCAGATTGGACTGGCGCAGCACGCGCCCGGTCTGGCGGGCGATGGCCGCGCTGGGGTCGAGCAGGAGCAGGTCTGGCCCGGCGATGCGCCGAATGGCCGGCGTCAGGAACGGGTAATGGGTGCAGCCCAGGGCCAGCACGTCGATGCCGGCGTCCAGCAAGGGCTGGAGGCAATGACGCAGCAGGACCTCGGTTTCGGGCGCGTCGGCCCGGCCGGCCTCCACCAGTTCCACCAGGCCCGGGCATGTCACCGAGTGCACGGTGATGTCGTTGGCAAAACGCTCGTGGACCTCGTGAAAAAGCTGGCCGTTCAGGGTAACGCCGGTGGCGAGCACCCCCACCTGGCCGGTGTGCGTCTGAGCCACGGCTGGCTTGACAGCCGGCACCATGCCCACGATGGGCACGTCGAACGCGGCGCGCAGGTGATAGAGCGCCGCCGCCGAGGCCGTGTTGCACGCCACCACCAGGATCTTGCAGCCCTGGCCCACCAGGAACGACGCTACGGCCTCGGATAGCTGGCAGATTTCTGCCGCCGGCCGGGCACCATAGGGACAATGGGCACTATCGGCGACATAGACCGTGTCCTCGTGAGGCAGCAGGCGCACGATCTCGCGCCACACGGACAGCCCCCCCACCCCGCTGTCAAAGACCCCGATGGGCGCGTCGGCGTGGCTCATGGCTGGGCGGCCTCCACCAGGGCGCGAAACAAGGCCAATGCCCGGGGATCGCGCTGCCACAGCTCTTCCGGGTGAAACTGGACGCCCACGCAGAATGTTTCACCGGGCCGCTCCAGCCCCTCCAGCACGCCATCTGGCGTCCACGCGCCGGCGACGAACGCTGGGGCCAGGTGGCGCACGGCCTGGTGATGAGACGAGTTCACCGGCAGCGGGTCTGTTCCGATGATGGCCGCCAGCCGGGTGCCGGGGACAGCGGTAACGGTGTGGGCAATCTGGTCGCGGGGCCGCTCCGGGTGCCACGTATGATCGATGCCCAGCGGGGAAGGGCACTGGCTGGGGATGTCCTGGTACAACGTGCCGCCGGCCGCCACGTTGAGCACCTGGTGGCCCCGGCAGATGCCCAGGGCCGGCTTGTTCTCGGCCAGCGCCCACCGGGCCAGGGTCAACTCTACCTCGTCGGAGGCCGGCGGGACCAGGACAGTTTTGGGGTGGAGTTGCTCGTGGAAGTGCGCCGGGTCCACGTCGCGCCCCCCGCTGAGCAGGATGCCGTCGAGCCGGTCGAACAGTTCGCGCAAGAGGTCCGGCTCGGGCAGCAAGGGCAACAGGACCGGCAGTCCGCCAGCCCCGACCACGGCACGCGCATAGACCTGGTTGTGCCCAAAGCGCGGCGCGTGCGTGTCCAGCGTGGGCTCGTCCCACAGACAGGTGACACCGATGAGTGGGCGCATATCGTCTCCTATTGCGACCGCCGATGGCGGACCGCCGCTATCAGGGTTGGCGGTCGGTCGTCAGCGGTCGGCGGTCTGGAGTTGAGTGAATCTCGCCATTACTGGTCAGTAAATCCGGCGCATAGGCCGCCAGGTGCTCCCGAAGGCGGAGCACGGCCAGATCCTTGCCGCTGCCTTCCAGCATCACGTCGAAATCCGGCAGACCGGCCGCCTGCGCCGCTCGCAAAAAGGCAACGAACGCGAACGGGTCGATGAAATCAGCGTGCTCAGTCGGGTGCGGGACGCGCAGCGTCCGCTCGACGCGCCCGGCCTCGGCGTCACGCCGCTCCACCAGGTGCATGGCAGTGCGCGGGCTGGAAAAGTGTACCTTGGGGGTGACGCCGGCCGGCCACGTGCGCAGGCACGCCGCCAGGGCCTCCACCTCGTCCAGCCCCTCCGGGTTGTGGCACTGCAAGTGCAGCCGGTCGAACACCACACGCACGCCGGTCCGCTGGTGAACCCAGAGCACGTCGGCCACGGAGAACTGCTGGTCGTCGTGCTCCAGGGCAAGGCGCTGGCGCGTGGCGTCGGGCAGCGCCAGGACGCGCGCGGCGAATCGTTCCCGGGCCTTGAACCGATCCCCATAGGTCCCGCCCACGTGCGTCACCACCACGGCCTCTGGCCCCAGGCCCATCGCGTCCAGGATGCGAGCCAGGGCGCTCAGGTCAGCGGCGGCCTTGTGCGCGATGTTCTCTTCTGGCGCGTTCAGCACGGAGGAGATGGGTACGTGAAACGAGAGTCGCAGCTCCCGCTCGTCGGCCAACTGACCGAGCAGGGCCAGGTCTACGGCGCACTCTTCGATCTGGCCGTGAAAACCGGTCATGTCCGGGTGTGTGACGTACGGCGCCAGGTCTGAGGCCATACGGTACATGCGAACGCCCTGCCGGTCCAGATAGCCAAACACGTCGCGCAGGTAAACCAGGCTCACGCTCAGGTGCGGGTCGTGCTGCCAGCGCCGGGTATCGTGGGTCTTGACGGCCTGGCCCAGAATTTTGACGGCGACGCCCAGGCGCATAGGGGGCTCCCGTGGGACAAATTGGCAATTTGTCCTACTCGCTAGCAGATGCGCGGTAGTTGCTCGCCGGCCAGCATGTCCAGCACGCGGCGCACGCCCAGGGCCGTGCGTAGGGCCACCCGGCCGGGATGCTCGCCGCCCGTCCGGCCGATGCGGACGGCCTCGCGGCCATACGAATGCGCACGCATGGCTGTTAGCACCGCGTCGGCCGCGTCAGCCGCGCAAAAGGCCACCAGGGTGCCCTCGTTGGCGACATAGAGCGGGTCCAGGCCCAGCAACTCGCAGGCGGCGCGGACCGGCTCGCGGACCGGGATGGCCGTTTCGTCAACCTCAATGCCCACGCGGCTCGTATCGGCCACCTCTACCAGCACCGTCGCCAGGCCGCCGCGCGTGGCATCGCGCAGGCAATGGACGGCGCCCGGCGCAGCCGCCAGCATGGCTGCCACCAGGCCGTTGAGCGGGGCGCAGTCGCTCACCAGCAGCGATTGAAAACGCAGGCCCTCGCGCTGGGTCATGACGGCCATGCCGTGGTCGCCCACCGGCCCGCTGACGAGGACAGCGTCACCCGGCTGCACGCGGCTGGCGCCCACGTTCACGCCGGGAGGCACCACGCCCACGCCGGCGGTGTTGATAAAGACCTTGTCGGCCGCGCCCCGGTTGACGATCTTGGTATCGCCGGTCACAACGCTGACGCCGGCCTCCCGGGCAGCGCCGGCCATGCTATCCACAATACGCGCCAGATCGGCCAGCGGGAACCCCTCCTCAATGATAAACCCGGCGCTCAGGTACAGCGGCGTGGCCCCGCGCATCGCCAGGTCATTCACGGTGCCGCACACGGCCAGCTTGCCAATGTCGCCGCCAGGGAAAAAGAGCGGCTGGACCACGTAGGAATCGGTGGTAAAGGCCAGGCGGCCGGCGCCGGCCGGCAGCGCGAACACGGCCGCGTCGTCCAGCTCGTCGAGCAGGGGATTGGTCAGGCGCCCGGCGAACACGTCGCGTACCAGGTCGTGAGAGAGCCGGCCGCCGGAGCCGTGGGCTAACAAAACGGTTTCAGTCATGGTGTAGGCCTCGTTATAACAGGGCTAGTCGCGCAGGTGAAACGGCACGTCAATGATCACGCGCTGAAAGCCCAGGTGCCGGCGCCGATAGAGCAGCGCCGCCTTGAGCAGCCAGGCAGTCTGGTTGTGGAACAGGCTCTCCCACCAGTGGGCCGGGACGAATTCCGGCAGGACCACGGCGGCGAGCTGTCCGTCGGCATGCTGGGTGTCGGTCTCGTCGAGATAGTCCAGCAGCGGCCCCACGACCGACCGGTACGGCGAGGGCACGACCACCAGCGGCACGTCGGGCCACCACTGCGCCCACTTGGCCTGAATACGCTGTCCGGCCCCGGGTTCCAGCTCCACATACACCGCCGTCACGTCCTGCGAGATAGCGCGGGCCAGGTTGACGGCTTCCACAATGCCGCGATGCACACCCGAAATGGGAACCACCACCCGGGGCGGCGGACACGGCTGCACCGACGGCGGCGGCCCACTGAGCGACAGTTGCTCGGCCACCCGGCGATAGTGAACGCGCACCCGCAGGAACCCGATGACCAGGACCGGGATCAACAGGACGATGATCCACGCGCCGTCCATAAACTTGCTGACGCCCACGATGAGCAGCGTCATGGCCGTGGCCACGGCCCCCACGCCATTGACGAGCGCCTTCCAGGGCCAGTGGCGCCCCTGCTCGCGCCACCAGTGAACGACCATGCCGGCCTGGGAGAGCGTAAAGGCCAGGAACACGCCCACGGCAAAGAGGGGGATCAGCGCGTGGGTGTCGCCGCCAAAGAGTACGATGAGCAGACCGGCAGCCCCGGCCAGGAGCAGGATGCCGTTGTTAAAGACGAGCCGGTCGCCCAGGCCGGTCAGTTGATGCGGCAGAAACCCATCCTGGGCCAGGATCGCCGCCAGGCGTGGAAAGCCGGCAAAGCTGGTGTTGGCGGCCACGGCCAGGATGAGCATGGTGCTGAACTGGATGACCAGGTAGGCCGGCCCGTTGCCCAGCAAGCGCCGGGCCAGCGCCGAGAGGATGGTCTCCTGCGGCCCGGCGACCACGGCCAGGTATTGGGTCAGACCGATGCTGCCGACAAACAGCAGGCCCATGAGCACGGCCATGACGATGAGGGTGCGGCCGGCGTTGCGGGCCTCGGGCGGGCGAAAGGCCGGCACGCCGTTGCTGATGGCCTCGACGCCGGTCAGAGCCGTGCAGCCGGACGAAAAGGCGTGCAGCACCAGGAACGTCGTCAGCGGCGCGGCCGGTGGTGGCGCCACAGCCACCAGCGAGCCGGGACCATCCGTCACAGCCCGCACCAGCCCGTAGGCCAACATGCCAAAATAGGTCAACAGGAACAGATAAACCGGGACCGCCATGAGCGAGCCGGTTTCCTCCACGCCGCGCAGGTTGAGCAGGGTGATGATCAACAAGAGCAGCAGGGCCACAATCACGCGATGGGGCCAGAGTTCGGGAAACGCCGACACAACGGCATCCACACCGGCCGTCAGGCTCACCGCCGCCGTGAGCAAATAGTCCACCAGCAGCGCGGCCCCGGCCACCAGCCCCGGCAGTGTGCCCAGGTTCTCGCGGGCCACGGCATACGACCCGCCGCCGGAGGGGTAGCCGTGGACCGTCTGGAAATACGAGAGAGCGACGATGGCCAGCACGCCGGCAATCGCCAGCCCGATAGGCCAGGCCAGTGACAGCCCGGCGCTCCCGGCGACCAGCAACCCCAGATAGATTTCCTGGTTTGCGTAGGCGATGGACGAGAGCGCGTCTGGCGAAAACGCGGCCAGGGCACGGACCTTGTTCAACCGCGCGTGCGCCAGTTGATGGGTCGGGAGCGGTGAGCCGATCAGCCAGTGTTTGATTCTACTCATGGTGTATCTGTTCCGTTGCCGAATGGTTGTTTCAAGGTAACCGGATACTAGACGCTGGGCGGCGATTCCTTGGCGCTTTCCGGCTCCTCGTCCGGCTCCAGCGGCGTCCACGAATCCGCCAGCTTGCGCAACTGTTCGCTCACCGTACGCAAAGCTGTGGTCAGGTCGGTCTGGACCTTGCGCCCTAGATCGCCCTCCCGGGCCCGCTCACGATAGGTAGTTGCTTCCGCCTTGACCTGCTGTGCGGCCGGCGAGTCACCGATCTCCTGGGCCACCCGTTTCAGCGACGCGCTCATGTCCTCCAGGCCCGCCTCGATCTCGGCCTGGATCTCTTGGCGCTCCTGGCTATGCCACGCCGTGCGCAGCGTGGCGCCCAGTTGCCGGGCCAGGGCCTCCATTTCGGCGGCCAACTCACCTTCGGGTTTCTTGCTTGGTTCTGTCATGTTGTCTTCCTCCTGGTTTCGTGTTTCATGTAAGGATCGACTCACTCCCTGATCACCACACCATCCCGGATCACCAGCCGCACGTTTCGCAGCACCAACAGGTCGGCCAGCGGGTCCCCGTCCACCACCAGCACGTCGGCTATCTTGCCGGGTTCCAGGGTGCCCAGATCACCCGCGCGGTTGCACACGTGGGCCGCGTTGCGCGTGGCGGCGACGATGACCTGCATGGGCGTCATCCCGGCCTCTTGCATGAACAGCAATTCGCGGATGGGCATCCCCAGCTCAAAGCGCAAGGCGGCGCTCCCGGCATAGTCCGTGCCCAGCGCCACCTGTCCCCCGGCCGCCACGAACCGCCGCAGGTTGTCCGCAGTCTCCCGGCCCATGTATGCCAGCTTCCACAGCTCCAGCGTAGGCACCCAGACCATGCCCTGTTCCACCATGCGGGCGATGAGGTCATCCGGCGCCTGGTCCACGACCATGTGGGCCGCGTCGTCCACGCCGGCGTCGACCGCTACCTCCAGTTGCGCGACCCGGCTCACGTGTGCTGTGACCGGCACGCCCCGCTCGTGTGCGGCCGCCACGATAGCCCGGGTCTGCGTCACAGAAAGCCGGGGCAACTGGCCCATCAACACGTCCTCCAGGCTGATCTTGATGACGTCGGCCCCGGCGTCGACGAGGGCGAGGGTGGTCTGGCGGGCGTCATCCGGCGACGTGACACTCATCGTGCCATAGCCGTCTGGCACGGTGAGGATGGGACTGGCCCCCACGATGCGGGCATATTGCGGGTAGGCGCGCGCGGCGTCGCGAAAGGCATAGATGGACTCTAGCTCGTCGAGGCGGGCGGCCGGGGCGTTCATCTCGCGAACCGTGGTCACGCCGGCCTGCGCCCAGGCTGCCAGGTTGTGGGCGTTATAGGCCTCGTGGACGTGGGCGTTGATAAACCCCGGCAGGATAGTGCCGCCTTGTACATCGATGACCCGGGCGTCGGTCGGGATGGTCACGCCGGCGCGCGGCCCGGCGGCGACGATGCGTCCATCCCGGATCACGACGGCGGCGTCCGGCACCGGGGCCGCGCCGGTTCCGTCGATGAGGGTGCCGTTGACCAGGGCCAGCGTTGTCAGTTGCGGGACCGGCGTGGGCGCAACTTGGGGCAGGGCTATCGGTGCGACGGGCTGGCTGGCGCTCGCGGCCTGCCAGCGGTGCGCCCGGCCGGTCTCGGCGATCTTGTTGGGAAGCGCATAGGCCGGTGTCCCCTCCTCAAACGGCGAGAGGATGAGCGCCCGATACTGGAACTCGCCGTCCACATCCTGGATGTGGTTGACCAGGAGGCGCTGTCCGTCCGGCGACCAGCACTGCGGCCGGGTCCAGCCGGTCTGCCGCAGCAGCAGCCGGGACTCGGAGCCGTCGGCGCGCATCACGTACGTGTCTTCTTCCAGCAGGTTGTTGACCAGGACCTTGCGCACCGCGCTAAAGGCGATCCACTGGCCGTCGGGGGACCAGACGGGGTACGAGGCACCGTAAAAGAAATCGGTGAGCCGGACCAGCCTCGAGCCATCGACGTTCATGGTATAGATCTGCCTGGCGCGCCGCTCCTCGGTGCCGTCCCGATCCGAGGCCCAGGCGATGTACGTGCCGCCCGGAGACCAAGCCGGCGTCTCGTCCTCGGCCGGGTGCCGGGTCAGGTTGACTGCCTTGCCACTGTCGAACTCGACGGCATAGACCTCGGCGTTCACGTCGCGGTAGGAGGTGAGCAGCAAGTAACGCCCGTCCGGCGACCAACCAGCCACCAGGTCCAGCGGGCCGGTGCCTGGCACTGGCGTGATCTGGGACCCGTCGGCCGACATGACATAGGCTTGCTTGTGCCCCTCGTAGTTGGAGACGAACGCGATCCGGTCGCCGCTGGGCGACCAGGCCGGCCCCTCGTACGTGGCCGGATGGTTGGTCAGGTTGACCCGGTCCGTACCGTCTGGGTTGACGGTGTAAACATCCTCCTGGCCGCGCGGCCCGGCGACAAAGACCAGCCGGCCGGTCAGCCGAAAGGCCGGGGTGGCCGTCCTGGCCGGGGTCGGGGTGGGCGGCGCCGGAGTACGAGTAGGCACGGGAGCGGGCCAGATTGCCCGCCCGGCCAGCACGGCCACGATGAGGACAGCCACCAGCCCGACCAGGATCCATTTCAGGTCTGGCCAACGTTTCCGGGGCGGTGGTGTGGTAAAGAGGTCAATGTCCATCGCAGGCTGTTTCCTAACGCGTCAGCGCCTCGAGCATGATGCGCGCCACGTCCTTGTCCAGCGGATCGTTATTGTTGCCGCATCGGGGACTCTGCACGCACGACGGGCAGCCGTCCTCGCACGGGCACTCGACGATGGCCTGCAGGGTGGCGGCCCACCACTGCTCCAGGATGTTGAATCCCTTCTCGGCGATTCCCACGCCGCCGGGAAAGGCGTCGTATACAAACACCTGCGGCTGGCCGGTGTTGACGTGGCACTCGGTGCTCAGGCCGCCCAGGTCGAGCCGGTCGCACATGGCGAACAGGGGCAGCATGCCGATGCAGGCATGCTCCATCGCATGCAGGCCGCCGGGTACGTCCCGGCCTCGCGTCTTGAGCTGGCGGATCAGCTTGTCCGGCAGGTCCCACCACACGGCCACCGTGTCAAACTCGGTGGGCGGCAGGTTCAGCGGCACTTCGTCCAGCACCTCATCGGTATACTGACGTTTTTTGCGATAGCCAATGACCTGGGTGCGCACGCGAACCACGCCCAGATACGCCGGCGTGCCCGGCGCCCGGCCCACCAGCCGCGAGCGTGTCGAGCGCACAATGTGCACGTCCACGCTGTCCTTGGACTGGGTGTAAAACTTGGCCTCCGTGGGGACCACGTAAGCGGTCCGGCTCAACAGGTCCAATTCCTTGACCAGATACGACTCGCCCTGGTGCAAATACACCGCGCCGGGATGCACCTGGTAGAGGGCCGTGGCCGCGTCGATGCTCTCCAGCAGCGTATAGCCGGCGCTACTGTCCACAATGTCAAACTGCTCGCCGGTGGACGAGCGAATGTGCACCTCTTCGGCCGGGTAGCCCATACCCATGAAATACCAGCGCTCCTGGCGATATTCGAGCAGATGGCGCTGTTCCAGGCCGATCATGGCCTGGACGAACGCCTCGCCACCAAAGAGGGCCTCGTCGGCGTTGGTCAGGGGCAGTTCGAATGCGGCAGCGCAGAGGTGGGCCGGCAGGATGTAGGGATTGCTGGGGTCGATGAGGACGGACTCGATAGGGCGCTTGAACAGATAATCCGGGTGGCGCATGAGATACTGGTCCAGCGGCCCGTCCAGCCCGACGAGGAACGAGAGGGAGTGGGCCTCGCCGCGCCCGGCCCGGCCGGCCTGCTGCCAGGTGGAGGCGATGGTGCCCGGATAGCCCACCAGCACCGTGGCGTCCAGGTCGCCAATGTCCACGCCCAGTTCCAGGGCATTGGTAGCCGTGACGCCGGTGATGCGGCCCTTGAACAGCCCCTGCTCGATCTCGCGGCGCTGCTTGGGCAGATAGCCGGCCCGGTACGTGCGCACCTTGTCCACCAGCTTGGGCGCCTGGTCCGACAGCACGCCCCGGGCGTACAACTGGATCAGCTCGGCGGTGCGGCGCGACCGGGTAAAGGTGATGTTGCGGATGCCGTCCATCACCAGCTCGACGAACAGGTGGGTGGCTTCCGAGTTGGCGCTGCGGCGCGCGCCCGACTGTGCATCGACCAGGGGCGGGTTCCACAGGGCGAAATCGCGGGGGCCGTGGGGCGAGCCGTCCCGGTCCACGACGGCCGGCTCCACGCCGACGATCCGAGCCATGTGCTCGCCGGGGTTCGCCACCGTGGCCGAGCAGCAAATGAACTGGGGGGTCGCGCCGTAATGGGCGCAGACGCGGCGCAGACGGCGCAGCACGTTCGCCACGTGCGAACCAAAGACGCCTCGGTAGATGTGGGCTTCGTCCACCACCACATATTTGAGGTTGCTGAAAAAGCGCGACCATATGGCGTGGTTGGGGAGGATGCCCAGGGAGAGCATGTCGGGGTTGGTGAGGATCACCTGGGCCTGGGCGCGAATGCCGGTGCGCTGGGCCTGTGGTGTGTCGCCATCGTAGGTTTCGACCTTGAGGTCGGGCAGGCAGTTGGCTGCCAGTTCTTTGAGCGCACGAAGCTGGTCCTGGGCCAGGGCCTTGGTGGGAAAGATATAGAGGGCGCG
>JAHJIN010000221.1 GCA_018823415.1 Chloroflexota bacterium | reverse complement strand
GCGCTTGGCCAGAGTACACTCGCCGCAGACGCCGGGGTAACTGGCCTCGTCGGCCAGGACGCGACGCAGCTCCAGGATGGTGGGGTGGGTCAGCCAGATGTCGCGGATGCTGTCCTCCCCCAGGCGACCATAGACCAGATCGGGGATGGTGCGCCCGATGCCGCACAGGACGATGTCGCCGTTGCCCAGCATGCCCAGGATGCCCAGCACGCCGCAGTCGCCGGTGCGCCCGCCCCGGCGCATCATCTCGCGGATGGGCATGAGGGCCAGGGAGGTGTTGAGCACCAGGGAGATGGGCAGCGCTTCCTCGCGGAGGCGCGGGCGCAGCTCGTCATAGACGTAATGGGCCAGGGCCATGCGCTCGTGGAAATCCAGGCCCTCGCCGCGCTCGTGCATGGCCGTGCCGCGCCCGCTGTTGGTCACCGGGTTGATCTTGACAGACCCGGCGCCGTGGGTAGCCGCCAGCCGCACTACGTCCTCGATCTGGTCGCGGTTGCCCCGGTGGGCGCACATGATGACCTGGGCATTGGTGTACCCGGCGTCCACCAGGTGGTCCAGCCCTCGCAACACGTTGTCGAACGCCCCGTGGACGCCCCGGAACGCGTCGTGGGTCTCGGCGTCGACCCCGTCGATGCTGACCGAGATAAAGCTCAGTTTGGTCTCGTCCTTGAGGTAGCGAGCCACCTCGGCGGTGAGGAGGGTGCCGTTGGTTTCCATGTTCAGGCCCAGCCCCTCTTCCGAGAGCAGGTCCACGATCTCAATGAACCGGGGGTGGAGCATGGGCTCGCCGCCGGTGAGCTTGGCGCTGCCTAGGCCCATCGGTTTGGCCTCGCGCACGGCGTCACGCAACGCCTCCACGTCGATGACGTCGCCGGGGTCCGGTTTCCCGTCTACGTAACTGGGCGTGATCCAGCAGTGGCGGCAGGCCAGGTTACAACTGTTGGACATGTAGAGGTAAAAGGCCCGCAGCGGCGGCACACCCTCCGGCAGGTCCAGGGGCGGGCGGTCGGGTTGTTCGGGTGTGAGTTGTTCGTCGAAATCGCAGATGGTCATTGATTCTCCTCGATGCTTTTTCTCTTTTCGTTCCCGGCTGCATTATACTCCGTTTATCGTGGCCCTGTCAACGATCATGATAAGGCCCAGAGCGTGCAATTGCCTGTTTCGGGCTGGCCCGAAACAGGCAATTGCTTCGAGCTGCCCTCGTGTGTTGTTAAGGGGAGACGCCAGAGCCAAGGTCCGTACATGCGCCAGATGCTGCGGAGCCGTCGTACGAACATGCACCAGTTGCTCCGGAGCCAGGCCCCATACACTCAGGGTCTGCCGCCGACCCATCTACGCAGGCCCATCCGCTTGCGCCAGTGCCAGCGTTGCAGTGCTCACTGTCACCACTGCCGGAGTCGCAGGCGCCTGTCCCAGTGAACTGGGGCGTGAGGTGCATGGCTTGTGGCGCCTCGTATTCCGGTCGCTCGTCCACGATCTTGTCTTTGCGTTCCTTGCTCATTTCAGATCCTCCTTTACGTGTTGTATGAATATACGCTGTACGACGCGCCCCTCGTCACCCCGCCGTGGCCCATCGGCGCGGGAAGGGGGGATGAAATCAGCCGATATGGTGCTCATAGAACTCGCGGGCCTGCCGGGCCTGCTCCCGCTCGAATGCTTCTGCCCGGGCGAACGCTTTACGACGATGACGGTCATACGCCGCGTCGTCGTCCAGGATCGCCCGGATCGCGGCGACATACTCGGCGGCCGTCGCGGTGATGTCTGCTTCCGGGTTCCAATCGACCAGTGCCCCGCTGTCCCCTACCGCCTCGGGGATGCCGCCCAGCCGGTTGCCAATGGTGGGGATGCCATTCACAGCGGCCTCCACGATGGTGCGTGGAAACGCCTCCTTGACCGTCGACGGCGCCAGCAACAGGTCTATCTGGCCGTAAAAGCGGCGCATGTCCGGGATGTAGCCCCAATGGGCCAGATTGCCCGATGGCTCCTCGTCGTACGCGCCGGCGACGACGAACTCATGGTCGGGCATCTGGGCGGCGACCTGGGCGACGATGGCGCTGCCCTTGATCTTGCCGGCCGAGTAAAACCCGATGCGCTTTGTGCGCGCGTCGCTCCGGTCACAGCGATAGGCGTCCAGGTCGATGAACGCGTACCAGACCACGGAATCCAAACCCAGCCGCGCCTTGATCTCGGCCTGCATGAAGCGGCTGATGGCGATGACCGGGCGCTTGCGCAGCAGCCAGATGTAGCCAGGGTTCAGGGCAAAGTCCTTGATATTACCCAAGGTGTGGAAAAAGTGCGCGCCGGGGATCTGCAAGCGCCAGGCCGCGAGCAAGGCCCAATACGCCTGGTCGCTGGTCAAGACAACGTCCACGCCTTCCTGCTGGAGGAAGCGCTGCACGGCGTTCACGACCACCTGGTACTGGCTCTCCCATTGCCCCAGGCCCATGGGCAAGACTTGGTGGCAGTAGGGCACGCCCTGGAAGACGGTCCGGCAGGTGTCTGCCTCTCGGACGACCTCCTCGCCACCGCGATAGGCCAGGCCGCCGTCGAAAGCGTCATGGTGGACGTCGTTGGTGAGCACATCCAGGACAGAGACCCTGTGTCCCAGGTCTTGCAGGAGCCTGAGTATGCTCAACAAGCAGTATAGCGCGCCCGCCCGCAGGTGGGGGTCAAACTGGGCGGTGCTGACCCAGGCGACGTGGGTTCTCCTGGTCACAGGACACTCCTATTCACATTATACTCTCTTTTTCTTGATTTTGTCAACGAGTGTTTCGTCTTAGCCCAAAGACATAGTCACGAACGAAATCGAATGGATGGTCCGGGGGCCAGGCCAGCTCGAACCCCCTCTCGGCCAGCCACTGCTCGACAAAGGCGCGCGTGCGGAAATGGTCCCCCTCGCCACGGTTGGCCCGGAAATCGTGACAGGCCACGCAGATCGTCTGGACATTCTGGATCATGGCCTCCATCCCGGGCAGTGCGTATCGCTCTCCCCCTTCGATGTTCATCTTGAGATAGGCAACAGCCTCGATGCCCTGGGCCTCGCAGATCTCGTCCAGTGTGGTCGCCCGGACCTTGATGCCTGGTGATTGGTTGTTCCGATCCACGGTGGCCGCAAACCAGGCATAGGACTCGGTCATCGACATCGTGCCCGGCCTGTCCATCACCGCCACCTGCAGCCGGGTCGTGTTCTCCAATCGGTTCAACCGGCAGAACACCTCCAGGAACTCAAAGGAAACCGGATGGGCCTCGACGGCGATCACGCGGCCTGACTCGCCGACTGCTCGAGAGAACACGGCTATCTCGTCCCCGCCTCGGCCCGCACCCACGTCGATCACCACATCCCCCTCTTGGGGACGGTGATACTGAAACCAGAACTCTCTGATCGCCAGTCTCTGTATCGGGACATCCTTCCAGCGCCGGACAGCAGGGGATGTATAGTTGAACAAGTGGCCGTCAGGACGGTAGTATGGCCCTACCCGATGGGTCCACAGGCCGTCGTGGATGATCTCCACATCGTCGGTTCCCCTTGCCCGTCTCGCGCAATACGTTGCAATGCGCCCCAGGACGAACCTCCCCCCGGGGCGGTCGAGCAATCGCACGATGCGCTCGTTCACCAGCATGGCGGGATTAATGGTGAATTGTCCACAGGACACTGCGTGTGAATGGTGAATGGCGAATGGTGAATGAGTGGGTTCATAGTCTTTTTTGCGTTGTCTTGATGCTGGCGTTGATGATTCTGTACAGCTCGTCGTACTCTTGGTTGACGTCGTGCAGCCTGGAAGCCGGTAGCATTTCGCTGCGAGTGATGATTTTCAGCCACTATTTTCCTGGTACTCCCGATAGCAAATCACCGGGTCGATGACGTTCAGCTTCCCGAACTTGCTCATCACGCTGGCCGGGCAGCCGCCGGCGCAAAAGCCGGTATACGCGCAATCGCGACACGATTCCAGTGCGCTGAGGGGGATCTGGCGGCGGTAGCGCACCACATTGATGGACGGGTGGTACAGCCAGGCGTCCTGGATGGGGTTCACGCCCACCACGCCCATGGTCAGGGTGGGGAGCAGGTTGCAGGGGACCATGGTCCCGTCGTGGAGGATGGCCATCTTGCTAAAGACGCCGCCGCAGGAACAGAGGGTGCCCCGGCCGGGCTGTTGTGTCTCGCCCCGGGCCACGCGCTCCGCAATCTCGGCAAAGTGGCGGGCGCGAG
>JAHJIN010000220.1 GCA_018823415.1 Chloroflexota bacterium | reverse complement strand
CAGATGATGGTGCCGGTCCGGTCCCTGGCCGAGGTGCAGGGCCTGAACGCCCATCGGCTCGACGTCCCGGCGCTGGGCCGGGCCACCCGCTCCGCTGGCACCGACGACGGGAGCGTGCTGGTCTTTACGACCGCGACCGAGCGTCCCGCGGCCACGGTTCACGTGCGGCTGTTCGCCCCGCTCCACGGGGTGCCAGAGGATCCAGCCACCGGCAGCGCCAATGGGGCGCTGGGGGCCTATCTGGTCCACCACCAGGTCGTGCTGGTGACCGAGCCGACGACCCGCATCGTCAGCGAGCAGGGGGCAGAGATGAGCCGACCCAGCACCCTGTACGTGGAGGTGGACTCGGCCGGCGGGACCGTCACCGCCGTGCGGGTGGGCGGGCAGGTGGTGCCGGTGGCCGAAGGTGTGGTGCGTTTCTAGGAGGCAGCGTCATGCGCTTATGGCAGACCCATGTACTGGAAGACATCACCCTCGTCCGCGGCGCGGGCTGCACCGTGTGGGACGCGGCCGGCAAGCCTTACCTGGACCTGCTCGCCGGGACCTGGTGCAACGTGCTGGGCTACGGCCATCCCCGCTGGGTCGCGGCGGTCCAGTCGCAGGTGGGCAAACTGGCCCACGTGGGGGCTGCCTTTTCCGCTGATGAAGTGGAGGAGGCCCTGGTCAAGTTGCGCGAGATCCTGCCGCCAGCCCTCGACCGCGCTGTCCTGCTCAACACCGGCAGCGAAGCCGTGGAACTGGCCCTCAAGATGGCCCGCGCGGCCACCGGTGCGGACGAGGTCGCCGTCATCGAGCAGGGCTATTATGGCGCGACGACCTACGCCCTGGCCCTCTCCGAGGCCGGCCGCGCGGCGTCGTACCTGCCACACCTGGGCCACGTCCTGCGCCTACCGGTTCCCATGTGCCGGCGCTGTCCGATGGGTCTCTCCTGGCCCTGCGATGGTTTCCCTTGCCTGGATGCGCTAGCCGATGCGGAGCCGGGGCACGTCGTCGCCGTGATCTATGAGCCGGTGCTGGGCGCCGGGGGGATCATCGTGCCCCCGCCAGGCTATGGAACGCGGCTGCGCGACCTGGCGACCCACTGCGGGGCCCTGCTCATCGCCGAGGAGGTAACCACCGGCATGGGACGCACCGGTCGCTGGTTCGCCTTTGAGCATGACGCCATCGTGCCGGATATCCTGGTCATCGGCAAAGCCATTGGCGCGGGGCTGCCGGTGTCGGCCGTCGTCACCACCGGCGAGGTCGAGGCGCGGTGCCAGGGCGTGCTGCGCCACGTGCAATCCCATCAGAACGACCCCTTCTCCGGGCGCATCGCGGCGGCGGTGGTGGCCATCTTGCAGGAGGAAGGTCTGGTGGAGCAGGCCGCCGGGCACGGGGCGTACCTGCTGGACGGCTTGCGCGAGTTGCAATCGCGGTGTGCCTGGATCTGGGACGTGCGGGGCCAGGGGCTGATGGCCGGGGTCGAGTTGGAGCCGGACCGGGCCGCCCAGGGCGTGACCGTGCGTCAGCGCCTGCTGGACAGTGGGTTCATCGTCGACTATCAGCCGCACACGGCGACCTTGCGCCTGTTCCCGCCGTATATCATTGCCGCGCCGGAGATAGACCGTTTTCTGACGGCGTTCGAGGAGACCCTGTTTGATGTGGGGAAAGCGAGTCCGGTGTGAGCACGGTTGTACCGCGATGGATAGACGAGTAAATGTTTCAACAAGACAGGGCCGCCACCAACCCATCTCACGGCTGGTGTGATCTGGGCCTGTCGAACCCGCAGAACGCCGGGGCATGGCGTGTCGGCGATTGTTGGCACTAGGTCACCGGTGATTGCCTGTCCGACATTTCCCTCGCCTGGGCCGACGCCCACGTGTCCAGCTGGCACCAGGCTACCGGCCGCTGCCGCGACGGCGGTTAGGGGGCGCAGGGACCATCGTTGTTTGCCATCGCGCCCTGGGCGGTCGGCAACTCTGAAGGCTCATGGGCAAAAAAGGATCAGGAGGCTTTTGATGAATGCGAACCATCACCCCCACGGACGATCCATCCTGGCGCTACTCGGCATCATTATGCTGGTTCTCGTCCTTACTCCCGGCCGGGCCGACCCGGCGCTGGCCCGACCGCCGGCGTTGGCCGACGACCCCACTCCCCCGGCCAGCCCGGTCAAGCTCATCTTTATCCACCACTCCAGCGGCGAGAACTGGCTGGCGGACGTCGGCACCGACGACTATTCCGGTGGCCTGGGCGTGGCCCTGCGCGACAACCACTATTTTGTTAGCGACACCAACTATGGCTGGGGGCCAGACGATGCCGATCTCGGCTACGACAAGATCGGTGACCACACGGACATCGGTCACTGGTACAATTGGTTCGCCGGTCCCCACCGCAACACGTATCTGAGCGCGTTGTACACCGAGTACGACCAGCACGCCTGGTACTCGCGCCTGGACACCGACCCCGGCGGCCAGAACGAGATCGTCATGTTCAAGTCCTGCTTTCCTAACTCTGACCTGCAGGGAAACCCGGGCGACCCGCCCACGACCGGTGCCAACCCCCTGCGAGGCCAGGATAGCTGGTCCGAATACCACACGGTAGGCAACGCCAAGGGCATCTACAACGACCTGCTCACCTACTTTGCCACGCGCCAGGACCGGCTCTTTATCGTCATCACCGCACCGCCGCTGACGTATAACACCTATGCCGCTAACGCCCGGGCCTTTAACACCTGGCTCGTCAATGACTGGCTGGCCAGCTACCCCCACAACAATGTGGCCGTCTTTGACTTTTATAACGTCTTGACCCATCCGAACAACCATCACCGCTTCTACAATGGTAACATCCAATACGTTACCAGCAATGGAGACGGCACGCTGTACTACCCCGGCCCGGACGGCGAGCACCCCGGCGCCGCTGGCAACCAGAAGGCCCGGAACGAGTTCGTCCCGCTGCTCAACGTCTACTATAATCGGTGGAAGTCCGGCGTGGCGTCCTCATTGACCCTCACCGCCCCAACCGGCAGCACGAGCTGGCCGATCAACAGCGTGCAGCAGATCCGCTGGGCCACCACCGGCACCGTGCCCCAGGTCAACCTGGCCTACTCCATCGATGGCTTTGCCACCAGCCACGACATCACGATGGACACCGTCAACACCGGCAGCTATGACTGGACCACGCCGTCCTTCACCACTACCGCCATCCAGGTGCGTGTGGCCGATACCGCCAACCCGGCCACGGTCTATGACACCAGCGCAGCGTTCACCCTCTTTGATCCCAGTACCTTTGACCATTTCATCTACCTGCCGCTCATTCAGAAGAATTGACAACTCCAGGAGGGGCTCGATGCGTGCATATCCGGGCTCTCGATATGCGGTCTATTTGCCACTGGCCGTGCGCCCGTGAAGTACGGCCCCCGCCGGTTTTATGGTGCCCCGGATCAAGCTCTAGGGACGAGCTGACACGGGAGCACCTGATGGTCCGGCCGATGCTCCTATTCCCGGACTTGGCCTGTTCCTCGTTACGCCCCCGAGCCATAGCTGGGCCGGCATGGGCGCACTATCTGCTGCTCTCTGGTCCAACCTGAAACGACTGGTGGAGAGGCCCGATGACCACATTGGACCCACGCCTGATACGCT
>JAHJIN010000219.1 GCA_018823415.1 Chloroflexota bacterium | reverse complement strand
TGGTCGGCGTCGCCGTGGGCGGCTCTATTGGCGTCGCCGTGGGCGGCTCTATTGGCGTCGCCGTGGGCGGCTCTATTGGCGTCGCCGTGGGCGGCTCTATTGGCGTCGCCGTGGGCGGTGCGGTAGGTGGCGCCGTGGGCGGTGCGGTAGGTGGCGCCGTGGGCGGTGCGGTAGGTGGCGCCGTGGGCGGTGCGGTAGGTGGCGCCGTGGGCGGTGCGGTAGGTGGTGCGGTGGGCGGCACTGTCGGCGTTGTCGGCGGCGACGTAGGTGGTGCTGTGGGTACCTTGGTCAGCGCGCCGGGTACCTGGGTCGGCGCGCCAGGTTCCAGGGTCGGCGCGCCGGAAGGTAGGGTGGGCGATGGCCGGGCAACCGTGGTGCCCGGCCCGGCCACCTGCACGTTGAACGTGGCCGGGTCGCTGACTGCCCCGGCCACGTTGGTGGCCCGCACCAGCAAGACATGAGTGCCCGGCGATGGATTCACCCAGGCGAGTTCCCCCTCCCACGTGGGGACCGGCTGCGGCAGGTTATGGGTCGCCACCACAGCATCGTCCGCCAGCAGTTCCACGCGAACGATCCCCTGGGTGTCCGCGACCTTGACCTGGACGGTCACGGTCTCGCCGGGGGTGAATTGTATGCTGGCAGGGGGCGCGACGATCTGCACCGTCGGCTGGTCGCCGGTGGGCTGGGCCGGGCTGGGCGACGTGCAGCCCACCAAGGCCAGGACACCGGCCAGGGCCACCAGGCCCACGGCGGTTATGTACCGTACATGACGCATGACGTATGATCTCATGATAACCTCCCGAAAGTGAGTTTAGCGTTCAACGTGCGCCTGACTGTCTGGTCACATCACGTCGTTTGCGGTCCGGGCCGGCCTTCTGTTCCCGTACCAATCCCGCAACCCGCGTGCCGCCAGGTCACCAATATTGTAACACGATTTTCCCGTACTAGCGTGACCTTTGACCGCACCTTGACAACCACATAGTTAGAACTTGCGCTTGTGCCGGGTCGGGTGTATAATCCTCCAGCATCACCTACCAGTCGAGGAGCAGAAACGATGGAGTATCCACCCGCTGTATTGGAAAAGGCGCAACGTCTGGAGCAACTGCTGCGGCGTGTCGCGGCCGGGGAGCCCTTGGCCGACCTGAACGCCGAGTTGAGCTTTGAGTTGGATGAAGTTGGGCTGGCCCAGCACCAGGCGAAATACGCCGCTGGCGGTCACACCTGGACCGCCCTGATTGACGGCCGGCATGGGCATCCCCGCAAAGCTCATTCGGCCCTGCGGGAGTGGCTGTACGCCCGCAAGGAGGCCGACGCCAGCTTGCGCGCCCCGCAGTTGGTCCAGGAGATCCAGGCCCAGTTCGGCGTGACCCTCCACGCCGGGCACGTCAATCATCTCCTGCGCCAGCGGGCCTTGACCGCGCCCCCGGGGCGCCCATTCAAGTCACCGGCTGCCGATGATAGTGCTCCCGATACGGCCCCCCCGGGCGAGGCACTCGACCACGCCGGGCTTTTTTTCCCTGGAGGGCGCCAAGACTGAGCTGGGCGTGGTGGCGGCGGTCGAGACGCCGGTCTTGGCCGCCCGGGACCAGTACCTGGCCGATCACGCGGTGCAGCAGCTCCATCATCTGGCGGTGGACCTCGCCGCGTTGTGGCCCAAGATCGACCACCTGGTATACCTGCCGATCTTGGGTTTGACCCGGCCTC
The DNA here is from genome assembly GCA_018823415.1 of Chloroflexota bacterium. Taxonomy (GTDB): domain Bacteria; phylum Chloroflexota; class JAHJIN01; order JAHJIN01; family JAHJIN01; genus JAHJIN01. The sequence continues at coordinate 46,782 of JAHJIN010000219.1, read as the reverse complement.
GCGACCTGTACTACTACCAGGGGGCGGGCTTGCAGGCGCTCTACGGCTTCACCTACAAGTACCTGACCCTGGAACATTCGCGCAGCGTGGGTCAGTTGACTCGGGTGCGCGTCGGGGCCGCGCTGGCCGAGAGCCTGGCCGCGGCCTACACCCAGGCCTGGTATCCGGCTGACGAGCCCTTGACCATTTTCGCTGATTGGCATATCAAGCCCCACTGGACCAAGGGCTACAGCCACGCGGGACGGGTGACGATGTGGGGCCGGACTATGCCCGGGACCAAACAACTCATCTTGAATGGCCCCAGAGGCCGGCTCCTGGGCGGCTGGGATTATCCCATTGATGCGCATCTGACCCATCTGCTGGTCGACCTGGAAACCGCGCTGGAGCAGACCCTGCAGCGGCCCATCGCGTGCGTGATCACCGATAGCGAAGGGGGCGGGCAGCCCCTGGGTGAACGGTATGCGGCGGCGCAGCGCGACTACCTCAGTATCCTGCCCCAGGAGCACCACTACCGCCGGGCTGACTTTGTGCGGGAAGGGGCTTGGGAGCCGGTTACAGGGGACCCCGCCCACAGCGCCGCCTTGGCCCGCTGGGCCGACCCCGCGCGCGTGGCCCAGGATCCGCGCCAGTTTGTGCTGCTGCGCCCGCACGGTCAAAGTGAACCGACCCGCATCTACACCGGGCGATTCAGCGGCGAGTTGACCGCCGGCGAAGTCCCGTGGCTCCACCGCCGGCGGTGGCCGTACAATGAGTTGCGCATCCGGGACTTGATCCAGGGGGCGAATCTCAATGCCAACTACGGGTACGCCCACCAAAAGGTGGTCAACCGGACCCGGCAACGGGCCTGGGAGGCCGCCCAGACCCAGGTCACCGTGACGGAGCGCCAACTGAGCGACCACCAAGACGCCGTGCGCCATCTGCGGCGGCGCTTGGCTGACCTCCAAGAGTCCTACACCGCGCAGCAGCGGGACCGGGCACGTCGATTGGCGCACCAGCGCTGGGACCTGCGGCACCGCCAGGATCAGAGCCAGACTACGACGCGGGCGCAGCAGCGAGTCGATGGCGTGCGGCGCGAGTTAGCCCAGAACACCGAGCAGTTCCGCCAGCGCCAACGCCGCCTGGTGGAGCAATTACACCACCACCAGACGCAAGCCCGCCAGTTGCGCGCCCGGCTCGTCCAGCGCATGGCGGCGCGCGATGCCATTGACACCGCCACCTTGTGCCGGGAGCGCGATCTGGAGAAAGACCAGATCATGCTCAACTTCCAGGTCTTGCTGGCCAACCTCCATGACTGGGCGGCCCAGCACTATTTCGCCCCGGCCTGGCAGTCATTGAGCCTGGAGACGGCGACGCTGCTGATCTACCGCAAAGCCGGGCGGGTGACGTGGCACGATGACCGGGTGAGCGTGGAGTTGGAACCGTATCGCTACCCAGATCAACAACGGCTGATGGAAGTCACTTGTGCCCGTTTCAATGCTGCAAACGTACGATGGCGTGATGGGCGACTGCTGCGCATCACGGTGGCGCCACGTGCCTGATTCTAACTATGTGGTTATCAAGGTGCCGGGTCAAACCTAATGTTAGAGTGTTGCTGAGTATTTTACCGCCGAGAACGCAGAGTTCGCAGAGCTTTCCTTCTATTTCTCAGCGGTCTCCGCGTGCTCTGCGGTTGAAAGGTGGTCGTTTTCCTTCAACAACACTCAAGAGGGAGACTATCCGAACTGGGATAGCATCTACAAAAAGTGACTGGTTTCCTCTCGGCGCGCCAACCAGCGCGCCAATCTACTTTTGACACGCTGCCTGAATGATGGTATGATACAGGCTGGTAGGTGATCGTGGACGCAGACCAGATTGTGAAAAATGTGCGTGAGGCCGGCGTAGTGGGGGCCGGCGGGGCCGGGTTCCCCACCCACGTCAAGCTCGCGGCCCAGGTGCAAACCGTCATCGCCAACGGCGCCGAGTGCGAGCCGTTGTTGCAGGCGGATCGCTGCCTGATGGCCGCCTGTCCCGCTGACGTGGTGACCGGCCTACGCCTGGCGATGGACGCCACCGGCGCGTCTCGGGGCGTCATTGCCCTCAAGGCCGAGTACGAGGACGCTGTCGCTGCTCTGGAACCTCTGGCGGCTCGTCACCCCGACATCGACTTGCATCGCCTGGGCAGTTATTACCCGGCCGGCGACGAGTTCCTGCTGGTAGAAGACGTGACCGGCCAGGTAATCCCGGAAGGCGGCTTGCCCCTGCACGTGGGCGTGGTGGTGAACAACGTGGGCACCCTGGCGAACGTGGCCGGGGCCGGGCGTGGCCTGTCGGTCACGCAGCGCATCCTCACGGTGGTTGGCCAGGTGCGGCGACCTCTCACCCTGCGAGTGCCGGTGGGCACGCCGGTCCGCGACGTGCTGGCCTACGCCGGCGGTCCCACCCTGGGCGACGGCGAATACGCGGTGCTGCTGGGCGGCCCGCTCATGGGCCGGCTCCTTGACGATCTGGATGTCCCGGTGCTCAAGACCACCAGCGGCGTGGTGGTGCTGCCGGCCGAGCATTACCTGGTGCGCCGCAAGAGCCGCACCGTGGCGACCAACGTCCGGTGGGCTCGCTCGGCCTGTGACCAGTGCCGCGATTGCACCGAACTGTGCCCACGTTACCTCATCGGCCACGACTTGCAGCCCCACGCCATCATGCGCGCCGTGGGCCAGGGATTGGTCGAGGCCAACCACGTGATCACCTCGGCGGCGCTGTGCTGCGAATGCGGCGTGTGCGAGTATTACGCGTGCCCGCTGCACCTGTCGCCGCTGGAGGTGAACCGCGAGATCAAGCGCGTGCTGGCCGAGCAGGGCTGGCGCAACACCGAACACCGGCGCCAAGACCTGGTCACGCGGGACATGTGGGCCTATCGCCACGTGCCGTTTGACCGGTTGCTGGCCCGGGTGGATCTGTGGGACTATGAGCACGTCCCGGTGCCCCTTGAGGATGGCGACCGGTTCCCGCCGCGCGTGATCATGGCCCTCAAGCAGCACACCGGCGCGCCGGCCCGGCCGGTGGTGGCGGTGGGCGACACGGTGCGCGCCGGCCAACTCGTGGGCGAAATCCCCGCCGACAAGCTGGGCGCGCGAGTCCATACCTCTATCGACGGCGTGGTGACGGATGTGGTGACGGATCGGCAGATCGTGATCGAGGCCCGCTGACGCGTTCCCGGGCCGATAGCAAGGAGGGAAGGTCATGTCCTCACGACTGGGTCGTTTCTGCGAGATGATCATGGAAGCCGGCTGGCTGCTGGCCGTGGTCATGGTGCCTCTGTTCTTTAACCTCAACACGGCCACCGTGTTCGAGCCGGACAAGGCTGCGCTCTTGCAAGTGATCGTCTGGATCATGGTCTTGGCCTGGGCGGTGCGCTTTTTGCAGCGGCCCACGGCCTGGGCGCTGGGCCGCGTAGGCCGGGCCATCAGGTCCGGCAGCACGACCGATGTCGTGCCGGTGGAAGAACCAGAGGATGACTATGACCCGCCGTCGGTCATCATCACCGCGCTTGACGAGCCGCTGCCGCCAGACCTCCCCTCACCACCCCTGCAGTGGCCTTCTATCTGGCTGCCCAACCTGGTCGAGATCCTGGCGGTGGCCTGGGGCCTGTTGCTGATCGTCGCCACGGCACTGTCGGTGCAAGGCTGGTCTAGCCTGCTGGGTTCCTACACGCGGGCGCAGGGCGTGCTCGCCTTGCTGGGCTATGTGGCCGTGTTCTTGCTGCTGGCCGGGAACCTGCGCAGTCGCGCCCAGGTGGAACGACTGTTTCTGGCGGTGACGTTGAGCAGCGTGCCGGTGGCTGTTTATGCCATCGTGCAGGCCGCGGGCCTGGACCCGCTGCCGTGGGGCGCGCCTTCCGGCACCGTGGCGTCCACGCTGGGCAATGCCTCGTTCCTGGCCGGTTACCTGGTCCTGGCGTTGCCCATGTCCTTGACCGGGCTGCTCCTGATCCTGGCCCCGCTGCGTGGGTCACTGCGTCGCGACACGCCCCGGGGCCTGGGCGTCCTGGTGCCCATCGTCGGCAACCTGGCGCTGCTGGTGGCCGTGTACCTGCCGACGCTGCTGGTGCAGTTGGCGGCCCTGGTGCTCACCAATGCGTGGTACGCGGTACTGGGCGCGGTGCTGGCCGTCTTACTCCTGGCCCTGTTCGTCCTGGCGGTGGCGCTGTTGAGCCTGTCCAGTCGGCTGATACAGACGGCCGGCGTGGTCGCGGTGCTCGTCGGCGCGGTGGCGCTGGCCCTGGCGCTGACGGGGGCCGTGGCCCTGGCCCTGACAGATATGACGCCGGCCCAGGCCATCTCGCTGGACAGCTTGGGCACGGTCCGGGCGCTCATCTGGCCCGGCGCGCGCGCCGTGGTGACAGATTGGCCGTCGCCCAACCCCGACGGCGACCTGTGGGCGCCGCTGCGGCCGGCCGTGGGCTATGGCCCCGAAACGTTCGCCTATGCCTTTAACCAGGTCTACCCGCTGGACCTCATGCAGTCGGCCGAGGGCGGGGGGCTGGTGGACCGGCCCTACAACACCCTGTTGCTGGTGACCGGCGAACTGGGCTATATCGGCCTGGCGCTGCATCTGGCGCTCATGGCGGTAGCCTTTCTGGGCGGCCTGTTCGCAGTGGTGCGAGGGCGTTCGGTGTACCATCGTCTGGCGCTGGCCGGCGCCATGGCGGCGCTGCTGGCGTGGCTGGTCTATGCCCAGTTTTACCCGGTGCCCACGGCCGGCTGGCTGTTTTTCTGGGTGCTGCTGGGGGTACTGGTAGCCGTGGGCCGGCAGGCCCGCGAACGCCCCAAGGAGGGCCAGGCCTATCGCGGGCAGGCATTGGCGGATCCGCAGCGGGCCTATGCCTTGTTGACCGGGCTGATGCTCCTGGGGGCCACCGGCACCGTGTTCTATCTGGCGAATTTCGCGTTCACGCGCTGGGAATCGCTGCCGACGGAGCTGGCGATCCTGGCCGGACCTTGGGCTGTGCTGGCTATTGTGGTGGGGCTGGCGAACTGGGGTGTGGGGGTCTGGTGGCGACGACGCCTGTCGGCGCCGGCGGACTCGGCAGCCGCCGACGTCGAGGCCGAAAGCCGGCGCCGCGACCGCGTCATCGAAGTCACCCGGCTGGGCTGGACGATCCTGTTCCTGCTGGTGGCCGTGGCGGCGGTCCTGGTGTCGCTGGGCCTGATCCTGGTGGCGGTGAACAACATGGGCACCCTGGTGGAGGTGAACGCCCAGGCCACGCCGGAACTGGTGGTGCTGCTGGTGCTGGTGGCCGTGGCGCTGGGCGTGGTGGGCGTGGCCCTGTCTCTCAAGCGAGCAGCCGTGCCGTTCAAGCCCTTTACCTGGAGCGGTCTCATCGCGTTCGGGCTGGTGGTGCTGGGTGCGGGGATCATCAAGCTGCTGCTCATCGGCGTGGTATTTCTCACCGTCTATCAGCCCATGCAGGCTGACATACTGACCAAACAGGCGCAGGCTACTGAACAGGCCGGCCAGGGGGACCGCAGCATTGCGTTGTACCAGCAGGTCATCGCGCTGACCCCCAACCGCGACTGGACCTATACATTCCTGGCCCGGGCGCATGTCCAGGTGGCTCAGGCCATCAGTGCGTCTGCCCAGCGCGACGCCCAGATGGAACAAGGTATCGCGGCGCTGGAGCAAGGCCGGGCGCTGAATCCGCTGAACCCGGATCACTCGGCCGAACTGGCGCGCGCTTATGTGACCTGGGCCGGGATGGCCGAGAGCGCGGCGGTGCAGGATACGCGCATCGAAAAGGCCGGGGCGTACTATGAGGCGGCCGTGCGGCTTACGCCGCACAACATCAAGCTGCTGCGCGAGATGGCCGACATGTATTTCAAGCACAGCCGGCTCGCAGAGGCGGCCCGAGGGTATGAACGCATCGTGACGCTGGCGCCGGACGACGCGGCGGCCTGGGGCTACCTGGGCTTGATCTACTCGCAACAGAAAAAGACCGACCAGGCCATCGCCGCTTTTGAAAAGCTCATCACGCTGGTGCCGGACCGGTATGAGCCGTACCTGGAGCTCGCCAAGCTCTATCAGGGGATGGGCAACCAGGCCAAGGCGCTCGATATGGCGCAAAAGGCACTGCAGCGCGCGCCCGACACGGCGAAACCGGTCATCCAGCAGTTGATCAACGAGCTTGAGCAATAGACGCCGGGGTGGGCCGAGATCCTTCACCACGAGATAACTGGTGTGGAAGGAGGGAGAAAAAATGATTGGTATAGAAGTATTGCAGTCCGTCCAGTTTGTGACAGCGAAAGGTAAACGGCTAGTCGTCTTGGATGCCGATGATTGGGAAGCGTTGATCGAATGGCTAGAGACGATTGAGGATCTGCAAACCGCACAGCAAGCCATCGCCGAGCTAAGGGCCGTGGGAGGTGATCGCCAGCGAGCCGGATGGCTACGCTGGGACGTCGTGGAGGCCGAGTTAGCGTGAGTCGCTATATCATCTATATCACCCCTCGCGCCTGGAGAGAGGTCAAGGATTTGCCCGGGTATATGCGACAGCGAATCAAGCGGGCGATCCATGGGCTGGCTGATCTCCCTCGTCCAGCCGACAGCAAGCCGCTTCGCGCCGGACCTCGACTGCGAGTTGTGGCGGTTCAGGTTGGGCCGATGGCGAGTTGTATATGCCATCACAGAAGAGGATCAGATCATGGACGTTCTGGCAGTGCGCAAGCGTCCCCCGTATGACTATGGTGACCTGGACGAACTGCTTGCAGACATGCCAGGCAGCTAATCGATCAAGGTTAGGGAATAATGGACCCGGCCCTGGCAATCATTGAACTCAACAGCATCGCCTCTGGCATCCTGGCCGGCGACGCCATGCTGAAAAAGGCCCCGGTGACGCTGCTGGGCGCGCACACCATCTGCCCCGGCAAGTACCTGGTCATCGTGGGCGGGCTGGTGGCGCCGGTGGAGGAATCGCTGGCGGCCGGCGTGGCGGTTGGCGGCGAGGACGTGGTGGACACGCTGTTCCTGTCGCAGGTGCATCCGACGGTGTTCCCGGCTCTCACCGGCACGGCGGAGCCGTCGCACCGGGAAGCCCTGGGCATCATCGAGACCATCACCGCGGCTACGTGCATCCTGGCGGCCGATGCCGCCGCCAAGGCCGCCGATGTGGTTTTGAGCGAGATCCGGCTGGCGAACGGGCTGGGCGGCAAGGGTTTCGTGCTGATCCAGGGCGACGTGAGCAACGTGGAGGCGGCGGTAGAGGCCGGGGTCCGGCTGGCGAGCGAGGCCGGGCTGCTGGTGCGCAGCGTGATTATCCCCCGCCTGCACGAGGATCTGCGGGACCGGGTGTTGTGGTAACTGGGTGTTCGTCGTGCTGACGCCCGATGGTATTACTGGTTACTTGTAGGAGTGGTGAGACATGGACCCAACGATCCTGTTCAATTGGGCCGCATTGTGCTGCAACGGCCTATTGTTCTTGATTCTGGGGTTGATCCTCATATTGTGGGTGCTCTCGCCGCGCGTGGAGGGCAGCTACACGAATCGCCCCCAACGGCCCCGGGCTGAATCACGCGGTCGCGAGCCCAAAGCCCGTTCGTGGCAGGGGCGCCCGGCGGATCCCCGGCCAGCGCGCTCAGCGGTGCGGGAGACGCGACGATCCCCCTCGGCCACACCCATACCCGAGGTGGACACTTCGGCCATCTCCATGACTCTGTCCGAGGCCCAACGCGCCGCCGAAGCCATCGGCGACATCCAGATCCGGATGCCGGTTATCCCGGATTTCGACATGATGATCCAGATGCCCGACATAGGTGAGGCCCTGACCAGCGAGCCCCCGTGGTCGAAAGCGGCCGAGACCGTGCAGGCTACGGTAGACGGCGAAACCTACCAGGGTGTGCCAGCTATTGCCGAGGCGGGGACCCGCGCGGCCGTTCAGGGGGTCGCCGCGCAGATCGAGCAAGCCGTCCCCGCGGCCGAACCGGTGACGCGACGGGTCAAGGCAGCGGCACGGCAGGCGACCAACCCGCTGGCCGCGTCCACGTTGGCCGAGGGCATCGAGGTCATCTTGCAAGACCTGATCCAGCGTGAGGCAGAACATCTACAAGGGGTTATCCACGTGGAGCCGACCCCGGAGGGTGGGGTCAAGATCAAGGTGGCGGACGACTTTTACTTCAGTGTGGCCGAGGTGCCGGAAGGCCGCGCCAAACAGTTGCTCCAGCAAGCCGTGCGGGCCTGGAACCAGCTATGGCAGACGCAGGAGCAGTCGACCGGCGGCAAAAGGTGATATGACGCATGGATCCGCTGTTATCGCTTCTATTTGTGGGCGTCCTGTTGCTGGTGGTGTCGGTGCTGTTGTTTGTTGTGGTGATCCGGCGCCTGCGGCGAGGGAGCCGGCCGGCGCCCGCTGCCCCAGCCCCGGCGCCCTCCCCGGGACAGCCCGAGCAAGAGCCTACGCTGCGTTCGTATCTGCGCGAGACCGCCGAGCCGGTCACACCACCCCCACCCCCACCGCCATCCCCGGCGACGACGCGGCCTACGGTGGTGAGCCGCACCCAGGAGCCGCTATCGCCAATGGCGGGGGGCCGGCCAGCCCGGTCCGACGTGGCCCCGGTGGCGCCCGCCCCGGCGTCAGAAGACCGGCCCATTCGCATCCTCATCGTAGATGACATCAGTGACACGCGAGAGGGATTGACCAAGCTACTCCTGTTCGAGAATGACATGGAGGTGGTGGGCACGGCGCGCACCGGCCGCGAGGGTGTGGCGGCGGCCCACGAGCTGGAACCCGACATCGTGCTGATGGACATCAATATGCCGGACATGGATGGCATCACCGCGGCCGAGACCATCACTCGCGAGGCTCCTCGCTCGCAATTGGTCATGATGTCGGTGCAAAGCGATGCCGACTATTTGCGGCGGTCCATGTTGGCCGGGGCCAGGGACTTTCTTATCAAGCCCTTTGGCACCGATGACCTGGTAGACACCATTCATCGTGTGTATCAACTGGGGGCCAGCCGGTCGATGGCCGCCGCGCTGGCGCAAGAGGCGCCGGCAGCAGCTACCGCAGATCAACAGGCCAGCCGCGAGCGGCGAGCGTATATCCTGACCGTGTACAGCCCGCAGCCCGGCGCTGGCTGCACCACCCTGGCCACCAATCTGGCCGTGGCAATGCAGCAGCAAGCCGATGGGCTTCGCATCGCCGTGGTGGATGCCAATTTTCAGTTTGGCGATGTGGGATTGTTCCTCAATCTTCAATCCACGCGCACCATCTCTGATCTGGCGTCAAACCAGGAAGATCTGGACCCCGAGTTTGTTCAGGACGTGATGCTGCCTCATTCCTCCGGTCTGCGGGTATTGCTGGCCCCGCCTCGGCCCGAACTGGCCGACGAGGTTACGCCCGACACCTTGCGCCGCATCTTGCACACCATGGCGCAGGTCTTTGACGTCATCATCATCGACTCCTGTGCCTTTTTGCAAGAGACCACGCTGGTGTCGTTCGAGCTGTGCGACCGGCTGGTGCTGGTCGCCACGCAAGAGATCCCCACGGTCAAGAATACCAAGCTGTTTCTGGAAGCCCTGGATGCGATGGGATTTCCCCTGGCCCGGCTGTCGTTGGTGTTGAACCGGGTAGACCCGCGCGCCGGCATCGACGTGGCCGACATCCAGCGCAGTATCAATCACCCGCTGGCCGGTATAGTGCCCTGGGACTGGCCGCTGGCCACGTATGCCGTCAATCGTGGGGTGCCGTTCACGATCAGTCATAGCGGCAGCCGGTTGGCGCGCGGGATCCAAGACTTGATCCCCGTGTTGCTGACCCCGCCGCAAGCCGTGGCCGAGTCCAGCGGCGCCTAGGCCGGGGGAGGTTAAAGCATGTTTCTGGCGCGTGTTGTGGGCACCGTGGTAGCTACGCAGAAATATCAAGGGCTGGAAGGCATCAAGCTCCTGGTTGTGCAGCCGTTGGACAAGCACCGGCAGCCCGTTGGGGAGCCGGTAGTCGCCGCCGACGGTACGGGGCAGGCCGGCCCGGGCGAGCTCGTCACCGTTGTAGCCAGCCGTGAGGCAGCGTTGGCCTTGCCGGTCAAGTTTGTGCCGGTGGACCATGCAATTACGGCGATTGTGGATCAAGTAGACGTGGCGTGATCCGGGGTTTGGGAATCGAGATTCGGTACTCGGATCCCGATTCCCGAATCTCGAAAAAGGAGTGACTTTGCGCGTTCTTTTCGTCATCAAACAGATCGACTATGAGCCTATGGGCATCATGCACCTGTCCAGCGTGCTCAAGGCCGCCGGTCACGAGGTGGAGCTGAGCATCGTCGCGCAGGAAGACCCGGTGCTCAAGGCTCGCGAGTGGCAGCCGGGCGTGCTGGCGTATAGCCTGTCCACCGGCTCGCAGGATTATTATACCGACCTGAATCGCCAGATTCGCCAGGCGGTCCCAGACGCCTTTTCTGTCTTTGGCGGCGCACATGGCACCTTTTTCCCCGAGATGATCGAGGTCGAGGGTGTGGACGGGGTCTGCATCGGCGAGGGCGAATACGCCATGCGGGACCTGGTGGACGCACTGGCGGCCGGGCAACCACCTTACGACATCGCCAACTGGTGGTTCAAACGCGCTGGCGAGGTCATCAAGAACCCGCTGCGTGCCCTCATCGCCAATCTGGACGAACTGCCCCTGCCGGACCGGGACCTGGTCTACCAGCGGCATCGCCTCACGCGCCAGGCGAAAATCAAGCATTTTATCACCGGCCGGGGCTGCCCATACGACTGCTCGTATTGCTTTAACCACGCTTACTGGGATATCTACAAGGGCACCCAGAGCAAGCGTGTCCGCCAGCGCAGCGTGGACAATGTGCTGGCCGAGGTGGCCTATGTCAAGGACCACTATCCGCTGGGCTTTGTGGTTTTTGTGGACGATACGTTCATCGTCTTCAAGGATTGGGTGGCCGAGTTCACGCTCAAGTACCCGGATGTCATTGGCCTGCCATTTTTCTGCAACGTGCGGGCCAACCTGGTGACGCCCGAGCTGGTGGCCCAACTCCAGCGCGCCGGCTGCGCCAGCGTGGGCATGGGCATCGAGGCCGGTAACGACGAGATGCGCAACCGGGTGCTCCGGCGCAGCATGAGCAAAGAGACCATCATCACCGCCTGCCGCACCATCCGCGAGGGCGGCCTGCATCTCATCAGCACCAACATGCTGGGCCTGCCCGGCGGCGACCTGGCCCAGGACCTCGAAACACTGGAGCTAAACATCGCCTGCCGGCCCTCCTACGCCAACACGTTCCTGTTCCAGCCCTATCCCCGCACCGCCCTGGGCGAATACGCCCGTGAGGGCGGCTACCTGGAAGGCTCTTTCGAGGACATTTACACCTCCGCCTGGGAGACCTCTATCCTGCGCTTCCCGGAAGGCGAAAAGCGCCAGATCGAAAACCTGCAAAAGTGGTTCGCCCTGGTGGTGGAATTTCCGTGGCTAAAGCGCATCATGCGGCCATTGCTCAAGCTGCCGCGTAACCGGCTCTATTGGCTGATGCACAAACTGTGGAAGGGCTATGCCATCAAGCAGCGCATCCACCCACACAAGCTCACCCTGCGCGAGTATGTGGACATGGTGTCTTTGTACATGAAGCTGGATTAGATGGGATGCACGACACAGGATGCAAGATACATGCTTTCTGCATCCGTCTGGAGGAAGGATCATGTTGACCTATAAGGCGATGTACAAGTATCTCGACGAGGGCGTGCATGGCGAAGTGCTGGATTTCCCGGGGGTGATCACGTGGGGCGCGGATTTGGAGGAGGCGCGCCGGCTGTTGGCGAGCGCCCTCGTGGACATGGCAGAGACCAATCTGCTATACGGCGAGCCGCTACCTCAGCCGGATCCGGTCAGCACCGATCCTGAAGCCGATCTAGAAGAGCCACTTCACCTGTTGCTGACAGCAGCGACCCACGTTGCCCTGGTTCCCCAGGGAGCAGTGGCATGAAAAGGCGCGATCTGTTGCGCCATCTGCGTCAGCATGGTTGCCGATTGGTGCGTGAAGGCGGCGAGCATTCGATCTGGGAAAACCCTGCCACAAGCCATCGCGCCTCGGTGCCCCGCCACCGGGAGATTCCCGAGTACACGGCCAGGCGCATCTGCAAGCAGCTTGGCGTTCCATCGCCATCTTGAGCACCCCGCGGGGCACATGGTCGAGTGTTAGCCCGCTCGTCGTAATCATGTGCAGTAGGGATAGAGCGAGTGATAGACCCCGATAAATTCCTGAACCCGGACGTTATCAAGAGCAACCTGATACTATCCTCTCTTTACCTTGCGGCTTACGAACTGTTGAAAGACGCAATCGTTGACAACATCAGGGACTTTTTCTCCTTTGAGTATAAGAATGGCAGAGCGATACCGGACGAACAATACAAAGATGAGGTTGTCCGAGTTCATAAAGACCTTCTGTATGCATCATGCTCGTGGCTCCAGCGTAACGGTGTAATCACAGAAAACGAAGTCGAAGAAATCGAGACTATCCGAAAGCATAGAAATCAAGTTGCCCACGAACTTCCTAAACTACTTGGCGATGCCGACCTGAATTTGAACGTCGGATACTTTCTGCGAATTAGGGAGTTGCTGGAAAAGATAGAAGTATGGTGGATCAAAAACGTGGAAATTCCAGTGAACACAGATTTTGATGGCGTAGATGTGAATGAAGAAGACATACGCCCCGGCAGAGTAATAGCCCTTGATTACGTTATCTCAGCAAGTAGGATGCGCTGTGCCCATCGGTCTGAAACGGCGGGCACAGCCCGCCCTACGCGCTAAACGGCATTGACCAGGAGTGTGATGTGTCACAAAACGATGACAGTCGCATTGTAAGAGTCGGCCAAATGCTTGGGCTTCACCCTCTGGTAGGCTTCGGGATGTTCGCCGTCGATTCGATGCTCTTTGCCGAAACGCTCGCCACCGCTGGCATAGGGTGGACAATCACCGTGCCAGTGGCAGTGGCACTCACGATTCCCTGTGTGCTGCTTCAGAAATATGCTTTTGGCGATGGTTGGGGTGTGGCTATCGGAAAGGGCTTGATGGTGGGCGTGCTTACTGCCATACCAACCCCCCTTCCCTCAATTATCACTGTAGGCGGTGGCGTTTTAGGAACGGCAAAAATCTTGATGTCGCGTTCTCCTAAACAATTACCACCTCCTGCAAAACACCAGGAAATTCCTCCAGAAATCGAACCGATGGAATGAAAAGTTCTGAATAGCAATTGGGCTCTGCTCGCTAGTCTGAGGCGGCGGACACAGGCCATCCTACTGTAGCGTGTAGTTGTTTGCTGCTGTCGGCCAGGGAGGTGAATCATGGCCAAGATGGATGCACGCGCGATACGCAAGTCAGCCATCGCCGGGAGCTGGTATCCCGGCACGCCAGAGGCGCTGGCCCGGGACGTGGATCGCTGCCTGGGCCAGGTTCCCGCACAGACCGTTCTCGGCGATCTGGTCGCCCTCGTCGCACCGCACGCCGGGTACATGTACAGCGGGCCGGTGGCGGCCTATGCCTACAGGCTGCTGGAGGGCCTCACGTTCGACGTGGTGGCCGTGATCTCGCCCAGCCACCGGGCCTATTACCGCGACAATGCCATCACCGAACTGGGCCAGTATTGGACGCCGCTGGGCACGGTGCCGGTGGACGAGGACCTGGTTGCCGAGCTGGCCCGGCACGCGCCGGTGACGCGCGTCCCGCAAGACGCCGAGCACGCGCTGGAAATCCAACTGCCCTTCCTCCAGCGCACCCTGACCGAGGGCTGGTCGCTGCTGCCGATCATGATGGGCGACCACGGCCTGCCGGCGTGCCGGTCCCTGGCACAGGGCCTGGCGACCGTGCTGCAAGGCCGGCGCGCGCTGCTGGTGGCTTCCACCGACCTGTCACATTTCCACAACGAGGCCACGGCGCACCGGCTGGACCAGGTGGTGGTGGACCAGGTGAACGCCTTTGACCCGGTAGGCCTGGCCGACGCGCTGGCCGCAAACCGCTGCGAGGCCTGCGGCGGCGGTCCCACGGTGGCCGTGATGCTGGCTGCCCAGTCGTTGGGAGCCACGCACGCCCAGGTGCTGCGCTATGCCACCTCGGCCGACGTGAGCGGCGACCGCAGCAGCGTGGTGGGCTATCTGGCCGCGGCGATCACGCGCACCCCCACGCGGCCATGACCGAAACCCTGCTCTTTGGCGGCCTGTTCCTCCTGGCGGCGGCCTATATCCTGCTGCGACTGCGCCGTGACCCGTTCCGCCGCACGGCCATCCCCTGGCAGTCGGTGGCCGAGTTCGCGGCGCTGTGGGTACTGGCCCTGGTGCTGTGGTCGGCCGGGTGGCTGCCTGACCTGGGCGCGGCCACCCTGCTGGTGCTGCTCATCGTGTCCCGGTCTCTCATTTGCCTGCTGGCCGGCGCGCTGCTGAACGGCCTGGGCCTGACGACGCCGGCGCTGGCCGTGTATCGGCTGGGGCTGGTCTTGCTGCCGGCCCGCCTCTTTGGCATGCTGCTGCTGGTGAACCGGGGCGCGCTGTTTCTGGGCAAGGGGCAGTACGATCAGGCCATCGACGCGCTGCAAGCCGTCCTGGCGCTGGACCCCGAACGCCTGCAACCCCTGAGTGCCTGCAACGCCCGCATCTACCTGGGACTGGCCTACTTGGGCCGGCGCGACTATGACGCCGCTCGCCAGGCCCTCCAGACTGCCCTCCTCGTCGACCCGGCGCCGCCAGAGCGCGACTATCAGGTGCCCATTCTCCTGAACCTGGCCTTGACCCACATCCAGGCCGGCCAGCCCGGTGCCGCCATCGAGATGCTGGACCGAATGCTCGCCGCCGAGCACTGGCCGCCCCACGGCGACGTGGCCCATCTGAACCTGGGTATCGCCCAGGCCATGCGCGGCGATTTCACCCGCGCCGAGGCCGAACTGACCCAGGCACTGGACGGCCAGTTGAGCCTGGACCACCTGGCGGCCGCGCACCTGAACCGGGGCGAGGCGTACCTGCTGCAAGGCCGGCTGGACGAGGCCGTGGCCGATTTCGAGGCAGCGTTGTCGCTGGAGCCAGATGCGCAGCGCCGGGCCTATGCCCTGGGCTACCAGGGATTCGTGCAGGCTGAGCGCGGCCGCACCGCCGAGGCGCTGGGCCTCCTGGACGAGGCGCTGGCGCTGGACACGGTGGACCGGCCACTGATCCGGGCACATCGGGGCTGGGCACTGCATCGCGCCGGGCAGTCAGATGCGGCCATCGTCGAGTTGCAGCAGGCGGCGGATGCGGCGCGCGACCTGTCGCCGGTCCAGGTGACGCGTATCCACTATTTGCTGGGTCGCGTGTACCACGAGACCGGTCAGCCTGACGCGGCTTGTGCCCAGTTTCAAGTCGCCGCCGACGTGGCCCCGCTGTGTTATCACGCGCAACTGGCGCGCGAGGCACTGGGGGCGATGCAGCCGGACCCTAGGGCGGGATGACCATGCGTTACGCTGAGGTCGTGGTCAACGTCCCCATCGGGACCGAACCGCAGACGTTTCATTACCGCATCCCGCCGGACCTGATCGGGCGGCTGGCGCCCGGCCATCTGGTTGCGGTGCCCTTTGGCCCGCGCCCGGCCCAGGGCGTAGTCGTGGCCTTGAGCGACACGTCACCGCTTCCCGAAGAGGCGCACAAGGACGTGGAGGGTCTGGTAGACGAGACGCCGGTGCTCACGCCGGCTCAGATCGCTCTGGCCCGCTGGATTGCCGACTATTACCGGTCCTCGCTGCTGGACGCCCTGCTGCTCATGCTGCCCCCTGGCCTGGACCAGCGTGCCACGCCCTCTTATCGCCTGCCCCCTAATGGCATCCCCCTTCCCGACCTGTCCAACGCCGAACAACGCCTGCTGAGCATCCTGGGCGCGCGTGCCCCCCTCGACCGGGGGCAGATGGACGCCGCGCTTCAGGAGACCGGCCTCGACCACGAGGCCCTGGAAAGGCTCGTGCGGCGGCGCATCGTGCGGCGCGACTGGCACCTGCCCGGCCCTAGCATCGGCCCTCAGATGGAGCGCGTGGCCCGGCTCATCGCTGACAAAGCTACAATAGAGGCTACACTGCCCACCCTGGGTCGGGAAACGGATCTGGCTCGTGTACTAGCATTGCTGTTGGATCAGGGACCGCAACCCCTGTCAGCTATCACTACTGCGTTGCGCTGCACCAATGCACCAATCAAGACGTTGGCCGGACGGGGATTGGTGAAGCGATCCAAGCTCCGAGACCTTGTCGAGTCTATGGTGACCGGCTCGGCGGCACAAGAAGCCCTTGCCGGGCCACTAAAAAACGCGCCCCAGCAGGCGGCCGCCCTGACTTATCTGCTCGACCACCCGGAACCGCAGGATCGAAGAATGGTGCAGCGAGAGGCAGGTATATCGGCGTACATCTTGGGGGAGTTGGAGAAGCGCGGCCTAGCCCGGCGCTGGACCGAGGAACCGGTCGTGTCGCTGTCTCTGTCTCACGTTGAGGCGACGCGCACCCTGGCCGAGTTGCGCGGGGCCGGCGGTCATCTGCGTGTGCTGGACTGGCTGCAAAGAGGGCCGTTGGAGGTGGGGGAGCTACGCGGCGAGACTAAGGCTAGCTTGGATGATCTGAACGAGCTGGCCGGTCGGGGCCTCATCGCCATCGAGGAGCGCGAGGTGCGCCGGGACCCTCTGGCCGGTCGACACATCCCGCTGGTGGAACCGCCGCCTCTCACACCAGACCAGGCTCAGGTCTGGCACGTCATCGAGCAAGGTCTTCGGTCCCCGGCCCCTGGCGCCCAATCCCCAGCGTACTTGCTGCACGGTGTCACCGGCTCGGGCAAGACTGAAGTCTATCTCCGGGCGCTGGCCGAGGTCGTGCAACAGGGCCGGCAGGCCATCGTGCTGGTGCCCGAAATCGCGCTGACGCCGCAGACGGTGCATCGCTTTGCGGCGCGATTCCCGGGCCGGGTGGCCGTGCTGCACAGCGGTCTCACGCCGGGCCAGCGTTATGACGAATGGCGGCGGGCCCGGGCCGGCGCGGTGGACGTGGTGGTGGGGGCGCGGTCGGCCATCTATGCACCGCTGCCCAACCTGGGACTCGTCGTCATCGACGAAGAGCACGAATGGAGCTACAAGCAAGACCAGACCCCACGCTATCACGCTCGCGATGTGGCCCTCAAGCTGGCCGAACTGACCGAGGCCATCGTGATCCTGGGTAGTGCCACGCCGGCCGTAGAAAGCTATCGCCGGGCCGAGCGTGGCCAATACCACTTGCTGACGCTGCCGCAGCGCATTGTGGCCCGGCGCGACTGGGCCAACGCCGAACGCGCGCGCTATCGGCGGCCGGTGGAGGACGGGCTGCCCGGTCCCACGCCGCTGACCATCGCCCGCGAGTTGCCGCCGGTCCAGGTGGTGGATATGCGGGCTGAGCTCAAGGCCGGCAATCGCAGCATCTTTAGCCGACCACTCGACGCGGCCCTGCGCCAGGTGCTCCAGGCCGGCGAGCAGGCCATCCTGTTCCTGAATCGGCGCGGCGCCGCCACGTTCGTGCTATGCCGGGACTGCGGTCACGTACTGCGCTGCGCCCGCTGCGAAGTGTCCCTCACCTACCACGAAAGTGGGGGAAAGGTCGGGGATGGGGGTAGGACCCGGGCCGAGGGCGAGGGTGAACTCATCTGCCACCACTGCAACCGGCGCTATGCGCAGCCTGTGCGCTGCCCGGCCTGCGGCAGTCCCCGCATTCGCTACTTTGGCATCGGCACGCAGCGCGTGGAAGCCGAGGTGCGCGCCGCGTATCCCCAGGCCCGGGTGCTGCGCTGGGACCGGGACACGGCGCGCTCCGGCAAGACCCACGAGCGCTTTTTGGATGCCTTTGCGCGGCACCAGGCTGACATTCTCATCGGCACACAGATGGTGGCCAAAGGTCTGGACCTGCCCCTGGTGACGTTGGTGGGTGTCATCAGCGCCGATACGGCCTTGCACCTGCCGGACTTTCGATCTACCGAGCGCACGTTTCAACTGCTGGCGCAGGTGGCCGGGCGGGCCGGGCGCAGCAGCCTGGGCGGTCGGGCCATTGTGCAGACCTATTCACCGGATCAGTACGCCATCCAGGCCGCCGCCCGCCACGATTATGCGGCGTTCTATCGGCAAGAGATTGCCTTTCGCCGCGAGCAGGGCTATCCGCCGTTTGGGCAATTGGCCCGGCTGGTCTACAGCCACTCGCGGAACGAGCGCGCCGAGGCTGAGGCCCAGCGCATGTACGACGCGCTGCACGCCTGGGTTCGGGCGCAAGGTTTGGGTGCCGTGACGCTGATAGGGCCGGCCCCGGCCTACATCCACCGCCTGCGCGGGCGCTATCGGTGGCAGATCGTGATCCGCGCCCAAGACGTGCACCCGGCGCTGGCGGGCGTCGAGGTGGGGCCGGGCTGGAGCGTGGACGTGGACCCGGCGCACTTGTTGTGAGCGCGCTTGTCAAACCCAGATGCATCGTGTATAATCAGGCTGTCGGGGCGTGGCGCAGCTTGGTAGCGTGCTTGAATGGGGTTCAAGAGGTCGTCGGTTCAAATCCGACCGCCCCGACCAGCAAATCACTTTCCCGGTACTCACACACACAAAACGAGCAGTTCACTTTAGTGAACTGCTCGTTTCATATGCCGCAACCAGACCGGGTCTTTATCCGTCGCCAAATTCAGCCTGGCGCTCGGGCGGAATGGGGAGCCGGGTCTGAAACCGGGCCTCGTAATCGCGGACGGCGTTGGTGAGGATGAGAGCCAGCATCTTGGCGTGCTGGGGACTCATACGCACCACGCACACCGGTCGCTCGGTGGGCGGTTGGCCCGGCGCGGCCGGCGGGTCCTGGACCCGAAACTGCAAGGTGACGTCATAGATGCTGGTGGCCAGGGCCACACTGCTGGTATAAAATTCGGGCACGGGTTCTTTTTCAGTGAGCATGGGAGCGTCTCCTGAGTTGGCCTGTCGCAGTATCTCACTGACCACCCACTGGCGATATGAGGCGTTGTCTGAGGTGTTGTGTCCACTCATGGGCTGGTCACCGGGCAGTCATTATCTTCGCACGTGAATGGCCGTGTCGTCCAGGGGCTGAAAGTGGTCGGCGGCTTCTTTGAGCATGGTGGCCGTGGTCTCGCGAAAGGCCATCACCTCCACGCGCACGCCCCGGGCCTGTAGAAACCGCACCAGGTCTACAAAATCGCCGTCGCCGCTGACGAGCACGATCACGTCTAGCTTGTCGCTCAGGGCGATGGTGTCCATGGCGATGCCCATGTCCCAATCGGCCTTGCGACTGCCGTCGGGCAAGAGTCGGGCCGGCTTGGCGCGCACATCGAACCCCAGGCGATGCAGCACCTCGAAAAAGGCCTTCTGATCCACCCCCACGATGTCGATCACATAAACAATGGCCCGGATCAGCGCCCGATCGGCCACGGCCTGTTCCAACAAGGCCCGGTAATCGACCATCGCCTCCGGATCATAGATGCCCTTGGCCGAGTGGTAAAGATTTTGCGCATCCACAAACACGCCCACACGTTGGGCCGATAGCATCATGATCTACCTCAGCGGCAGGTGCCGGGCGCAGTATACCACGAGCCCAGGGTCCCGTCAAATGCGCATACTTTATCAAACGCGCAAAATGTGGTATGATGAGATGGGCAGTACGGGCCAACATGCATCGTTGATCTGGAGTTCGAGCGTGCGTATTCAGCCACCGCTCAAGCGCGAATACGAAAACATTCAGCGGCTGCGACACATTGCCACCATCCTGGCGCGTAATGGCCTGGGCTTTTTGCTGGACCAGTTGGACTTGCGCCGGTTCCTCTTGCCCTGGCAGCGGGGCGACGTGGACGAGGCCGTGGCCCGGTTGACCATCCCCGAGCGCATTCGCGTGACCATCGAGCAGCTTGGCCCCACGTATGTCAAATTGGGCCAAACCCTCAGCACGCGCCCCGACCTGTTGCCCCCGGCCTATATCGTCGAGTTGACCAAGCTCCTGGATACGGCCCCGCCCATCTCGGCGGCTGACGTGGCTTGGACCATCGAGACCGAGCTGGGCCGGCCGGTGCAGGATCTGTTTGCCTGGTTCGACTGGACCCCCATCGCGGCGGCGTCCATTGGGCAGGCGCACCGGGCCACGCTACACACCGGCGAGTCGGTCGTGGTCAAGGTGCAGCGGCCCGGCGTGGAACAGATCATCGAATCGGACATGGATCTGCTCATTCGCCAGGCCCGGTTCCTGGAGCATCGCTCGGCCCTCTTGCGCCAGTACAACGTGGTGGGCCTGCTCCAAGAGTTTCGCGAGGGCGTGCTCCAAGAGCTGGATTACAACATCGAGGGACGCAACGCCGACCGGCTCCGCGACGAGTTGCGCAACGAGCCCCGGGCCGTGATTCCCAGGATCTACTGGGACCTGACCGAGCGGCGCGTCATCACGATGGAAGATATTGAGGGTATCCAGCTTACCCGGCTGGACGATCTGCGCGCTACATACAACACCACGCTCCTGGCTGAGACATTGGTCGAGTTGTATTTCTGGATGGTGTTTGTAGGCGGCCTGTTCCATGCCGACCCGCATCCGGCTAACCTCATCGCCCTGGGCAGCGATCGTATTGCTCTCATTGACCTGGGCACTGTGGGGCACCTGGGGCCAGATGTGAAGGCGCACCTGTCGGACCTCTTTATCGGTATTCTGTCGCAGGACGCCGGCCAGATCACTGATACCCTCACTGACATTGGGTTGGTGGGGGTGCGCACCGACCGCGAGTTGTTGCAGCGCGATATCCAATATCTCCTCAACAAGTACTATGGCTCAGAACTGAGCGAGATCAAGATCGGCACGCTGCTGCAAGAGGTGCTGGAGGCCGCCTATCGCCACGGGGTCCAGATGCCGGCGGACCTGGCGCTGTTGATCCGCACGATTATCACGCTTGAAGGCGTGGCCGAGATGCTGGACCCGACGCTCGACATATTTGCCCTGGCCGAACCATTCGCCCAGCGACTGGTGCGCGAGCGGTTTGCGCCAGCGCGGGTGGCCCGGGGCCTGCTGGCGAACCTGCGGCAGTGGGACCGGCTCTCACGGCGCGTGCCCGGCCGGCTAGACGCCCTCTTGCGCCAGTTGGAGGCCGGCGAGCTGGGTGTGCACATCGAGGTGAGCTATTTAGAAGTCCTGGTAGATAAAATGGACCGCATCGCCAACCGGCTGGCGTTCAGCGTGGTGGTAGCAGCGGTCATCATGGGGTCGGCGCTCATGATCTCGCGGGGCATGGACTTGATGTTCCTGGGTATCCCCGTCGCGCCGGTGAGCTTTTTGGTGGCAGCGCTGCTGGGGGCCTGGCTGCTGTGGGGGATTATCCGGTCCCGGGGGTTGTGACCAGGTTGCCTAGTACTACAACGAGATTTCACCGCTATGACACACTGAACTAGGCAGACTGCGGCTCCCCGAGCCGCCTTACACAGTGTATCCGGCGGCTGAGGCAGCCGCGGTCTACTAACGAAACGGGGCTCTGGGTTCAAAGTCTCGTTGTAATGCTAGCCGTCTGGTGCCTCTGCTCCCCCACCTTTGCGCATGCGGCGCACCGCTTCTTTTACCGCTTCCCACACGCGCCGCACGCCGACCGCCCGGTCCGGGTCGATGTCATGGACGCTGTACCGGGCTTCCACAAAGGCAGTCGTGAGCACGTCCAGCTCGGCCTGCGCGCCGGGCAACTGCTCGCGCAAGGCCGCCGAATATTCATAGGGCGTTTGGGCCGGTTGGCGCGGGTGTCCGTGCTGACCGGCCCGCTGTACAATAGAGCGGTAAAAATATAGCACCAGCTCGCGCGGCGAGAGCCGGGACAAGGATAGGAACCGCCAGGGGGCCGCCGGCATCGGAACGTTCAACGCGCCCGGGCGGGACCGGGCCGGCAAGCGCAGTTGACGCGCGCGCCCGGCCAGATGACCCAATCCGCGCCGCAGCCCGGCCAGCCACCGCAAGAGCGACTGGACCCAGCCCAGTTCCAGCAGCGGCCCGAGCAGGTGCCGCCGCGTCCGCACGAAATGGAACACCACATAGCCGGTTGTCAGCACTATGACCACCCAGAAAATAGCCGACTGTACCCACTCGTCCAGGCGCAACGGCGGCCCCAGCAATTGCAAAGGCGGCGCGGCCGGGGCTGGAGCCGGGGCTGTGGGTACCTCCTGGTCCGGTTGGTTCAGGCCCAGCAGGGAAAAGAGCAAGGCCAGCAGATAGGCATAGAACCACAGAATGGCATTGAGCACCGAAAGAAAGGCCATCACGACCAGGCCCAGGATCGCGCGCAGTACGTCCAGCAGCCCCAGAGTATAGCTGGTAGGCAGCAATGCCGCCAGCATCATCACGACCAGCAAAAAGACAGCGCCATAGACCAGCCAGCGCCGGGGCACTGTGTCGTCCACCACCGTGTCCGAGCCCCAGGCGTCCAGGCGCAGCAAGGCCAGCCGGGCCTGGCTCAAGAGAAACAGGCCCACGGCAAAGTAAATCAGCCCGTCGAGCAGCGGTTCCAGGATAAAAGGTGGCTGGTCGAGAGTGCCCAGGCGCGCGACCACGGCAAACAGCAACAGCGCGCCCCCACCCCAGAGGAACCGGCTCTGGAGCCGGTCCAGCGCGTCCTGGCCTTCACGGTCTGGTTTGATGTCCTGGCGCGCGTCCACACCTGACCGGCGCGGGGACTCGGCGGGGGCCTGGGGCACCTCCAGGTGATCCAGGTCGCGGATGGTTCCCGTCACCACGAACCACAGCCCCAGGCACCACACCAGGCTCAACAGATACTCGACCGAAAAGATCGCGATATAGTCGGTAGACCAGCGCGCCAGGTCGGTCAGCAGGGCGTCCCAGCCGCGCCACACATAGGGCAGCAGCAGCGCGCCCACCACCAGCAGCCCCAGTTCGGCTAGGCGATAGGGCCGCAGATCGGCGCCCCGAATCCCCTGGCGCACCCGCAGCCGCTCGGAGGCGATGGCCTCCAGGCCCACGAGCACGGCCACCACCAGCAGGAACGTGCCATTCCACCCCGGCAAGACGTTTTCCAGGGTGCCCACCACCGGCACGGCCCAGCAGACCACCATGACCAGCAGCAGGACCGGCCGCACGGCACGCAACAATTGGTCGATGCGATGGGATGCGATCATGGCTGCACCACTCGTGCCGGCTCGTGGGCCGACTGTCCCCAACGACGCAAGGCGCGCTCGTCGGTGATGCGCAGCACCGGAAAGCCGGCGCGTTCCGCCAATCCGACGCCTTGCGCCTCGTCTACCAGGATCACCGTCACCAGGAAGCCCCGGCGCCGCAGCGCCAGCAACGCCGGCGCCAACTGCTGGTCTTGCTGGCTGGTGACGATCACCAGCGTGGTGCCCCAGGGCAATCCGGCGCTGTCGCGGTGCAACAACTCGGCCAGGGGATACGTGTCGGCTGTCTCGATGCGGGCCAGCACGTCCAGCACGCGCATGAGATGCCGCCGGCCCGGGCCGGGCGGCACGCGCACCAGGCCCGGGCCGGTCGCCAGCGGGTCGTGCCCGTTGGTATAGAGGCCCACCGTCTGCCGCCGGTCGATGACATAGTTGGCGACCGAGGCCGCCACCACGATGGCAAACTCGGTGGCGAGGGTGCGCCGGGCCAGCTCGTATTCGCCGGCGTTCAGGTTGAGGAAAATCACCGTTTCCAGCGAGATGGCCAGTTCGAGCTTTTTCACCTGCAAGTGCCCCACCCTGGCGCTGGCCTTCCAATGGACCTGTCGCCGGCTGTCGCCGGCCACATAGTCGCGCACGCCCACGATGCGCGCCGGGTCCTCATAGATGCGCTGTCGGCTCGGCAGCGTGCCCAGCGGCGACCGGCTGGGCAGGTCCAGGCGCGTCAAGGGGACGATACGCGGATAGACGATGAGATACTCGACTGCCTCGTCATCGTCCTGGCGCGTTTCGGCGGCCAGCCCCAGCACGTCGCCGGCGTCCAGGCGCAGTGGCCCCAGCGCATAATAGCCCCGGGACCGGGCGTGCACCGTGTACGGGACGCTGAGGGCCTCGCGCGGCCCTAGCGAGACCACGCGCTGGAACAGCGTGGGCGTGATGAGTCGGGCCGGCCGGCTGTCGCGGACTCGCAGCCAGGGCAGCGGCAACCGGCTGCGATTGACCAGGTCCAGGTGCACCGTCACCGGCTCGCCCAAGAAGGCCCGGTCGGCAAAGCGTCGTCGCACCGTGAGCCGGCCCATCACCCGCCGCACCCACAGGCCAGCCAGCAGGTACAGGCCCAGGAACAGGTACAGCGTATAGAACAAGAAATCGGCCCGCAGCACGATGGCGAGGATGAGCAGGAATAGTAAAAAGGTCACAAAAGCAGGCATGGGTGTGAAATGTCAGTCGTCAATGTCGAGCGGCGTGTCAGACAAGACGTCGGCTAGGACCTGGGTGGCGGTATGGCCCCGGAGCTGGCTTTCGGGACTGATGATGAGCCGGTGCGGCAGCGTCACCGGCGCCAGCCGCTTGATGTCGTCGGGGATCACGTAATCGCGGCCCTGGATGGCCGCCAATGCCTGGGCTGTCTTGAACAGCGTAATGCTGCCGCGCGGGCTGGCGCCCAGGGCCACGTCGCGATGGGCGCGCGTGGCGTGCACCAGCCGCACCATGTACGCGGCGATGGATTCGTCCACGTGCACCTCCCACACGCGCTCCTGGAGGGCCGGCAATTGGTCGCCGTCTACCACCTGCTCGATGGTCTGGATGGGGTGGACGCGGCGCAGGCGGTAGAGAATGGCCTGCTCGTCGGCCGCCGAGGGATAGCCCAGGTGCAGGCGCATCAAAAAGCGGTCGAGTTGGGCCTCGGGTAAGGGAAACGTGCCCTCGTACTCGATGGGATTCTGGGTCGCCAGCACCATAAAGGGCCGGGGCAGTACGTGCGTCACGCCGTCCACCGTGATCTGGTGCTCGCCCATGCACTCGAGCAAGGCCGACTGGGTGCGCGGCGTAGCCCGGTTCACCTCGTCGGCCAGGAGCACGTGGGCAAAGGCCGGCCCCGGTTGAAACTGGAACTCGGCCGTGTGGGGATTGAACACGCTGACCCCGGTGATGTCGGTGGGCAATAGATCGGGCGTGCATTGCAAGCGCTTGAACGAGCAGCCCAGTGACGCGGCCAGGGACCGGGCCAGCATGGTCTTGCCCACGCCGGGCACATCCTCCAGCAGCACGTGTCCCTCGCAAAGCAACGCTACCAGCATCAATTCCAGGACCGGGCGCTGCCCCACGATGACCCGCTCCACGTTGTCCATCACCTGCCCGGCGAACTCTTGTATGTCTCGCATTTCCTGCCCCCTGCCGCGCTTGCCTTTTCCCGCGTTTTGGGTTATGATACAGCGCGTGTTTGATTGCTATTGTATGTCACGGTGAGCGTTTTGACAAGTAGTCGTCCCCGATCAAATCGCCAGGAAGAGATGCGCCAGCGCCTGGAGCCGCGGTCTCGCATTCCCCGGCTGGGATGCGAGCAGTTTTTGCTATATGCGTTGCTGGCCGTGCTGATCGTGGCACTGGGATGGGGATTCGCCCAGACATGGGCGGACCTTTCGCGGACGATATTGGGCGGTATTGAGCAATTGGCCGGCCAGATCGTGTGGCCTGGCGACCAGCCCACGCCCACTCTGTCCGGCTCGGACGTGGCCCGCACAGTGGTGTGGACGCCAGAGGTGTTTCCCACCTATACGCCCACGCCCACAACCGAGCCCACGGCGACGCCCACCGAGACGCCGACACCCATCGCGCCGGTTGCCACCCGGCCCGGCCCCACGGCGGTGATCACGCCCACGCTGACGCCGGTGCCGACCGGCTATGATTATGTGGTGGAATCGCAGACCCAGCAGCAGGTGCCCGGGCAAAGCGGTGTGTGCGCCGGCCAGGTCACCGGCCGCGTGCTCGACGCCAACGGCCAGCCGGTGACCGGCATCCAGGTGGAGGCACGCTGGGGATCGGGGCCAGAGGACCGGGCCATCGTTCCCCGGCCCGGCGTGGACCCGCCGTTCAACGGCACGTTCGAGTTCTGCCTGAGCCCCGGCGGTTTTGATATCCGCATTCTGGACGGCGACCGGCCCAGCCAATCCGCCCACGTAGACGTGCCCCGGCTGGAAGGACAGGTGGTGGTATGCGAAGTGAACTTTCGCCGGGCTTATTAGACGAGGAGCCAGAGCAGGACTTGCCCGCCTGGCTGGAAGAGCTGGAAGACACACCAGAGCCAGAAGCCAGTCAACAAGAACCCGAGCCAGAGGTCGAGGTGTCGGCGCGCCCGCCCGACTTGCCCGAGCCAGTCGACCGGCCCCTGGTCTGGCGGCCGGAACCGGCGCCATTGCCGACCCCGCCACCGCCACCGTTTGTGCCGCCTCCAGCCGCGTCGCCGCCGACAGATCGGCCGGTGGAGCAACTGCCGCCCCCAACCGGCCTATCCCACTGGGTTCGCGGCCTGTCCTGGAACCAGCGGGTATTCTGGGGCTGTCTGTCCTTGTTGCTGGTCGCCACCGTGTGCCTGTATTGTTCCGGGTTTACGCTGCTGAGTTGGGTGCGCCTGGCGCCACCGGCTACCCCGGACATAACGGCGACGATGACAGCGTGGCCCACAGTAGCCTGGTCGCCCACGGTGCTCCGGCCCACGGCTACCCAGCCGGTCGGCGTGCCCACCATCACGCCGCTGCCCACAGCCACGGCTACCGTCACCGCGACGCCGACGTGGACGCCCGAACCCAGTGCCACCGGCACGGCCACGCCGCTGCCCAGCGTCACGCCGTCGGCTACTGCAACGGCCACGCCAACCGACACGCCGACCGAGACGGCGACGGCGACCGCCACGGCAACGGCCACGATCAGCCCAACCGCCACGGCGACCGCGACGGCGACCGCGATGGCGACCGCGACGGCGACCGCGACGGCGACCGCGACGGCGACCGCGACGGCCACGGCCACAGCAACCGTGTCGCCCACCATCCCGCTGACCGGCACGATGGGGTTGAGCATCAACTATTTTGCCCCGCTATGAGGAGGAATTGGTGAAAGAAACTGCCAAGCTATTGCAAATGCTGTCAGAGGCAAGTGGCGTATCTGGTTATGAATCGCCGGTACGCGACGTGATCGTTCAGGAACTTGAGCCTCTGGTAGACGAGATCACCACAGACCGCCTGGGGAACGTCATTGCCCTGAAACGCGGCCAGGGCGATGAGCCCCGGCCCCGCGTGCTCGTCGCCGCTCACATGGACGAGATTGGCCTGATGGTGCTCCAGATCGAAAAGGGATTTATCCGCTTTGTCACCGTGGGCGGCTTTGACCCTCGTGTGCTGGTGGGCCAACAGGTCATCGTGCATGGTCGCCAGGCGCTGCCAGGCGTCATCGGCAACCGGCCACCGCACGTGGTGCCCCGGGAAGAGCGAGACAAGCCCATCCCCATCGACAATCTGTTCATCGACGTGGGCCTCGACGATGCCCAGGTTCGCGAGTTGGTCCAGGTGGGCGACATTGTCACCCTGGTACAGCCCTTTGTCGAGTTTCGGGGCAACAAGTTGGCATCGGGCAAGGCGCTTGATAACCGCACCTCGGTGGCTGCATTGATCCTGGCGTTCGAGATGCTCAACGGGCTGCGCCACGACTGGGACGTGTATGGCGTGGCGACGGCACAAGAAGAGGTGGGCCTGCGAGGTGCCATTACCAGCGCGTATGGCGTGGCGCCCCAGATCGGCCTGGCCGTTGACGTGACGCAGGGCGACATGCCCGGCGTGCCAGAGGTCCAGACGATGAAGGTGGACGGCGGTCCGGCCATTGGCCTGGGACCCAACTTTGCGCCGGCCCTCTTTGATCGCGTGGTCAAAACGGCCCAGGCCCACGAAATCCCTCACCAGATCGAGCCAGCTCCCTGGGTAGGTGGCACTGACGCCGTGGCCATCCAGGTGGCGCGCGAGGGCATCCCCACCAGCTTGCTTTCCATTCCCCTGCGCTACATGCATACCGTGGTGGAAACCGTGGCCCTGGCCGATATTGAGCGGACAGCCCGCTTGCTGGCGCACGTCATCGCCGAACTCACAGACCAGGATTGGCTGACCAGCAACTAGCAACCAGCCAGAGGAGTCAAGATGGAACTGTTAAAGGAACTCTCGGAAGCGGCGGGTGTCTCGGGCAATGAAAAGGCCGTGCGCGAGGTCGTCCTCCGCCACATTGCCGATCATGTGGACGAGCATCGAGTAGATGCCCTGGGTAACCTCATCGCCGTGCAAAAAGCCCGGCCGCAGGCCAGCCAGCCCAAGCGCGTGATGCTCGCCGCGCACATGGACGAAGTGGGCCTGATGATCGTCTATATCGAAAAGAACGGGATGCTGCGTTTTGAGCCGGTGGGCGGCATCGACCCCCGCGTCTTGCTCGCCAAGCGCGTGCGCATCGGCCCCGACGGGGTGCCCGGCGTCATTGGCATGAAGTCTATTCACCTGCAAGACCCCGCGGAACGCAAAAAGGTGCCCTCGGCTGACAAGCTGGTGATCGACATTGGGGCCAGCAACCAGGAGCAAGCCGGGCGGCTGGTCAAGGTGGGCGACTATGCGGTGTTTGATACGGCCTTTGCGCCCATGACAGATTCCACCGTCATGGGCAAGGCATTTGACGACCGGGCCGGTTGCGCGGTGCTGGTCAAGGTGCTACAAGCCGGCCCATATGACTGCGAACTGCACGCCGTCTTTACCGTGCAAGAAGAGGTGGGCCTGCGCGGGGCGCGGGTGGCGGCCTATGGCATTGACCCGGATGTGGCCCTGGTGCTGGAAGGCACCATCTGTGACGATGCCCCCAAGACCCGCGACGAGACGCCGGTGACTCGCCTGGGCGCCGGCCCGGCCATTACCATCGCGGACCGCAGCGTTATCGCGGACCGCGCCCTGACCAACATGCTCGTGCAGACGGCCCAGGCGCACGGCATCCCATACCAGTTCAAGGCTCCGGGCCTGGGTGGCACCGACGCCGGCGCCATTCACCAAACCCGCTCTGGCGTGGCTGCGGCCGTGGTGGCCGTGCCCGCCCGTTACATCCACGCGCCGGTCTGCGTACTGAACCTGAACGACTATGAGCACGCCGTGCAACTGGTGATCGAAACGCTGAAACAGGGGGCATGGTCCTAATTCTGACCTGATGGCTCAGCCAGTCGCCGTCCCCCAACCCCAGCTCTAACATGGAAAGCACATGAATACGGCGGTTCTGGTTCTCAACCAAAACTTTGAACCACTCAACGTCTGCAACACGCGCCGGGCGATGGGCCTGCTGCTGTGCGGCAAGGCCGAGATGCTTCAAAATGGGCGCGGGTTCATCTGCACCACCACGCGCCAGTTTCCCCGCCCGGCCGTGATTCGCATGTGCTACCTGGTGCGGCGCTCGCCGGGCCAACCCCGGTTGAGCCGCCGCGAGGTGTTCCGCCGCGACAATTACGTCTGCCAATATTGCGGCCAGCCGGGCCGGTCGCTTACCCTGGACCACGTGATCCCCCGCCATCGTGGCGGCGTTCATTCGTGGGACAATCTGGTGACCGCCTGCCGGGCGTGCAACCGCCGCAAAGGAGGGCGGACGCCCGAAGAGGCCGGTATGCAACTGCTGCACGCGCCCTACCGCCCGCCGGCAAATCCCTACCAGATCTTTGTGCCATTGCTCGCCCAGTACCAGGAATGGACCGAATTTCTGAGTGGTTGGATCTAGTCCCCCACGCCCTCGCGTGGGGGGTTTTTTGATTCTGGAGGTGCCATGCAAGCCCAAGACGTGGTACAAATCATCCAGGAGCGCGCACCGCTGGACCTGGCGGCCAGTTGGGATCATGTGGGCTGGCAGGTGGGCGACCCCCAGGCCCCGGTGCGCGGCGTTCTGGTGGCCCTGGACCCGGCCGAGACCGTTATCCAGGAGGCCCAGGATCGCAACTGTAACCTCATCATCACCCATCACCCGCTCTTGTTCCAGCCGCTCCGGGCGCTGGACCCCATGTCACCGGTGGGCCGGCGCGTGGCCCGGCTCGTGCGGCAGGACATGGGCCTGTGGAGCGCGCATACCAACCTGGACTGCGTGTTGGATGGCGTGAACGGCGCGCTGGCTCATGCCCTGGGTCTGGACCCGGCCAGCCTGCGCCCGTTGGTGCCCCTGGCGCAAGGCGCTTACCGGCTGGAAGCCTGGGTCCCAGAGGCATTGACTGACATGGTCCAGGACCGCTTGCGTGCGGCGGGTCTGGGTACCGTGGGCGATCAGGGGGCGCGGTTCTGGGAACTGCCAGCGAATGGCTATGCCGGCTCGTCGTTCCTGGAAGAGACGGCCTTTGTGGGCATTGTGTCGGCCG
Source organism: Chloroflexota bacterium (assembly GCA_018823415.1). GTDB lineage: Bacteria > Chloroflexota > JAHJIN01 > JAHJIN01 > JAHJIN01 > JAHJIN01. Next base: position 16,495 of record JAHJIN010000219.1, on the reverse strand, counting down.
ACCGTCTGACCGCCGTGCGCGCTGCCCTGGCCGGCCTGGGACCGGCGGTGCCCGTGCATCTGACGCCACTGGCGCACCACCGGGGCGTTGTGGGCTGGGGCGCGGTGGGTGAGCTGCCTGTGTCCCTGACCAGGGCCGAGCTGGTGGACCGGGTGCGCGAGCGCCTGGGCGCGGCGCACGTGCGTGTGGTACCCGGCATGCCGGGCCCCGACGCGGCGGGTCCTGATGCGTACCGCACCATCACCGTGTGCGGCGGCAGCGGCGGTAGCTATGTCCCCGATGCCGCCCGTGCTGCCGCGCTGTATGTCACCGGCGAATGCGGCTATCACCACGCCCAGGACGCCCAACTGCTCGGACTGACCGTCATCGAGGCCGGGCACTTCTACACCGAGCGTCCGGTGGTAGCCCGACTGGCCGCGTGGCTACGGTTTCGGGCTGACGTGCCGGTGTACGAATCCCAGCTAGACACCGCGCCTTTTGTCACCGCCTAGCGCAAAGGAGCCAGCCATGAGCAAGTCCAAAGCGTACTACCGCCTCCAGCAACTAGATTCCGACATCGACGCCAAGACCGCACGTGTGGCCCAGATCGAGGTCCTCATTGGTCAGCGTGAAACCGTGGACGCCATGCAGGCCGAATCCGAGGCTGCGCAACACGCGCTGAACGAGGCCCAGTCTCGGCAGCGCGACCAGGAGTGGGAGCTGGACCAGGTCAAGCGCAAGCTGAATCAGGTAGAGCAGACCATGTACAGCGGCTCGGTGCGCAACCCCAAAGAGCTAGAGGACCTGCGCCGAGACAGCGAGCACCTCCGCAACCGGCGCGGCGAACTGCAAGACCGGGTCCTGGAAGCTATGATGAACGCGGAAGAACTGGGCGAGCACGCCGGCGCCCGGCGCACAGAATGGCAAAATGCGGAACAGGCCTGGGCTGATGAGCAACAGGCCCTTCAGACGGAACGCCAGGGCTTGCAAGAGGCGCTCGCCGCCCTCCAGGTTGAACGCGCGGCCCAGGCCGGGCGCCTGGACGCCGCTGGACTGGCCAAGTACAATTCTCTACGGGGCAAAAAGGGCGGTGTGGCCGTGGTATTGTTGCAGGGTACCGTGTGTAGCGGCTGTCGCATCAGCCTCCCTTCTGGCGAGGTCCAAAAGGTCCGCGCCGATGCCGTGGTAAGCCTGTGTCCTCACTGTGGCCGCATTCTGGCCTATGGCGGGCCGGCACGCTAGCTCTTGCTGATTCTATGGTCGATGGGCACCACAAGCTTATTGTCGAGGAAAACACTCATGTACCAGGTCTGTATCCAGCGCCACTTTGACGCGGCCCATTATTTGCGCAACTATGGCGGCAAATGCGAGAACCTGCACGGCCATCGCTGGCAGATCGTGGTGGCGGTGAACGTGGATGAACTGAACGAGACCGAGCTGGCCTTTGACTTTACCGAACTCAAGCGCGTGGTAGACGATGTTTTGATCGGCTTTGACCACGTGTGCCTGAATGACACGTCACCGTTTGATGCGATCAATGCCACGTCTGAAAACATTGCCCGGGTTATCTATGAGCGCGTGGCGGCGGCGTTGCCGGGCGTCCGGGTCGCCCACATCACCGCCTACGAATCGCCCGACGCCTGGGTGACCTACTCGAAATAGAAAACCCCCCGTTTTCTGGTGAAAACGGGGGGTTGGCAAACTGGGATTGGGTTATCGCCGGCCTTTGGACCCCGGCACCGGCACCGTATCCAGGATCTCTCCCACCACCGTCCGACTATCCACGCTCTTGAGGCGCGCCGACGGGCTTACGATGAGCCGGTGCGCCAGTGTCATCTCGGCCAGGGCCTTGATGTCGTCAGGGATCACGTAATCCCGCCCCTCGATAGCCGCCAACGCCTGCCCGGTCTTGTAGAGCGCCAGGCTGCCGCGCGGGCTGGCCCCCAGGTATACGTCGCCGTGATGGCGCGTGGCATCCACCAGATCGACAATGTACGTCTTGATCTGGTCGTCGATGAATATGTCCCTGACCTCATCCTGGATCTGCATCAACTCTTCGGCGCTGATCACTTGTTCCAGCATGTCGATGGGATGGACCTTGCGCTGGGCGTCCATGATGGTGATCTCGTCGGCTTTGGTGGGATAGCCCAGGCTGATACGCATGAGAAAACGGTCGAGTTGGGCCTCGGGCAGCGGGAACGTGCCCTCGTATTCGATGGGGTTCTGGGTGGCGAGCACCTGGAACGGCCGGGGCATGGGATACGTCACTCCGTCTACGGTGATCTGTCGTTCTTCCATTGCCTCCAGCAACGCCGACTGGGTCTTGGGGGTGGCACGGTTGATCTCGTCAGTGAGGACAATCTGCGCGATCACTGGCCCGGGCCGGAACTCGAACTCGCTTGTTTTCTGATTGAACACGCTCACGCCGGTCACGTCTGACGGGAGCATGTCGGGCGTGAACTGGATGCGGCGGAACGAGCAGCCCACGCTCTTGGCGATGCTCTTGGCCAGCATGGTCTTGCCCACGCCGGGAATGTCCTCGATAAGAATGTGTCCCTGGCAGATCAAGGCAATAAGCGCGAGTTTGACCTCCCAGGTTTTGCCTACAATGACCTTGTTTACATTGGCGCCGATACGATCTGCAACCTGTTGTACGTGTGCCACCTTGTTCTCCTTATGCTGAATGATACGCTTGTTCTGCCACCGGGGCCAGTTTGTCCCAGGTGAAATGTTCCTCGATGCGCTGTTGCGCGGCCGCGCCCATGCGCTGGCGTCTGGCGGGGTCGTTAAGCAGGTCGGTCACGGCCTGGGCCAGAGCTGCCACGTCGCCACAGGGCACCAGCAGGCCGCTCTCACCGCTGACGATATAGGCGTCCGTTTGGCCCACGCGCTCGGCGACCACCGGCCGGCCGGCGGCCAGCAACTCGACCAGCTTGAGCGGGCATTTGGCACGGTTTAGCAACGTGTCGTCCATGAGATAAACGGCCACGTCGCCCGCCGCCAGGTACGCGGGCAGTTGAGTGGCAACGGCGTCATCCCAGCCGGCCATCACTACCCGATCCGTCAGGCCGCGTGCCTGTACTTGCCGGGCAAAGGCTCGGTCCTCGCCGGCCAACCCCTGGCCCACCACCAGCAACCGCACGCCCGGCACCGCCAGCGCCACCCGCGCGAACACGTCCACCGCTCGCGCCGGGTCAAATTCGAAAAAGCGGGTATACAAAAGCACTACCGGCGTGTTGCCCAGGCCATATCGCTGGCGGATGGCTGTACCGTCGGCGGCCCACCGCGCCGGGTGGTCGATGCCGTTGGGCAGGTAGTGAATGCGCCCGGCCGGCACGCCCAGAGCCTCGTTCATCTCGGCCAGGGCCCAGCTGGCGACCGTCACCGCGTCGGCGTGGCGCAGCAGCCACGGCTCTTGCCAGCGAAAGACCAGTCGTTGCGCCAGCGTGTACGAGCCGCGCTCGTTCCAGCCGCCCGGACCTTCCCAATCGTCGGTATCCACCACCAGCCGCGCGTGCGTGAGGCCTAACGCACGGGCCAGCCAATAGGCTCCCAGCACCAGGCCGCCATAGCCTTTGGGTTTGCAGCAGTGGACCACATCTGGCTGCCAGGCCCGCACTGCACGCCACAAGCGCACGGTGATGAGCGCGTCGCGCCATAGCGGGATGGATCGGGGCAGTGCGATGTGCGTTACCGGCACACCGTCGCGGTCCTCGGTGTGGTCGGCGTCAGCCGGCCAGTCCCACGGGGGGACAGCCAGCATGGTCTGGTGGCTCCGGCGCGCCAACGCCTGCGCCAGCGGCAAGGCCCGGCCGCTCATGGTGGCCTTGGGGCGCATGCCAAACGTGCCCACAAACGCGATACGCACTCTAGTATACCGTGATTCGGCGATTTTGGTTCATTGCGCGCGGGCCTGCGCGCAGACCTGGTCGTAGACCTGCACAATCTGGCGCCCGGCTTCGGCCCAGGCATAGTCGCGCTCGGCCCGCTCGCGCAGCGCATGGGCCTGTGCCTGTGCCGCCTCTGCATGGTCTATCACCTCGGCAATAGCCGCGGCCAGGGCTGCCGGGTTGCCGATCTCGGCGTATGAGCCGTGCTCGCCCAGAAACTCGCGGCTGACCGGGGTGTCAAAGGCCACGGTAGGTAGCCCCATCGCCATATAGTTCAGCAGCTTGCCGCTGCCCTCCGTGTCCGATACCTTGGGCGACACGGCCAGGTCGCCCAGAGCCAGGTAGCGCGAGGCCTGCGGATACGGCACACGGCCGGTAAAGGTGGTGTAGGCCGTCAACCCCATCTGGTCGGCCACCCGGCGATAATAGTCCTCGGCCGGGTAGCCCATGATGACAAAGTGCAAGTCCGAGCGGTGTTGCTGGACGACCAGTTGGTGCGCTGCATGCAGCAGCAGCGAGATACCTTGATACTCGGCCAGCAGGCCCAGGTAGACGATGACCTGGCGGTCCCGGGGAATGCCCAGCTCCGCCTTGAGCGTCTCGACGTTGGCCTGCTGATCGGTTTGCCAACGCGGTCGAAACGTGTTGGCGTTGACCCGGTCCTGGATCACATGAATGCGCTCGTTGGGGCAGGCAAATTCGCGCACGAGCAGATCGGCGGCGTGTTGGGTGCTGGTGATAATGGCCCGGGGCAAACCATCGATCCAGCGCTCCAGCCGTTGGACCGGGCCAAAAAAGGCCCCGTCACGCCGCAAGAAATGGTGGTCTACCATCTCGCTGACCAGACTGCCCTGGAAATCAAACACCAGGGGCACGCGCCGGGTTGACCCGGTGGCCCACCCCAGGAGCGCGCCTTCGTGCAAGTGCGCGTGGATCACATCGGGCCGCACCGTCCATACTGCGCGCAGTGTGGTGAAAAAGAGCAGCGCATCCATGACGATCTTTTGCCAGGAGGAACCAATGTTGACGTCTTTTTGGAATGGCAGGTGCATGGTGCGGCGGATCGTCAATGCGTCCGGGTCGGTGCCATTGTTATAGGTGCAGATCGTGACCTGATGCCCCAATGCCTGGAGGATGCGTGCCTCTTCCAGGATGCGCACATGGCATCCATAGTCGGCAAAAAAAGAAGTGGGCACGACTTTGAGGATACGGTACGTTCGTTTCCGAGCCATACTCGTTGGTTTGGCCAAGTGTCAACCTGCAAGGTGCGGCCGGTGGCGTGCCAGCGGGCCGCGTATTGTATTTCTGGATCTCGAGGCCAATTATAGCATGGGCCATCAGAAAAGACAATGCCTGGCCCCCGGGGGAGCCAGGCACGTCGGGATTGGGCCATTATCGGCCCGGTTGAGGAGGAAGTGGTAGATAATGGCGACCGTCTACTGGACAGGATTTACAGGATGGCAAGAAAAATCGTGTGAATTCTGCCCTGCCCCGGCTGGACTGGGTAAATCCTGCCTGACGAACTTTTGGTTTCGGCCGGTACGGCTAGAGCGGCGGGAACAAGGTGGGGTCCAGCAAAGCCCACAACCCCACCAGGGCAACGATGATCAGTACCGACAGGACGATGGATAGTTTGTAAAAGCTCTCTTCCATAGGGCTCCCTCGCTGATGATTCAACCTGATTAGGGTTGGATCAGGTGACACAGGCCCACATCGGTTGCCAGCCAGGCCCCACCATCCGGGTCCAATGCCACGGCCTGCACGCGATTGGATGGCAATCCCGAGTTGTCTTCCTGGTACAGCGCGACCTGTGGGCCAGTATAGACGGCTAGCCCTCGATCGGTGGCGATCCAGGTGCGCCCGCGAGCATCTACCGCCACGTCGGTGACGTACCGTGACGGCATGCCCACACTAGACGCCTCGTAAAACCGCCATTCCTGGTCACCCCAGACCACGACGCCGCCACCTTGGGCCTGCGGGCTGCCGGGGTCTCCGGTTGGGCTGGTGGCGACCCATTTGCGGCCATTTGGCTCGATATAGACAGACTGGGCGATCCCCACCTCGTTGGCGTACAGGACTTGTTCCCAGGTGGAGGACTGGCCGATTTGCAGGCGATAGAGGCCACCGTCAAGATAGGCGTTCTCTTTGGAGCGGTAACTGCCTTGCACGCCCACCCAGAGTGTACCGGCGCCCTCGGCCACCAGGGTCGTGACCTGATGGGCCGGTGGGCTGACTCGGGGCACCGGCACCACAAAGGTTTGCCAGTTATAGCTGCCCTGGGTGATGGTGATAGGAGTGGTCCCGGCTCGCGCGCCGGCGTTCTGCAGGATCAGCCGGTTCACGGTGGCGTCTGTGCCACACCATACGGTTCCTGTGGTGTCCACTGTCAGGGCGCTGATGTCATTGGAGGACAGGCCAGCGCCGAGCAGGGTCTGCGCCGGCCCGGCATCGACGTTAAGCATAAACACGCCGGCACCCATCGTAGCGACCCACACGGTGCCCCGCGCATCCACCACCAGGCCCGTCACGGCGGCGAGTTTCGCGCTGGGCAGGGCATAGCGTACGATCTCGCCGCTGGCGGCCAGGCGCACTACTTGGCCCTGGGTCGTGCCGGCCCAGATGGTGTCTGCCTGTCGGACCACGCGAGTCACAGATTCGCCCTTGAGATAGTAGGCCCACGATACACCGGCAGTGGTGGTGGGCGTGCCGCTGGCCGCGACCACGTCTGGCGCGCGCGTGGGGCTGGGGGCTGCTTGCGTCACCATCACGGTGGGAGAGGCGGCGCCGGGGGCCTGTGTGGGAGCGATTGTTGGTGCCGGCGACCGGGGCACCGTTGGCGTGGCCGACGCCGTAGGCTCCACCGTGACCGGCGATTGGGTCGTTGCCACTGATGCCGTGGGCGATGGCGGCAGCGTGGGCGTATCGGCCGGGCGCATGGCCACCGCCGTGGCTGCCAGAACCGACGTTTGTGACGCCGGAGGCGTTACAAATGCCTGTTGGGTTGGCGGCAGCGGGCCGCCGAGCAGAAATGCCGCCACCCAGACCAGCACAAACACGGCTATCAACGTTAGGGCCGGGGCGGCAGCCCAGGCCAGCCAGCGCGCCCAGGGCGCCGGCTGGGCGTCTGGGTCCAGGTCCGCCCACAACCGGGCGCGGATGCGCGATTCGGCAGCGGCGCTCAGTCGGGCCTCTCCAAGGGCCTGGTGCACCGTCGGCCCCAGTTGTTGCTGGATGCGCCGGGCCAGGGCCACGCGCGTCAGGCAATCGGAGCACTGGGCCAGGTGTTCGGCCACGGCTTGCTGCTGGTCGGCCGGCAGACTGGCATCCACATACGCTTGTTTTCGTTCGCGCACCTGTCGGCAATTCATAGCGCTCCTCATGCGCTTATCCCCTGTCGCTCCAGGCGCTCTTGCAAACGATGGCGGGCGGTATGGAGGCGAGAATATACCGTGCCCACGCGACAGCCCAGAATTTCGGCGATTTGCTCGCACGGCAATTCCAGATAATAATGCATCACCACCACCAGTCGATGTTTTTCGCCCAACAGATTCACCTCTTCCCAGAGGATTTGCTGGAACTCGTCTTTCAGGATTTGCTTTTCGACCAATGGCTCGCCCGGCACGCGCTCGTCTAGCTGGTCCTGTTGCCAGGGCATGGTAAAAAAGCGCTTACGACGTAGGCGGCTGCGGCAATAATTGACCGTGATCTGGTACAGCCAGGTTGTAAAGCGGCCGCGCTCGGGGTCAAACCGATCCATGGCCCGGTGTACGCGCAAAAACACCTCTTGTACCACATCTTCGGCTTCTTCGGGCTGTTTGACCAACGCCACGGCGGTACGATAGACCAGGTCTTTGTATTGGTCAAAGAGCAGATCAAACGCTTCCGGGTCGCCGGCCTGACAGCGGAGCGCCAGATCGTTGCTGCTATCCATGCCAACTCCTCTGGCGGACGCGCTCGCCTGAATATACGCGCAGGGCTTTTATTTCCTTCACACCATTTCACCGGGCATTCTGGAACGAGAAAAGCACCGTCCCACGGGACGGTGCTTGTTCTCATTCACACGAGAGCCACATCGCCGACTCTGGCCTGTCTGGGACGCGCAGGACATTTGCCGGAATGCGATGTGGGCAGCTAGTTGGCGTTGGCTTGGGCCAAGGCCTGGTTGAGCCGCTTCATCAGGCGCGACTTGTAGCGTGCGGCGTTGTTGCGATGGATCACGCCCTTGGACGTGGCGCGATCCAAAGCCTGAACCGCCACCTGGACCTGTTCCCGGGCTGCATCCAGGTCACCGTCCGCAATGAGCAGTCGAACCTTTTTGACCTCGGTCTTGGCTCGCGAACGAATGGGTTTGTTGCGCTGTTGTCTGCGGCGAGATACGCGGATCTCTTTGATGGCAGACTTGGTATTGGCCACCGGTTCACCTCCTATCATTCAAATGCCCGCTGATCATACATCATTTTTGCAGATTTGTCCAGCGCGATCCAGTTGACTGGCTGGCAATCGTCCCAGCGCAAACCCCTCTTGTCTGACAATGGATTTGATGATATAATCTGTACGGCGGTTCACGACCGTTCATCCCATAAAGGCGTTTGGTACAGTCTCGGGCAGGAAGAACCATGGCTCGGCGTCGCGTCATTGTAGACGGCTATAACGTTATCAAGCAAGACCCGGATCTGAGTGAACTGGAAAAGCGAGGGCTAGCGCTAGCCCGCCAGGGGTTGTTGGCTCGACTGCGCAGCCACCGGTTTCTGCGTGGCGATGAGATCATTGTGGTGTTTGACGGCGACCGGGAACGGCCCACGGTGCGCGATGAAGGGGGAATCCGCATTATCTTTAGTCAGGCGGATGAACCGGCGGACCAGGTGATCTTGGAACTGGCCGACATTGCCTCAGACGAGACGCCCGTGCTGGTCTTGAGTGATGATCTCCAGGTGCGCAAAGAAGCTGTGCAACTTGGTGCCACCGTCAAGGGGGCACGCCGGCGCAAGCGCCGGGAGCCCCGCTCGTTTGACGACCGCTGGGAAAAAGAGGTCGATCACCAGGATGACTGGCCGGAGGAAGAGAAAAAAGAAGGACGCAAAAAAACTTCTCCCCGCCGGCCAGACGGCAAGCGCCCGCGAGGCCCCGAGCCGGTCGATGAAGAGTTCTTTTGGTGAGCCGCATTGGCTCTAACTTTCACGTTTCGCACGGTTCTCACGCCAGGTGAGGACCGTTTTTATGTGGAGGACATGACGCCCCACAGGTCATATTCGGTGGCGGCCGTGATGTGGGCAGTGATCCAGCGCCCGGGCTCGGCGGCTCCTTGCACCCACACCAGCCCGTCGATCTCGGGCGCGTCGCGATAACACCGCCCCACGATCAGTGGCTCCAGATCGTCTTCCACCTCCGCTAGCCCTTCCACCAGCACCGGCAGTGTGCGTCCCACCTGCGTCTGGTTGCAAGACTGGGAAATGATCTGCTGGTCCTGCATAAGCCGGTGATAACGGTCCTCGCGGATCTGCTGGGGCACCTGGTCCGGCAACGCGGCGGCCGGCGTCCCCTCTTGCGGCCAGAAGGGGAACACGCCCACGTGGTCGAACTGCATCTCGTGCAAAAAGTCCACCAGCGCCCGGAACTCGCGCCGGGTTTCCCCGGGGTAGCCCACGATGAACGTGGTACGCAGCGCGATGTCGGGCATGGACGCGCGCAGGTCGCCAATGACCCGGCGCACCCGATCCACGTCCGCCGGCCGGCCCATGCGCCGCAGGGTATCCGGGTGGGCGTGTTGCAGCGGCAGGTCCAGATAGTGACAGACCGGGGGCAACGTTGCCATTGCCTTGATCAGCCGGGGCGTGATGCGCTGGGGATAAGCGTACATGATGCGCCACCAGCGCACAGCGGGCGTCTGCGCGATGAGCGTTTCCAGGAGCCGGGCCAGGCCATCGGTTTCGCCCCGGTCCAGGCCATAGGCAGTGGTGTCCTGGGCGATGAGGACGATCTCTTGCACGCCCTGGTCGGCCAGGGCCTGGGCCTCTTGCAGGATGGCAACTTTGGGCTTGCTGCGATAAGGTCCCTTGATGCGCGGGATGAGGCAAAAGGCGCAGGGGCCGTCGCAGCCATCGGCGATTTGCAGATAGGCCGAAGGGGTGGTAGCGATTCGCGAAGCGGAAAGCGGCGAGCGGGAAGCGCCGGGACGTCCTTCTACCATGTCCACAATGTCATGGGAGCGGCGGGTGCTCAGGACGGCGTCCACGCCGGGGACGGCAGCACGCAAGGCGTCACCACCCAGCTCGGCCAGGCAGCCGGCGGCGATAAGGCGCTGGCAGGGTGATTTGGCGGCCGCCAGCTCGCTCAATGCCGCCAGCGACTCGTCCCGAGCCGGGTCGATGAACCCACACGTGTTGACAATGAGCACATCGGCCCAAGCCGGGTCCGCGACCGGCGCGTGGCCGGCCGCGTTCAAGAGTTGGCCCATCCCCTCCGAGTCCACGTCGTTTTTGGGACAGCCAAGGGTGAGGATATAGTAGCGCATCTTATTTGGGCGGGTTCTGCGCCGTGTCATACACGCGCAGGAACTCGGCCTCGAACAGCGCGGCAATCTCGGGGTTGTACAGGACCAGCACGTTCTCGTCGTTGCTTTCGTTGGCACTGGCCGAAAAGTTGTACGACCCGGTGACCACGATCTCGCCGTCGATGATGATGACCTTGTGGTGCAGCACATAGGGGTTGCCGTCGCGCACCACGTCCAGCTTGGCCCGGCGCAGGTAATCGTACCGGCTGTACGAGGTGTCGCTGCCGCGCGTCTCGAACACACCTCGCACCTCCACGCCATCCTTGGCCCGGTCAGACATGGCCCGGGCGATGTCCTGGTCGGTGAAGGAGAAGGCCATGAAGTGAATGCTCTTTTTGGACGTCTTGATGAGATCCACCAGCCGGGCGCTGATGTCCTCCTCCGGCGAGAAATAGTTGTCTATTCGCGTGCCATTGACGGTTACCTGGTGCTGGATATCCAGTTTGCGCCCCGGCCCAAATTCCTTGTCCTCGAACATGGCGTTGAACACCAGCGCATAGTTGTGGGCCAGCTCGGGCGAGTGGATGATGAGGGCATTGTTGTTGTTGCGATAGGTGCCATTGATCGTGAGGTTCCACGACCCGGTCCACACCCATTCGCCGTCGATAACCAGGAATTTGTTGTGCATGATGCCGCCCCGGTCGTCTTCTACCACCTTGATCTTGGCCTTTTTGAGGATCTCGATCCCAATCTCGTCCATGTTGTCGGTGTCTGTGACCATGCGCACGGTCACACCGCGCCCCTTGGCTCGCACCAGCGCGTGGGCCACGTTTTCCAAGTCAAACTCGTAGGCGGCCAGATCGATGCTTTTGGTGGCCTTGTCAATGACGGCTACCAGTTGGTCTTCGATGCCACCATAGTGGTATTCGTCCTTGTCCGGGTAGCGCGGCGTGTTAAAATAGACGCTGTACCAGGAGCTATCGGCCGGGGGCGAGGGGGGCGGCGTGCCCGGGGTAGTCGGGTATGGCTCGACGGTGGCAGCGATGGTCATGATGACCTCGATCTCGCTGAGCACGTCTTCGCAACCCTGCACGCCAGTGAGGCTCACCAGCATGAGGGCCAGCACGAGCAGAGTGAGGGTTTGGCGGAATCCTTTCACAACTAGCCTCCTTTGAAGCCCAAAAAGCGGAGAAAGCGAGTCAACAGGCCGACCTGGCGCCGGGGTTCCTGGTCCACCAGATCAACCGCCGATGGGAGCTCGACTGGTTCCGGTCGGGCCGGGGCCGGCGGCGGCGGGGCGACCAGGTCCACGGCCGAAGGTAGCACGACCTCTGGCGTGGGGGTGGGGGGCGCCGGGACTTGTTGCTCGACGGCCTGCAAGGTCTGGGCCAACATCTGGGTCAGCTCGGCCGGAGACGCAATGCCTTGCTTGTCGGCGGTCTTGGCCACGCGTTTCATGGTTTGGCGCGTGCGACTCACGATCTGGTCCAGGACGTCGCTGGCCTGGGTCTCGTCTTGAATGTTGACTGTCAACCGGGCCTGGCGTTCTACCTCGGCCACGCCCCAGTCGATCAGCACCTTGGCCTGGATATCTTCAAGGTCCGATGTGAGCGATTCGTCATCCAGTATCCGTTCTACCGCGTGCTGCACGCGGCGGTCCAACTCGCTTTGTGGTATCATGGCTGGCTCCTCCTTTTTGGGTGTGTTAGTTCGTTACCATTGAAATTCTTGCACATTGAGCAGGAATTTCAATGCCACTATGGTCTGTTTATCAGCGGATTGAGCGGATTGAGCGAATTGAGCCGATGTATTATTCATCCGCTCGCCTTGCGTCTGCTGACACGTCTTTTTGGTTCTGGCTTGTCCAAGTTAGGGTCATGTTCTCACGACAGCGTGATGCTCGCGTCTACGGCCACGCCCCCGTAACCCGCATCGTACAAGAAGAACGGGTCAATGTCCACTGTGGCGATGGTTGGGCAATCCAGCGCCAGGTCGTTCAAGGCCAGAATCACCTGGTTCAAGGCATCCAGGTCGGCCGACGCATCTTGGTGCAGAGCATGCCCGGCGAGCACGGGGTAGGCGTGCAGGCCGGCGATCATGCGCCGGGCCTCGTCGTCGATCAGCGGGACAATGCCCCAGGCCCCATCCTGGCGGTCGTCGGTCAGGCCGCCAGTCGGTCCCACATGGATGGCTGACCCCAGTTGCGCGTGGCGGGTCAGGCCCACCCGCATCTGGCGCCCGGGCGCGGCCATGCGCTGCACCAGCACGCCTTCGATGGCCGCGCCCGGCGCGTGGAGCGCCGCGTTTTCCAGTATCTCTTCATAGGCGCGCCGGACCGCGGCCGAATTGCGCACGCCCACCTTGACGCCGCCAATGCGGGCCTTGCGGGCAATGTCTGGCGAGACCACCTTGATCACCACCGGAAAGCCATAGTCCTGGGCCAGCGCCACGGCATCGGCAGCCGAATGTGCCACGGCGCCTTCTGCCACCGGCACGCCATAAGCGCCGAGCACGCCCTTGGCCTGGGTCTCGGCAAGGGCGCGGCGTCCTTGCTCCCACAGCATATAGATCAGGCCCACGGCTTCGCTGCGCGCCGGGCCGGGTGGCCGGGTCCGGGGCTCCCAGGCCTGCACCTGCTCGCGCAACTCGCGGTAGCGCGCCAGGGCCGCCAGGGCGTCCACGGCGCGCTCGGGGATGGCATACACCGGGATGCCCGCCTCGTCCAGTAGCTTTTGATTGCGCCCGCTCACCCCGGTGGCGCTTTCGACCACGATGGGCTTGCCGGTGCGCCGGAACTGGCCCACCAGCGAGATCAGGTTGGCCTCCAGTAAGCCGTTATAGATGGCCGAGATCCAGGTATAGCGCTCGCCCAGCTCTTCGGGCGACATCTGGACGATGCCCAGGGCAATGAGTGCGTCGATGTCATCCTGGCCCAGCATAAGGCGCAGGGCCTCGTTGTAGGGGCCGGGGTCCAGCAGGCCGATGACGTCAACCGGGTTGTCAACGCCGGCATAGGGCGGCAGCAGTTCGCGCAACTGGTCCACGACCGGGGAAGACAGGGGCGGCATTTCGAGCCCGCGCAGATCGCAGCGGTCGGCGGCCTCGGCGCCGGCGCCGCCGGTGCGGGTCAGGATGCCGACTCGCCGGCCCCGGGGCAGCGGGAGCCGGGACAGTGCCCGAGCATAGTCCAAAAGCTGGTCCGGGTCGCGAGCGCGCAGCACGCCGGCCTGCTGCAACGCAGCGTCCCACATGGCATCGGCGTCGAGGGCGTCGGGCCGGGGCGAGCGCCGCAGCTTGATGGCGATCACGGGCTTTTCTCGCGTCACCTGCCGGGCCACGTCGATAAAGCGCGGTCCTTCGGCCGGGTGCACGTCTTGCAGATACATGATGACGGCGCGCACGTCCGGATCTGCCCCCAGATAGGCCAGATAATCGGTGCTGGTCAGGTCGGTCTCGTCGCCGGTGTTCACGAACGTGCCAATGCCCGCGCGCTGGCGTTGGGCGCTGACGAACAACTGGATCCCATAGCCGCCGCTCTGGGAGACAAAGGCCACCGGGCCGGGTGCCAGCGGGGCCGGGATCATGAGGGCCGAAAAGCGCGCGGCCGCCGAATGCACCCCCAGGCAGTGGGGACCAACCACTCGCATCCCGGCGCGCCGGGCGGCTGTCAGGTCCAGCGGCTCGGCCAGGCCGGCGGTAACGATCATGGCGGCGCGCACGCCGGCGCTGGCGGCGTCTGCCACAACGCCCGGCACAGCGGCGGCCGGCACCGCCACGATGGCGAGGTCCACCGGGTCGGGCACGTCTGTCAGGCGCGGGTAGGCCGGCCGGTCGTGGATCTGGGCCGCGTGCGGATTCACCGGGTAAACCGGGCCGGCAAACTCGCTTTGCAGCAGGTTGTCCAGCAGCAAATAGCCCCACTTGTACGGGTCGTTAGATGCGCCCACGATGGCGACGGATTGGGGCCGGAATACCGGATCGAGATTGGTGGCTTGCACGATTGTGCCTCTTGTATCAACCAGCTACCGCTCAAGCATGTCTGTCAGCACGTGGCCCTGCCAGTGCGTGACCGGGCGCAGACGCAGGATGCGCGCCACGGTGGGGACGATGTCCAGTTCGCTGACCGGGGCCAGGAATACGCCGGGCCGCACGCCGTACCCGTAGGCGACCAGGACCGCGTGCATGGTGGGCTGCACCGCGTCATAACCGCTCTGGCCTAGCACCTCGACCGACCCGAAAAGCTGCGCCTGGCCCAACGCCGCCGAGGGCAAATAGCCCGGCGCGGCAAAGGCGATGACGTCGCCGCTGTGCGGATGGTTCAGGCGGATGCGGTCGGCCTCGTCGCGCTTGACGACGAGGGGAAACACCGGCGCACCGGTGGCGTCGCGCACGTCGCGCAGGGTGGCGATAATGTCTTCGCACACCAGGGGATATGCCTCTTCCGCCACGATGCCGCTGGTCTCGCGACCCGCCAGGTTTACATATACGTGAACCGTGCCGCCGCCCGTCACCGCCAATGCCTGGGTCTGTGCCGCGTCCACCCGGTTGGTGGCCGGGTCCAGGATCAGCAGGCCCCGGTCCACCAGGGCCTTGTTCACATGGACGGTGGTGTGGACCGGCCCAAGCCCCTGGTCCGAAAAGACAAACAGGGTCGTATGTGCCGGGTCGGCGGCGGTAGCGATGCGGCCCAGTTGCTCGTCCACCTGATGATAGGCTTGCTGAATATGGGTCGCGTACTCGCGTGCGCGCGCCGGCGTATAGCCGGGCTGGTCCTCATCGACCAGGAGAAAGACGCGCTGGGCCGCGGCCGGGCTGCCCTGCCAGACAAAGAGCAGGTCCGGGTGATAGACGCTGTCCACATACAAGGCCGCATCCACGATCCACTGGCATTGCCGGTCCAGCATCGCCAGGTAATCGGCGGCGGTGATCCAGCCGCGTTGCAAGGCTGCCGGGTCCGGGTCGGCCGGGAAAAAGCCCACCTGGGCGTTCAGGGCGCGCAGCAGGTCGGTGGGCGCCGCAACGTTGTAGCAGATGGCGCTCTGGTACACGCGGAAATCGGCCGGGTCAGACGACGTGACCTTGAAATAGGCCCCGGCGTGCACGAACGGGTCGGTTTCCAGGGGCAGCCACTCGTCGAAATGGCCCCGGGGCGTGCGCTCGTTGATGGCCTGGTCCAGGTCGAGCAGCAGCGTGTCATAGTTGACCTGCTCGTCGTCGGTGCTGTCGATGAGCAGGGCATACACCGGGTATTTGGTCTCGCCGGCCTCGATGATGGGGAACTGGCTCTCCAGCCAGGGGCTAAACGAGGGGGGCAGGCCGGTCCAGGCGGTCGATTCGGTTATGACCCGGGTAAAATAAAGCTGGTGCAGGTTGGGTTCCACGTCGCGGACGCCGGGGGCCACCACATAATCGGCCCGGTTGGCCGGCGCATTCACCAGGCTGCCCGGCCAGCAAATAGTGGCGGCCTGTTTGCCCTGCTGCGCGGCCGTGGCCCACAACGGCTCCACCGGCAAGACCGTGTCATAGCCGCTCCAGGTCTGGTCGATGGGCGTGCCGGGGGTGTGAAATTCGTCGGCCACCACGCCGGTCACGTTGGCATACGCGCCGCTGGCAATGGCGGCGTGAGACGGAGCCCCCAGTGGCGGATAGACCGCCTGGGCATATTCCGCACGCGCTCCGTCGGCCCCAAGCTGGGCCAGGTGCGGCATTTGCCCCTGCTGGACGTATTGCTCCATCAGGTCCGGGCGCATCCCGGCCAGCGAGACCAGGATGGCGCGGGTTTCCTCGGCGCCAGGCGTGCCGGCCGGGGCCGTAGGAGGGGTCGGGACCGTGGTAGGCGACGCACCTGGCGTCGCCGTGGGCAGCGGCGCCAGCCATTGCGGTACCGCCCAGGCCAACGCTGCCAATAACACGATGACCACCAGCACCGCGGCCACCACTTCTAGTCGTTGTCGCATGTTCCCTCGGGTTCACCAGTGGGCTAACTGACCTGTATTAGACTTTATCGAAAATAAGGTTTGAGGTAGAATAGCTGCTCCTGGTACGAGATTGTTCCCTGAGAGTAGCTATGTTCACTTACGCCAAGGTCAAGGACAAGCCCAAGCTGTTGCGCGCAATGACCAGCTTGGATCGCCCC
>JAHJIN010000218.1 GCA_018823415.1 Chloroflexota bacterium | reverse complement strand
CCCTGTCCGATGGGTGTTGAAAGGGCCAATTCCTGGTTGACATCGCCCCAGACCCCTGGGAACAACGGTCCGCCAGTCGACCCTCGCCAGGGTCAGCCCGGCTGCGTACTGGAGAAGGGGGTTTTTCAGCACTCTCCTAGGACGATTTCTCCTCTTCCAGGATCTTGGCATAGTACTTGGGGTGATGGTGCTTCACGTACTCTTCCGGCATCCACCCAAAGAGCATGCCATCCAGCGCGCCTTTCATGAAGGGGTGCATGGTCGCCAGGGCCAGGTGTACCAGGAAAAACGCCACCCAGGCGATAGCCATCAGGTCGTGGACGATCACGAAAAAGATAAAGAGCAGTGGATCGATCTGGCCTTTACCGGCCCACATGACGAGCCCGGTGACGCCAAAGACCGGATACCCCAGCGCCACCAGCACGTAGAAGAGCTTTTGGCCGGTGTTGAACTTGTCCTGCGGGGGCAGGGCGTTCGGATCGCCGAGAAAGTAGTATCGGGGCATCCCCTTCATACAGGTCAGGTCATTTCTGCTCCAGGTGAGCAGTCGCCTCGCGTTCGCGAAAAACGTCTTGTAATCCAAGATGAGGTAGAGGAGCGGCAGTGCACCCATGATGAGGGCGCCCATGCGATGTAGGAATCGGCTCAGGAGCCCAGCATTGCCCACCACAAAGGGTTGCAAGTCCTCGAAATACAACAGCAGGCCGGTCAGCATCAGCACCGCAAAGGTCGCCGTATGCAGCCAGTGGATCAGCCGTTCCTGAGTGGTAAAGACGCGGATCAAGCCGCCTTGGCGCAGCATGTAACCCTTCCTTCCCGATGTGCTCGATCTTGATCTCACGGCGGGCCACCAGCCAGTTAACGCCCAGCGCCAGTGTTACCCCGGCGATGGCCAGGCCGCCCAGTGGTTGCACGATGTCCTGCCAGATGCGAGCCACGGTCGGCGTCAGGGGGGCCACTGGCAGATTGTACTGTTCAGGCTCGGCGACGATAATGCTCAGACGTTGTAGGCCCCCGGCTTCATATTCGCCGTAGAGCCGGGCGTCGCTCAGGCCCTGGGTATGTAGCGTAGCCACTCGCTCCTTCGCCTGGTCCAGCAACGTCCCCCGTGAGCCCCAGGTCAGAGCGCCCGTGGGGCAGGCCTCCACACAGGCCGGCCCACCTTCTTCATACCAGATGCGTTCCTGGCAAAAGGTGCATTTGCCCATCTTGGCCTCCCCGGTGAGGAGGTTCGTCGTCTCCAGGTGCGGTGCTCCATAGGGACAGAACTGGGTGCAATACCCACAGCCGATGCACTTTTCCCGATCGTAGGCCGTGAACCCGCACTCGTCCTTGTACAGCGCCCCGGAGGGGCAGACGGCCACGCAGGCGGCGTCCGTGCAGTGCATGCACTGGTATCTGAAGAAGGGCCAGTCGGCCAGATCAACTCCCTCCCTCTTCTTGATCAGATTCCAGGTGGTGGCCGACAGGTCAGAGGGAGGCGTCGCCTCCACCGGCAAGCAGTTACATTCCTTGCAGGCTTGCTCGCAGAGCCGGCAGCCGATGCACTTGGAGGCGTCGTACAGGACAGCTATAGCGTCCTTGCTCGTGGCAGAGGCGAGGGCCTGGTCCGAGGGTCGCAGGAGCAATCCGCCCAGACCAACCCCGGCAAGCTTGAGAAACCCTCTTCGATCCACTAGCGCTTGTCTATTGGTATCCACTTTGATCTCCTTCGCGATGTGCGATCAGCTACCCTTGGCGCGACGACGAACAACGATCACTATCACGCCCGCCACCACGCCACCAACGACGATGAGGCCCAGGACTCCTCCAAGCAACCAGATCCATTGGGGAGTGGCCGGTGTTGGTTTGATCTCTGGGTATGGACCCCACGAGGTCGGCGGTATCTCGTCGACGATCACGGCGGCATTGGCCTCCCGCTCCGCAGGGGCCACATCATCGGCCGTCAGGAAGAGGGCCGCATTGCCGTGGCAACTGTCGCAACTCTGGTTCTGGGGTGTGTTTCGCTGGATATTGTGAGGTGTGGCATACTTCCACGTGGACACGTTCTCAAAGGTGGGCAGCAGGTCGTCGCCGTAAAAGTCAAAGATGTCTGGCGTAACAGGAATGTGACGCACCAGGACATAGTCCCAGGGCCGGTCCTCGCTCTTGTAGGGGTTGCGCCCGATCTTGAAGGTCAGCTTGCTCTCGTCGGTCTTGTAATACGGAATGCCTTTCTCGTCTACGCCTACGTGGCAGTTGTAGCAACTCTTGTACTCGCCGGACACATGACAGACGTTGCAGGCCACCTTGCCGGCGTGGATCGTGTGCTCCTCTATCGTGGTCTGACCAGGAGCTACTTCGGAGTGGCAATCCAGGCAATTCACGCCCGGGGCACCATCGTAGCGATGGGCGTATTCGGTACCATCGCCGTGATAATCGCTCGTTTGGTGGCAATCGAAGCAGGCCATGCCTTCCTGCAACCAGTGAACGCTTCCTTCGACACCTTCGTTCTTGCCCTGATACTCGTTGGACACGCGAGCGCCATGGCAGGCCATGCAGGTGTCCTTCATGGAAGCGATTTCTTTAACCTTGTGATCCGCAATCAGACCGCCGAAGGTAAAATTCGGTCGGCTGACGTGGCACTGACCGCAGGTGGTATGGCAGGTGTTGCAGTGATTGTCGAACGCCGTTTCCACGCGCGGGTCGCTGAAATCGGCCCCCCGGGCAGTCAACATGGTGTGATAGCCCGTTAGATTTTGGTGCAGGCTGGTGGTAACAAGCTGGGAGGTTTCGGCATGACAGACACCGCAGACCCGCTCCGAGTCTGCCAAGGGATCTCGCACCACACCTTCGTGGGCCGCGTCTTTGTCGTCTACTCCTTCGACACCGCCATGACAGCCAATGCAATTCTGCGAATTGTGGACCGAAACCAGGAACTCGTCACCGACCAGTACTTTCTCCCATGCCTCCAACGGAGGCAATTCCCCCGCTCAACCCTCGCCGGAGGTTTGCTCCGACTTGACCTCCTTCTCTACAGCCAAAGCCTGCAGGCTTGGCTTGTCGGTGTGGCAGGCCACACAGTTACTGGCAGCGATCGACGTGGGCAGCGGTCCGGTCGCCGGCGTTGGCTGGGGGATCGGCTGGACCTCTCCCCCGGCCAGCGGGATCGGCAGTTTATAGGGGCCGCCGGGTTTATGGGCGGTGGTATCGATGGTGTAGTCGGCGGTGTGCTTGGCCGGGTCGAAGCGCTTGACGTACACCGCCGGGTCGCTGGTCCAGGAGGACATGCCATGCAGCAGGCTGTAGGTCTTGTAGCCCAGCATGTTGAGGGCCGCCGTGGCCTGGCTGGCCGTCTGCCCGGTGTAGCAGACCACCACCACGTCCTGGTCCGACGGGATGGTGGCCAGGTTCGCGGCGGTGAACAGGGTCTTGACGTCCATGTTCACCGCGCCGGGGATGTGGCCCTTGGCATAGTCCTCGGCCGAACGCAGGCTGATGATGTAGGGGTCGTTCTCGGCGTCGCCGTCGTTCAGGTTCTCGTACAGGTCGGCAGCCGGGATGGTCTTGGGGCCGTTGCTGAAATAGTCGTCCGCCGCGCCGAGGATGCTCGCGGCCAAGGGCGTCGGCGGCTTGTAGGGGCCGCCGGGTTGGTGGGCGGTGGTATCGATGGTGTAGTCGGCGGTGTGCTTGGCCGGGTCGAAGCGCTTGACGTACACCGCCGGGTCGTTGGTCCAGGAGGACATGCCAAACAGCAAGCTGTAGGTCTTGTAGCCTAGCATGTTGAGGGCCGCCGTGGCCTGACTGGCGGTCTGCCCGGTGTAGCAGACCACCACCACGTCCTGGTCCGGCGGGATGGTGGTCAGGTTCGCGGCGGTGAACAGCGTCTTGACGTCCATATGCACCGCCCCGGGGATGTGGCCCTTGGCATAGTCCTCGGCCGAACGTAGGCTGATGATGTAGGGGTCGTTCTCGGCGTCGCCGTCGTTCAGGTTCTCGTACAGGTCAGCGGCCGAGATGGTCTTGGGGCCGCCGCTGAAGTAGATGTCAGCCGCCCCGCCGACTCCGACAGCCCCGGCGGTTACTGCGGTCGGGAGGCTGTAGGGGCCGCCGGGTTCATGGGCGGTGGTATCGATGGTGTAGTCGGCGGTGTGCTTGGCCGGGTCGAAGCGCTTGACGTACACCGCCGGGTCGCTGGTCCAGGAGGACATGCCATGCAGCAGGCTGTAGGTCTTGT
>JAHJIN010000217.1 GCA_018823415.1 Chloroflexota bacterium | reverse complement strand
CGGCCTTCATGGCTTCAGCCTTTGCCTTGAGGTCTGCGGCCTCGGCGCGCAGCTGGTCAATCTGTGCCATGTCCACGTTCTCGCCGTCCAGCAGGGCCTTGGCCGCAATCAGCTTCTCTTTCGCTTGGGCAAACAGTTTCTCCCACGGGTTCATGTGGTTATACCTCCATCTCGATTTCGTCTAACAGGATGTCAATCGCCGCTTTGACCCGCGCCCGGTCCGGCGCCACGTCGGGGCCCGACACCCCCGTGTCGGCTCCGCCACTCGGTGGTGCAGGCTCCAGGTCAGTGGGCCAGGTCAGTCCAGCAGCCTTGTAGGCCGCTTTGACTTGCTCGATGGGACGCTGGCGGTGCTGGGCCGGGGTCACGGTCAACGTGTCCTCGATAATCGGCCAGACGAGCAGCTCGCCATCGTCATTCATTTTGGTCAGGTGAGTCGCGCTGCCGGGCGAGTAGTACAGGGCCTCGGCTTCCAGCAGTGGCTTGACCATGCGCCAATAGGCGCTTGACATGTCCAACCAGTCCTCTACCCAGGCCCCGGTGTCATCCAGTGTGGCCTTGACCCGGTGCCCGATGACGGCCAGGCCGATGGTCGGGTCCAGGCCATGGTGGAACAGGCACGGCACCTGGGGATATTTGTCCAGCCACAACTCAGTGGCCTTGGTGAAATACTCGCCCTGCAGGTCCTTGCGCTTGGGGCCGCCCCACAGGGCCAGATAGCCGCCCACCACGGCGCCGCCGTCCTCGGTGCGCAGCATCTTGACCGCCATGTTTGGGGCCCCGTTACCCCCATCGTCGGCAGCCGCGCCCACCGGCTGATATTCGATAGCCACGGGCACCGGCTCGCCAAAGGTCACCCCCTCGGCGGTGACGGTGTAGGGATAGGACCACAGGCCGTCCGGGGCTTCGATGATGACCTGGTCCATAAAGACCTCGCGCACCCAGCAATTCTCTCGCTCGGGGTCCAGGTCCATGTGGTGCTGGGTGCGGTACTGGCTGTACCAGGCATCGCGGACCCGGCGGCCCATCTCATCCAGGCTGAGTTCCTTGCGGGCCAGGCTGCTGAGGGCTGCCAAGGGCAATTGCTCCGCCCCGGCCGGCACCTGGTTATCAACCATCAGAGAAAATGTTTTGCTCATGCCGTTGTACCTCCCGCCAGAAAATCACGGTCCACTTCTGCAGCCATATCCTCTATCATCCCAGCGACGTGGGCGTCAATCCCAAGTTCCAAGATGTGTAACGACTCTAGCAGACCAATTGATACTTGCATACGGTCCCCCTGCTTATCGTAGGCCCAGCCGGGCCAGGATGCGCCCCACCATGTCCTCGGCCAGGCGCACAATGTCGGGCAGCTTGCGCTCGGCGACCCGCTTGTCCGTAGGCCAGCCGGTGCCCTGGTGCATCGTGGTCTGGTCATCGCCTTGCACCAGCGGCGCATAGCTGGCGCGCGTGCCCACGGTGACCATGGTCTCCACACTGGCCCCGCCCAGGGTGCGCGTCTCAACCGTCCAGGACCGCCCCAGGGCCTCACTACCGGGCGAGATGCCGCGCCGGTAGGGAATCTCGATGATACCCTGGCGGATGGCCCAATGGATAAAGCGCCGCTGTTTGGCCGTCCGGGGCGGGTTCTTGACCCCATAGCGCCGGGGAGGGTACTGGGCCAGCTCGCCGCGCAGCAGCTGGCCGGCCGCTTCGCCCATGGCGTGCATCCCGGTGCGCACCTCGTCGGGAAAACGCGCAAAGGCGCCAATGAGTTCGCTCAGGCCCTTGACTTCAAATTGCATCAGGATTCCTCAAAGACCGGCTCCTGGGTGAACCAACACCGGCACTTCGGGTGCAGGGGCGGCGCATTGGTCGGTCCCAGGCCGGTGATAAAGTTGGCGTCAATCCCGACGGCGCTGGCCGGTTGGTTGTGCATGGGTGCGCAATATTCGCACACGTCATCGTCATTGTTGGTCTGCCAGGTCTTGCGCCACTGAAAATACCCCGCTTCCTCGTAGGCCCGGCCGCTGG
>JAHJIN010000216.1 GCA_018823415.1 Chloroflexota bacterium | reverse complement strand
TTACCACCTCATGTAGGCTCGCGCGACGAGATATTGCGTCGTTATGGCTGTGACACGGACGCTGCAACGAATGAACGTGTGCCAGATACGTGAGGCAACCTACTATACCGTAATTTGAGTCTACTTCTAGTACATCAACATCAGGAATACCCAAAGGAATTGAAATCATGTCGCGTGACTTGGGACCCGTAAAACTCAACATTGCATATCCTCCTGGTCTTTTCGCTGATTATACCATACCACTAGATGTAGAGGGTACCATGCGAACTACCAGAGAGCCAGCCCAGGTTGGGCTGCACCAGCTCGTAGACATAGGCGGCCAGGCCCACGGCCAGCACCAGGGCGACAATGACCAGGACCAATAAGCTAGACCAGACCGGCCAGTGGGTTTCGTGGCCCGGACCCTCAACGGTCATGCCACGCCTCCGGCCTCTGGCGGCTCGCTCAACATCAGCAACGTCTGCCCCTGCATCACACTATCACCTACAGACACGTGCACGCGCTGCACGCGACCATCGGCCGGGGCCACGATCTCGTTCTCCATTTTCATGGCCTCCAGCGTGACCAGGCGTTGCCCGGCCGCCACCACGTCGCCCTCGCGCACCGTGATGTCCACCACCAGGCCGGGCATGGGCGACTTGACGAGCGCTCGACCGCTGCTGGCCGACCGGCCACGCAGGCCCCGGGCACGCCGGGCCTGCTCGTTTTCCACTGTCACCTCGTAGAGCCGGCCGTGGATGACTACGGCATAGCCTTCATCTCGCTCTTCGATAAACACCTGATAGCTGTGCTCGTCGATCAGCAGGCTATAAAACCCGCCCCCGTCGATGCTGACCATATCCAGGTGATTGTGCTGGTCGCCCAGTTGCGCAAACAGGCCGTCCTCAGTCTCCCACACCTCCACCTCGCGAGGCGTTTCGCTGCTCACCGTGACCGCATATTTCATCGGGTCCACCTCCCCGGCCGCCCGGCCGACCGCCAGGGGCTGGACTGCGTCCGGCGTTGTGCCAGTCCTTGCATGAGGGCGGTACGTCGCCGGCGATAGGCATAGGCGGCCGCCGCCAGGGCGGCCACATCGGCGTGCTGCCCTTGCCCTTCGCCACGCAGTGCAAAATCGCTCTCCATAAAGTCGATGTCAAACTGACCACCGATAAAACTAAAGCTGTTCATGAGTTGCTGGAACAGGGGAATAGTGGTCTTGATGCCCAGGATCTTGTATTCGCTGAGGGCGCGTTTCATCCGCAGGATGGCCTCGCCACGTGTCTCGCCCCAGGCCAACAGCTTGGCGATGAGCGGGTCATAGTAGATAGACACCTCAAAACCGGCAAAGACGCCGCTGTCCACGCGAATGCCCTGACCGCTGGGCTCGTACACGTCGGTGATGCGGCCGATGGACGGCATAAAATTGTTGTAGGGGTCTTCGGCGCAGATGCGGCACTCGATTGCCCAGCCCTTGACCTCGATGTCCTCCTGGCGATAGGGGAGTCGCCGGCCGGCCGCCAGGCGCAGCTGCTCGCGTACCAGGTCGATGCCGGTGACCAGCTCTGTGACCGGGTGCTCCACCTGCAAGCGGGTGTTCATCTCTAAAAAGTAAAAGCTCTTGTCGCGGTCCAGCAAAAACTCGACGGTGCCCACGCTGGTGTATTCGCCGGCACGCACGGCGCGCACGGCCATGTCGCCCATGCGCTGACGCAGGTCAGCATCTATGGCCCGGCTGGGCGATTCTTCGATGAGCTTTTGGTGACGCCGCTGGATGGAGCACTCGCGCTCGCCCAGGTGCACCACGTGCCCATAATTATCGGCCAGCACCTGGAACTCGATGTGCCGCGCCCCCTCGATAGCCTTTTCCAGATAGATGGTGTCATCGCCAAAAGCGGTCTGAGCCTCGCTACGAGCCGCGCGCAGGGCGTTGGACAGATCGGCTGGCTGGTCTACGCGGCGCATACCCTTGCCGCCGCCGCCGGCCGCGGCCTTGATGAGCACCGGGTAACCAATGTGCTCTGCCTCGGCGGAAGCCTGCGAGTCGGTGAGCGGCTCGCGCGTGCCGGGCACCACCGGCACGCCAGCAGCGATCATGGTCTGGCGCGCCCAGGTCTTGTCACCCATGCGCTGGATGGCCCCGGGTGTGGGACCGACAAAGGCCACCCCGGCGTCGATACAGGCCTGGGCAAACTCGGCGTTTTCGGCCAAGAAACCATAGCCGGGGTGGATGGCCTCGGCACCAGAACGCCGGGCTACATCGATGATGCGGTCGGCCCGCAAATAGCTATCGCGCGGAGGCGCCGTGCCGATGCAATAGGCTTCGTCAGCATACCGCACGTGCAGGCTGTGGCGGTCCACATCGCTATAAACGGCCACGGTCTGCAAGCCCAACTCACGACAGGCACGCAGCACACGCACGGCAATCTCGCCTCGGTTGGCGACCAGTATCTTTTGAAACATGCGTCCTCTCTTGGCGAACCTACTAATCAGCGAATCACGCCAGCGGTTGGTCGGCCCGGCCCAGGGCCAGCAGCATATCAGCCTCCAGGTCCGGGTGCCGGTCCCGGTACATCTCATAGCGCACGGCCCAGCGCTGGAAATCGTCAGAGGGTTTGAGCGCCCCGGCCTGATAGCGTTCGTAAAAACACTCGCTGGTGAGCCCATATTGCAGCTCAAAGGCGCTCATCTCGGTCACGGCAGCCTCGTAATCGGCGCGCCAATCGCCGGTTTCCAGTTCGGCCCGGAGCTGGCGATGATCTTGTTCCTCCGGGGTGGGCGTTTTCCAGCGCTGCGGATCATCGGTCATGGGGGTGACCTCGCTTTACAATGGCATGTTGCTGTGCTTTTTGGGCGGCATATCGCCGCGCTTGTTTTGCAGCATCTCGAGTGCGGCGATGAGCCGGGGCCGGGTTTCATGAGGCAGGATCACTTCGTCGATATAGCCCCGGGACGCGGCGATGTAAGGGTTGGCAAACTGCTCGCGGTACTCGGCAATGAGGCGCTGCCGGGCCGCTTCCGGGTCCTCGGCCTCGGCGATCTCGTTGCGATAGGCAATGTTGACCGCGCCTTCCGGTCCCATTACGGCAATCTCGGCCGAGGGCCAGGCATAGTTGATGTCACCGTGCACGTGTTTGGAACTCATGACGTCGTACGCGCCGCCATAGGCCTTGCGAGTGATGACGGTGACTTTGGGCACCGTGGCCTCGCAATAGGCATAGAGCAGCTTGGCCCCGTGCCGGATGATGCCGGCGTGCTCCTGGGCCACGCCGGGCAGAAAGCCCGGCACATCCACAAACGTGACCAGGGGGATGTTAAAGCAATCGCAAAAGCGCACAAAACGCGCGCCCTTGTCCGACGAATTGATGTCCAGCACGCCGGCCAGGTACGCCGGCTGCTGCGCCACAATGCCCACGGCGCGGCCATAGAGCCGGGCAAACCCCACTACCAGATTGGCCGCATAGTGCTCGTGTACCTCCAAAAAGTCGCCGTCGTCCACCACATGGCGGATCACGTCCTTGATGTCATAGGGCTTGGCCGGGTTATCGGGCACGATGCGGTCCAGGACCTCGTCCATGCGCAACGGGTCGTCATCGGTTTCGTGGTGCGGGGAATCCTCGGTGTTGTTGGGCGGGATAAAGCTCAACAGCCGCTTGATGGTATTCAAAGCCGCAGCCTCGTCTTCGGCGGCAAAGTGCGCCACGCCGCTGACCGTGTTGTGGACCTCAGCCCCGCCCAGTTCCTCAAAGGAGATCTCTTCGTGGGTGGCTGCCTTGATGACCTCTGGCCCGGTGATAAACATGTGACTGGATTCTTTGACCATGAGGATAAAATCGGTGAGGGCCGGCGAATAAACCGCACCGCCAGCGCACGGCCCCATGATCACGCTGATCTGGGGGATCACGCCCGAGGCCAGCGTGTTCCGCACAAAAATGTCGGCATAGCCGGCCAATGACACCACGCCTTCCTGGATGCGCGCTCCGCCCGAGTCGTTCAGGCCAATGATCGGAGCGCCGTTCTGCATCGCCAGGTCCATCAGCTTGACCACTTTTTGCGCGTGGGCTTCACCCAGGCTGCCGCCATAGACGGTAAAGTCCTGGCTGAACACATAGACCAGCCGGCCGTCGATGGTGCCATAACCGGTCACCACGCTATCGCCTAGGATTCGCTCCTCGGCCGGCAAAAGCTGGGATGTGACCAGCATGCCCAACTCGTGAAAGCTGCCCTCGTCCAGCAGCAGCCCCAGGCGTTCCCGGGCTGTAAGCTTGGCCTTGGCGTGCTGGCGGTCGATGCGCGCCTGACCGCCGCCCAACTGGGCCTGCTCGCGCAATTGCCTGACCTGGGCGATCTTGTCTTTTGGGTTCCGAGTTTCGAGTTCCGTGTTCCGTGTTTCCATCATTCCCTATCCTGCAATTTGCAATCTGCCAGTCTACTCACCACAACCGGCCCTGATCTGGCTCTGCTGCCGGTGGTTCGAGTCCCAGGTGCTTGTAGGCGGCCAGCGTCGCCACCCGGCCCCGGGGCGTGCGCGACAGGAACCCCAGTTGCAGCAGATACGGCTCGTACACGTCCATGATGGTATCCGCTTCTTCTGAAATAGCTGCCGCGATGGTTTCTAGCCCTACCGGGCCGCCGCCAAACTTTTCAATGATCGCCTGCAACACGCGCCGGTCGATCTCGTCCAGGCCCAGGGCGTCCACGTCCAGCATCGACAGGGCTTGCTGGGCCACGTCCAGGGTGATCACGCCGTCGGCGCGCACCTCGGCATAGTCGCGCACGCGGCGCAGGATGCGGTTGGCAATGCGCGGCGTGCCCCGGGCGCGCCGGGCAATCTCGACCGCGCCGGTCTCGTCGATGGGCACCCCCAGGATGCGCGCCGAGCGCCGCACGATGGTCTCCATCGCTGCACCATCATAATAGTCCAGCCGATAGATCACGCCGAACCGGTCCCGCAGTGGCGAGGTCATGAGGGCGATGCGCGTGGTGGCCCCCACGATGGTGAACGGCGGGAGCTTGAGGCGAATGCTCCTGGCCGCCGGCCCCTTGCCGATGATGATATCCAGCGCAAAATCCTCCATCGCCGGGTACAGCACCTCTTCCACCGCGCGCCCCAGGCGATGGATCTCGTCGATGAACAGGATGTCATTCTGCTGCAAGTTGGTGAGGATGGCCGCCAGGTCACCCTGGCGCTCGATGGCCGGTCCAGACGTGGTGCGAATGCTCACCCCCATCTCGTGCGCCACAATGCTCGCCAACGTGGTCTTGCCCAGACCGGGCGGCCCATAGAGCAGCACGTGGTCCACGGCCTCCTGGCGGGCCCTGGCCGCCTCGATGAGGATGCGCAGGTTTTCCTTGACCTTGTCCTGGCCAATGTACTCGTTCAGGGCACGCGGCCGCAGCGACGTCTCGGCCGCGTCGTCATCCAGTCTGCGTTTGGGCGTGACCACGCGCTCTTCAGCCGCGTGATCGGGGGGCAATGGTTCGGACATGGCACCTCCACCATATCTAGCGCCGCCGTATCCAGCGCCGCGCATCAGGGGCTATTATACCAAAAGGACACCGAAAAGAAAAGGCGCAGCCGGTCGAATCTATTAATCCACAGCAGTACGCCCGGATTAATGGTACCAATTTCCTATTGCCAGACACCCATCTCTGAGATTATAATAGAGTCCAAGGGGATTATCCAGTTTACGTCCTAACCTTCCCCACCATAGGAACGGGGCCTGCAAAGGCCCCGTTTCGCTTTGTCCCACCTAACCTGAATAAACCAGAACCAACCAGGAAACGCTTCTGAAAATTCCTGCTCATTGTACAAGAATTTCACTGGTTAGGGCCTGTAAAAGAACAAGTTCCCCACCTTGTTCGATTTTTCCAGCGCAAACCGTCATGCGGAGAGCCTTTCTTTGGTCCGAAGCATCTCGATCAGGCTTATTGAGACCCTTCGGGCGCAAAAACCGCGCTTTTAGGGCGACACCCGATAGGTTCAGCGAACGAACTGCAAAACCTGTAAAACTGCCGCAGGGGAAATCAGATCCCAAGTGGGGAAGTTATATTTTTACAGACCCTTAGGCTCCAACCCTCGCGCCGGCGGGGGTTGTCTTTTCGCCCACACACTGCTATAATAGCCCGGCGCAACCGAATCCGCAGGAGGATAGTATGAACTCGATTCGCAAGGCTGTGTTTCCGGCCGCCGGCATGGGCACCCGATTCCTGCCGGCCACCAAGGCTCAACCCAAAGAGATGCTGCCGCTGGTAGACAAGCCCATCATCCAGTACGGCGTAGAAGAGGCCGTCGAGTCTGGATTGGACCAGATCATTATCGTCACCGGCCGGGGCAAGCGCGCCATCGAGGATCACTTTGACATCTCGTTCGAGCTGGAATCTATCCTGGCTAAAAAAGGTGACGAGGACACGCTCAGCGAGGTCCGGCGCATTTCAGACCTGGGCACCATCTACTACATTCGCCAAAAAGAGCCCCTGGGACTGGGCCACGCCGTCCTGGTGACGCGAGACCTGGTGGGCGACGAACCGTTTGCCGTCTTGCTCAGCGATGACCTGATCTATGCCGACGTGCCGTGTTTGCGCCAGATGATCGAGGTATATGAGCGCTACCAGTGTTCCGTGGTGGCCGTGGAGCGCATCCCCCGGGAGCGCATCTCAGGCTATGGCGTCATCGATGCCCGGCCCATCGAGGACCGCATCTATCGCATCGACGACCTGGTGGAAAAGCCGACTCCAGAAAAAGCGCCGTCGGATTTGGCGGTGGTGGGACGCTATATCCTCACCCCCGAGATCTTTGATGCCCTGGCCAAGGTCAAACCGGGCAAAGGCGGCGAGATCCAACTCACCGATGCCCTGCGCTGGCTGCTCAAACACCAGGTGATCTATGCCTACGAGTTTGAAGGAACTCGCTACGATGCCGGCACCACCCTGGGCTTTCTCAAGGCCTCGGTAGAATACGCACTGCGGCGCGAGGACATTGGCCAAGAGTTTGGCGACTATTTGCGCAACCTGGCTCCGTCAACGCACCAGTCCCCCGACACGCCGGGCGACTGAGGCGCATTGGGCAACGCTAGGTGCCCGCGGCAATAAAGGCGCTATTCACCTGGCTAAACATGGTGCTGACCTGGGGACCGATGAGGATCAAGACCGCCAGAGCCGCGATAGAGAGCAACACGGCCAACAACGCATGCTCGAGCAAACTTTGGCCTTCCTGGCGATGAACTGTCATCTGGGCCTCCTCTGGATTCGCGCTCTTGACACATCTGTATTGTAGCACGAAACGACCCAGTTGCCTACCCCCGGCTCGCGTTGTTTCTCCCATTCTGCTCGCCGGTCTGACCCGGCGAGTCAACTGCACGCATGGAGTCTGAACATGAAACATCTTGGCGCCTTGGCGCTCGCGCTCTTGGTGGTCCTGGCAGTCTTGGCCGCGCCGGGTTGCACTGAACTGGCCGCCAGTCCGACCGTCTCGCCAACCGCAGCGGTCGTTCGGCCCGGCCCGCTCACTATTTTTTACACCAACGACATCCACGGCCAGATCACCCCCGGCCAGGACAAGGACGTGGGCGGCTATGCGCGCATCGCCACCCTGGTCAACGCAGCACGCGCCCAAGGCGAGCGCGTGCTGCTGCTGGACGCCGGCGATGTGCTCCAGGGTTCGCCGTTCTGGACCGAGTTTGACGGCCGGACCTCCGTAGAGATCATGAACGCGATGGGCTATGACGCCTTGACCCTGGGCAATCACGAGTTTGACCGCGGTCAAGCCCTGCTGGCCGAGCGCCTCACCGAGATGCAGTTCCCGGTCCTCTGCGCCAACCTGGAATTCGCCGCCGATAGCCCCCTGCAAACCGCCGGCGTCAAGCCATACACGATCCTGAACCTGGACGGTCTGCGGGTGGGCATCCTGGGATTGACCACCGAGCGCACACCCACTATCTCGGCCGGCGCGTTCCAGGGCGTCACCGCCCACAGCGCCATCGACACGGCCAAGCGATTGGTGCCAGAAATCCAGGCCCAGTCTGACCTAGTCATCGCCCTCACGCACCTGGGCGCCGACGAGGACTATGACCTGGCTGCCCGGGTAGACGGCATTGACCTGATCATCGGCGGCCACAGCCACACGGTCCTGCGTCACCCGGCCGAGGCCCGAAATCCCGCCGGCCAGCGCGTTCTCATCGTACAGACCGGCGCGTATAGCCAGTATGTGGGCCGCCTAGACCTGACCGTGGACCCGACCGCCACGCCGCACATTACACAGGCCCAGGGCGATCTGGTTGAATTGGGTCGATCCATCGCCGATGACGCCGCCATCAAGGTCATTGTAGACCGGTGGAGCGCCCAACTGCCGGCCAGCAGCGTGGTGGGCCAGACCACCGTAGACCTGAATCCCCAGGCTCGCGGCCGCGAATCGGCCCTGGGCAACCTGTTCTGCGATGCCATCCTGGACTACTTCGCCACGCTGCCGGACGAATCACTACGCCCGGTCATCGCGCTCTATAATTCCGGCGGTCTCCGGGGCGGCACCACCCTGCCCGCCGGCCCCATCACCACCGACAACATTGCCACCTGGGAGCCTTTTAATAACACCGTCGTGATCATGAACCTGACCGCGCCCCAGCTCAAAGAAGTGCTAGAAAGCGGCGCCAAAGACTCGCCGATGCAGGTGGCCGGTCTCACCTATCAGATTGACACCAATCGCCCGGCCCAACAGGGCAATGACGACACTAAAACCATTGCCACACCGGGCCAGCGCATCGTGCGCATCGCCATCAATGGTCAGGACATTGACCTGCAAGACGCTGGCACTGTCTATCGCGTGGCGACCAATAACTATTTGGCGGGCGGCGGTGATGGCTGCTACACCTTTTTGACTATCACCGACCCGTTCGATACCGAGGTCATTATGACCGACGTGCTCGAAACGTACATTCGCAACCACAGCCCCATCGCGCCCCAGGTAGAGAGTCGGATCACGTTCGGGGCACGGTAGACTGATACATTACATCCAACCGAACAAGGAGGTTCACAGCACAATGACCGTGCGCATTGGTATTCGCCGCGAAGACAAGAACGAATGGGAGCGCCGCGTGCCGCTGGTACCCCAGGACGTGCAAGCGTTGCGCGCCGAACACGACATCGAAGTATACGTTCAGCCATCGCCTATCCGGGCCTTTGCCGCCGAGGCCTACGACCAAGCCGGCGCCACCATGCAGGAAGACCTGTCCGACTGCCCGGTGGTGTTGGCCATCAAAGAGATCCCGGCGCACCTGTTCCGGCCCAATCAGGCCTATGTGTTCTTTGCCCACGTCATCAAGGGCCAGGGACACAACATGCCCATGCTCAAGCAACTGCTAGAACTGGGCTGCACCCTCATCGAATACGAAAAGATCGTGGACGAAAAGGGCCGGCGTGTGGTGTTCTTTGGCAACTATGCCGGGCTGGCCGGCATGATCGACGCCCTGTGGGCGCTGGGCCAGCGCCTGACCTGGGAAGGCATCGCCAATCCATTCACCGACCTGCATCTGGCCCACGACTACCCCACTCTGGACGAGGCCGAAGCCGCCGTAGCCGCACTGGGCCGGCGCATCGAGCGCGAGGGGCTGCCGGCGTCCGTGACCCCACTGGTCATCGGCGTGGCCGGCTATGGCAACGTGGCCAAGGGCGTCCAGGAGATATTGGCCCTGCTGCCCCACCAGGAGGTGGCCCCGGCCGACCTCGCCAACCTGTCGCCGACCCGCGACCATGTCTACACCGTCACGTTCAAAGAAGAGCACTCGGTGGAGCCACTCGCGCCGGACCAGCCATTCGAGTTGCAGGACTATTACCAGCACCCCGAAAAGTATCGCGGCGTGTTCGCCCGTTACCTGCCGCATCTCACGGTGCTGATGAACGCCATCTACTGGGACAAAAAGTACCCACGTCTGGTGACCAAGGCCGATCTGCAAGCGCTGTATCATGGCGCCACGCCGCGCCTGCGCGTCATCGGCGACATCAGTTGCGACATTGAAGGAGGCATCGAGGCCACGGTACGATGCACCGATGCCGGCGACCCGGTCTTTGTCTATGACCCGGCCACCAGCCAGTCGATTGACGGCTGGACCGGGACCGGTCCGGTCATCCTGGCCATCGATAACCTGCCCGGCGAGCTGCCCCGCGAATCGTCCACCACGTTTAGCGGCACCCTCAAACCCCTGGTGCCGGCCATCGCCCGGGCCGACTATACCGTGCCCTTTGAGGACCTGGACCTGCCGCTGGTTATCAAAAATGCCATCATCACCTACCAGGGCCAGTTGACGCCGAACTATCAGTACATTGCCCGGTTTCTATAACCCAAGCCCATCGTTCGCGGCAGCCCAGTCCGCCACAAATGGCCCGCAACGAGGCGGGCCGCATCTCGACGACAGAGGAGACCTCAACCATGAAACACGCACTCGTTTTTGGCGCCGGCCTGGTGGCCGGCCCGCTGGTCCGCTATCTGCTGGACCAACCCGACATTCACGTCACCGTCGCCAGCCGCACAGTAGACAAGGCCCACGCGCTCGTGGGCGACCACCCGCGCGGCCGGGCCGTGGCCGCCGATGTGGAACACAACCCGGCCGTCATCGCCGAGCTGGTGCCCCAGGCAGACCTGGCCGTGAGCATGTTGCCCTACACCTACCACGTCCAGATCGCCCAGGAATGCATCAAGCACGGCAAGCATCTGGTCACCACGTCCTACGTAAGCGACGCCATGCGCGCCCTGGACGGCCCGGCCCGCGAGGCCGGCGTGACCCTGCTGAACGAAATCGGCCTGGACCCGGGCATCGACCACATGGAAGCCATGCGCGTCATCCATCAGGCCCAGCGCAATGGCGGCCGCATCGTGAGCTTTCGCTCGTACTGCGGTGGCCTGCCCGCGCCCGATTCCATCACCACGCCCTTTGCCTACAAGTTTTCCTGGAGCCCACGCGGCGTGCTCATGGCCGGCCGCAACCCGGCCCACTATCGCCAGGACGGCCACGATGTCCACGTCCCCGGTCCCGAACTCTTTGCCCACTATGAGGTGGTGCACATCACCGGCCTGGGCGATTTTGAGGGCTATCCCAACCGCGATTCCATGCCCTATGCCGTTACCTATGGCATAAACGACACGCGCACCATGTTCCGGGGCACGCTGCGCAACCTCGGCTGGTGCGATACCATGCGCGCCTTGACCAAACTGGGCCTGCTGGACGCTGTCGAGCGCGATGACCTCACGCTGGCGCCTGACTTGGTGGCTGGCCTCACCTGGGCCGGGCTGCTGCGCCAGCTCGTGGGCCGGCCCACAGGCGACCTGCGCCAGGCCATGGCCGACTACCTGGGACTGGAACCGGCCAGCAACGTGCTGGACCGCATAGCGTGGCTGGGCCTCTTGGCCGATAAACCGTTGCCCAAGCCGGCCCATCCCACCCTAATGGACGTGTTGGCCGCCCAGATGCGCCCGGTGCTCAAGTACGCCCTCGGCGAGCGCGACATGATCGTCCTCCAGCACGAGTTTGACGTGGAATACCAGGCTCGCCCCGGCGAGCACAGCCGACCAGCCCAGCACATCGTCTCCACGCTCATAGACTATGGCATCCCACACGGCGAAACCGCCATGTCGCGCACCGTGGGTCTGCCGGCGGCCATCGGCGCCAAGATGATCCTCACCGGTGACATCACGGCCACCGGCGTCCAGATCCCGGTCGAGCCGGGCATCTATGAGCCGGTCCTGGCCGAGCTGGCCCGGCAAGACATTGCCTTTCAAGAGACCATAAAGCCATTGTAGGACAAGATGACGCCTTGCCAGAGGCAAGGACCTTGTCTTACGTCAACAAGGACACTATCATGTCCCATGATCCGTCTGCAACCCTGCGCGCCATCGCCGCCGACCCGTACAACGGCTGGAGCGAGCGCCAGCCCGGCCGCCGGGCCATCGGGGTCCTGTGCACCTATGCGCCGGTCGAAGTGCTGCACGCCGCCGGTCTGGTCCCCGTGCGACTGATGCCGGGCGCCACGTCGGCCGGGCTGGCTGGCGCGGACCGACATCTGCAAACCTATACCTGCGCCATCGCCCGCGGCGTGCTGGCTGCGGCGACCGCCGGCCAGTGGCAGTGGCTTGCCGGCGTGGTATTCCCGCACACGTGCGACACCATCCAGGCCCTGGCCGATGTGTGGCGCGAGGCTCGGCCAGCCAGCTACGTGGGGACATTGGTGGGGCCAGTCGCCGTCGAGTCGCCGGCTGCCGAGACCTACCTGGTAGCCGAGTTGCGCCGCTTCATCGCCGACCTGGAAGCCCACCTGGGCCTGACCGTGACCGACGACGCCCTGCGTGCCAGCATCCACGCCTACAATGAGAACCGGCGCCTGCTGCTGGACCTACGCGGCCGCCTGCCGTACTCGGACTGGCTCACCTTTGCCCTGGCGGGGCAAATCATGCCGATAGAAGAGCACACCGGTTTGCTTATGGCCCTCGCTCAAGGTTCCCTTCTTTCCCGGGGAAAAGAGCCCGGGGTGCAGGTGGTTCTGGTGGGCGCGGTCCTGGATGATCCGGCGCTGCCGGCGTTCATCCAGGAGCTAGGGGCCAGCGTGGTTGACGACGACCTGTGCACCGGCCGGCGCGCCGTTGAAACCCGGGTCGACGAAACCCGCGCCGACCCGGTGTTGGCCCTGGCCCGTCGCGAGTTGCGCCGGCCCCCGTGCCCGGCCCGCTATGCCCCCGGCCAACCCCCTGCCGAACGCCTGGTTCGCCTGGCTCAAGACAGCCATGCCCATGGGGTCATCCTGCTCCAGCAAAAGTTCTGCGAACCCCACGCCTTTGACCTGCCAGCCTTGCGGGCGGCGCTGGACCGGGCTGGCATCTCGCACCTCACGCTCGATATGGAAGGCAGCGCGCTGGATGGGGCTTTGCGCACCCGGGTTCAGGCATTCCTGGAACTGCTGCAATAGACCGTCGCCCCACTGCGCACAGCACCCAAACAAAACGCGACGCCCGGAAGGGGCGTCGCGTTTTCACGTGGGCACGTTCAGTCCGGCAAGAGCCGGCCCTCGTCCTCGCCAATGATGCGAAAAGACCGATCCTGGTCCAGGGGCTGGCGCATGGGCCAGGGGTTCCAGGCACCTTGATTGAGGCCCGGCCAGGTGGGCTGGGTCGCCCCGGGCGTGACCACCACCACCGCTGGCAGCACCGGACGATGAACCGGCTCCGCCGGCCCGGCGGGTCGCAAGCCCGGCAACCGGCCGGTGCCTAGCGCCATCAGCAGGCCCAGGCTCACCGGTATACTGGCTGCCACGCCACATACCACGCCCACGGTCACGGCCATTGCCTCCGTGCTCAACCGCTGCCCGATGACCACCGCCAGCGCCACCACGAACAGAACTGCCAATACCGCCAATACAGCTTTCATGTCTGCACATCCTCCCAGGTGCGGCGGGTCGGGCCGGGTATTTGCGCCATGTCTCGCGGCCACGGCTCCTGGCCCAAACCCAGACAGGTCGCCACCGCTCGCAACGCAGCACAATATCCCGCCACATAGGCCACATCAGCGGCATCCTGGAGACCCCGCTGGGCCGCCAGCGATTGCACGCTCTCGCCCACGCCTTTGAGCACGTGCGCGATATCCTGCGAAAACCACACACCCAGTCCCATAGTCACTCTCACTTGAGCCGCACATGGCTCATTTGACGATCTGCCAGCCCCGGCGCATCGCCTCTCGCGCCCGGCCGCCCAGGCCCTCTGTGCCGGTGGCCGCCAGCAAAGGCAGTTCATCCGGCACCCGCGCGATCTGTTGCACCAGCGACCGCACGGCCGCCGGGTCCTCGTAGGCGCCCTGAAACCGCGCCACCGTGCCCCCACCCACCAGCAAGAAATCGCCGCGACCCAGGAGGCTCTCGGCGCCCAGGCCGCCACGCCCGGCCGCCACTCGCGCATCGGCGGCGCTGGCGACCCGGCCCACGATGCGGGTGGGAAAATTGGCCTGCACCAGGCTGCCCACGGCGGCTGTCGTGGGTTTTTGGGTGGCGGCCACCACGTGAATGCCCATGCCCCGGCCGCGGCTCACCAGGCGCGTCAACGACTCGCGGGCCGCGACCGCCACACCGGCAATGTCTGCCAGTTCATCGATCACCACCACGAGCCGGGGAAAGGCCACCCGCCGCCGCGCACGCTCTTCCAACTCGTCCACTAGGCCGGCCAGGGCCGCCGCACTGGCTGCCGGCTCGGTCACCATGTCGCGCACGTGAGGCAGCGCGGCCAAAGCACCCAGGCCGCGCCCCTGCGGGTCGATGAGCACCAGTTGCAGCGCTGCCACCGGGTTGTGCTGGGCCAGTGACAGGATCATCACCTGTAACAAAGCCGTCTTGCCCGATCCTGTGGTGCCGGCCACCAGCACGTGGGCCACATCTGGGCTGCTCAGGCGCAGCCCCAGGACCTGGCCTTCCTCGTCGAGGCCCAGTAAGGCCGTTTCCCGGGGCACATTGTCATGGCCCAGGCAACCGGCCAGGGTGTGCAGGCTGATCGCCGGCACACCCGTGCGCGGCAACTCGAGCACTACCTGGCCTCCCTGGCGCGTAATGCGACACGCGGGCGTGTCCAAAGCCAGGGCCAGTTCCTCGGTCAGGCTCAACAGGCGGCTAACGCGCACGCCGGGGGCCGGATGCAGGTAGAAACGCACCAGCCTCGGTCCCACGGTGCCGCCTGCCACCCGGGCCTGTACGCGGTGACTCCACAGCACCCACTCGATGGCGTCGGCTTGCCGCTCCAGATGATCCCGCATGACCCTGTTCGCCTCATATTCCGTGTCAGCGCGCCGCCACCACCGGCTGCGCCGCGTCCCCGATCATTGCCGGGATGGCGCGCCGCAGGGCACACCCGGCGCAATCAGCCGGGCCATTGACGGCCTCGCGACGCAGCACACAAGCACCTCGGGCCAGCCGCATGCTGGGCGGTATGTCGTCCCACACCTCGGTGCGGCCACCAGCATAGCGCACCACAATGGGCACCGGCGCGTGCTTGGTCAGCGTGAACCGCAAATGTTGACACCCAATGACCGTCGTCGGGCACGCCGCGCACAGGTCCGGCGTCACCTCGGCATCGCCCTGGCCCACCTTGCGACAGACCACGCGCCCGTCAGCCGTGACTTGCCGCTGTTCGCACGGCGACTCGGTTGCCGGCTGGCGAGTGTGCACCGCTCGCGCCCCAGGAAACGGCATAATATTCCCGCCCATGCCCCTACCTCCAATAGAACAAATGTTCTAAATGAATTATACCACCCCCAACCCCACATTGTCAAGACGGGAACCTTAAAGCTGCGCGCATTGGCCGGAGGAGTCCGGGCGCGCCCGGCGCGCGCTGGTTCGACCAGCCAAATTGTGCTATAATGCGGCACGCAATTGTATATCCATTCACAGGAGGTAGGCATGGATTCCCGAATCCAGAAATTGGCACACGTGCTGGTGGACTATTCCACCGAGATTAACGCGGGCGACGTGGTAGAAATCGGTGGTTCTACCCTGGCCGCGCCGCTGCTAGAGGCCCTGTATGTGCGCGTACTTGAGCGCGGCGCGCACCCGGTCCTGCGTGTTACGCTGCCGGGCCTGCAAGAACGGTTCTATCGCTTTGCCAACGACGACCAGCTCCAGTTCATCAACCCGGTGGCGGATCTCGTCATTCGCACGTTCGACGCGCGCATCTCGGTGCAGGCCGAGGCCAACACCAAAGAACTGTCTGGCATCGACCCGAGCCGGCCGGCTCTGTCGCAAAAGGCGCACACCGAACTGTTCCGGGTATACCTGGACCGCATCAGCAAGCGCGAACTCAAATGGTGCGGCACGTTGTTTCCCACCGATGCCCACGCTCAGGACGCCGAGATGAGCCTGCGCGACTATGAGGATTTTGTGTATGGGGCGTGCCGTGTCGATGACGCCGACCCGGTGGCCTGGTGGCGCAGCCTATCGACCCGTCAGGCCCGACTGGTGGACTGGCTCAACGGCCGGGAAACCGTGCATATCGTGGCGCCCGATACCGACCTGACCCTGCAGGTTGGCGACCGCACGTTCATCAATTGCGATGGCAAGGAGAATTTCCCCGACGGCGAGATCTTTACCAGCCCGGTGGAAAACTCGGCGCAGGGCCATGTGCGTTTTACCTACCCGGCCTGCGATGGCGGCTACGAGGTGGAAGACGTGCGCCTGTGGTTCGAGGATGGCCGGGTGGTCAAGGCCACGGCGGCCAAGAACGAGGCTTATTTGCTCAAGATGCTGGACGCCGACGAGGGTGCGCGGCTCCTGGGCGAGTTTGCCATTGGCACCAACGCGGGCATCACGCGCTTTACCAAGAATACGCTGTTCGACGAAAAGATCGCTGGGACATTCCACCTGGCCCTGGGCATGAGTCTGCCCGAGGCCGGCGGCCAGAACCAGTCGTGCATCCACTGGGACATGGTGTGCGATATGCGCGGCGGCGGCACGATCACGGTAGACGACGTGCTATGTTATCGAGACGGCGAGTTTGTCATCTAGTCGACTGGCCACCAAACGAACAAACCTCCCCAGGACGTTGGGGAGGTTTTTCTTATGCCTGCACGCGCGCCAGGGCCTCTAGCAAGCCCGGGTGTTCCGGGACCAG
The DNA here is from genome assembly GCA_018823415.1 of Chloroflexota bacterium. Classification (GTDB taxonomy): domain Bacteria; phylum Chloroflexota; class JAHJIN01; order JAHJIN01; family JAHJIN01; genus JAHJIN01. The sequence goes on along the minus strand of JAHJIN010000216.1, from coordinate 16,268 downwards.
GGCCAGCGCGCGCCGATAGGCATCCAACGCCTCGTTCGAACGGCCGGTCTGCTCGTGATGTGTCCCCAGCCGCAGCATCAAGGCCGCATAGGTCTCACGCAGATGCTCGCGGGTTGGCTCTATGGCCGCGTCATCGGCCAGAAACGGCGCGTCTTGCATGTATTCGCCCCGGTACAATGCCTCGGCCTGACGATACTGCGCCAGCGCCTCGTCTGGCTGTCCCCGGCTCTCCAGACGCCGGCCCCGAGCAAAGCCCTGGGTGAACGCCTCAACGTCTACCCAGATGGGCGCAGCCGGGTTGAGCCAGTAGCGCTGCCGCCGATACACCACATAGCTGGACTGCTGGCGGGGCCGGAGGTCCGGCTCCAACGCCCGGCGCAGGGCGTGCAGGGTGCGGTGAAGATTATTTTCGGCGCTGGGCAGATCCAATTCGGGCCACATCAGGTCCAGGAACTCGTCCTTGCTCACCCCTTGCCGCTGCCGAGCGATCAGGAAAGCAAAGATGGCTTCGGCATGGCGCCCGCCGGCCTTTTCGCCGCCCCATTGAGTGATGGGCTCCTCGCCGCGCGACACGACCAACGGCCCAAGGCACTGGATCCGCAGGGCCGCTATCCCGGCGTGTTCGGGCGCGGCGGTGCCTTCCAGGAGCACGTCCAGGCTGGCCTGCAACGCCTGATCGCGCTGGCGCAGTTCCTGGCCCTGGGCCTGGGCCTGTTCGAGCATGCGCACCAGGCTGGTTTGCAGGCGGTCGTTTTCCACGGCCAGGCTCAGTTGATTGACCAGGGTCAGGAGCATGGCCTGTTCGCCCGGGCTAAAGGGATCGCCCGAAAGCCGGGGGCCCAGGAGCACCAGGCCAGCGGGCTGCGCGGCATCGCTGGTCAGCAATGGCAGGCGCGCCGAGGGGCCATCCGCCGGCGCGCCGCTGTCTGGGGCAAACAGTGGCTCTTCCAACCGGGCCAGGTCGGTGTCCAAAGGGGTCCCTGGCGCGGTCCCAGCCGGTCCATAAATGGCCCGCACGAGCAGCGGCTCGCGATCATCAGGCCGGGTCGCTACCAGGCCCCAGCGCAGGTGCAACCGATCGCCCACGACCCGCAGGGCACGCTCCAGCCACTCGTCCAGGTCGGCTGTTTCAACCAGATCCTGGCTCAGGCTCCGCAACAGCTCTTCGCGACGCACGTCTTCGCGGAAAAACAGGCGTTCGGCCCGGGCCTGGAGCCAATCGACGATGGGCTGGAACAGGGCCACCAGGACCACCAACAGCAACACCGTCACCAGTGGCGCTTGCAACGACAGCAGGGGGCTGAGATACTGCTCGATATAGAGGATCACCAGCACATAGGCTGCCACCAGGCCACCAGAAAATAGCGTGTAGAAAAAGTTACGCGTGAGGGCCCGGGTAGGGAGCAATGCGCCCTGCTGCACCACGGCATAGGCTACCAGGGCCACGGCGATCAGTATGCACACATCGCCCCAGACGCGCGACAGGGGAGCCACAAAGCTCACAAACCCTAGCGTCAAGGCCAGTCCAGCTATCGGAAAGCTCAACAGAAAAAGGAGCAACCACCGGCGAACCAGAGAAGAGGCGGCTTCTCTGTAGCTGCGCATCAGGTGGACTGTGGCCGCGCCCAACATCACGGCAAAGTACACATAACGCAGCGCCACGACCAACAGCGGCTCGTGGACGACGCCGGTCAGCACCGGAAAGATGGCGGTGAGTCCTTCGGGGGGCAAGATGAGGTAATACGCGGCCCAGGCCCCACCGACGAGATAGCCAACGGTCAACGTCAGGGTCCACCGGGGCAAGGGGCGCGGGGGCATGGTCATGGCCAGGGCCAGGTGCAGGGCGGTGGGGGGAAGCAGATTACCTACGGCCAGCGTCACGCGCTCGGCCATGTAGAGGATGCTGGCGTCGGCGGTGACAGCCGGGGCCAGTTCGGCCAGGTACAGGACCACAAACTCGAGCGCCAGCAGGCCAAAGACCTGGGCCGCCCGGTTGCGCGGGTTGCGCGCAAACACATAGCTGCCCAGCCAAAAGGCGCTGATGACGATGAGCAGAGCTGGGATGCGTACCGGGTCCAGGGTCATGTATGCCTCACGAACAGCCGGCTAAACCTTTGGGCACCGGGCATACACGTGCTAGAATTCGAGCCGCCGGTGGTGCATGAGAATGTTCTGCAGAATGCCCAGGCCAATAAATATAGGCAGAACCGAGTTGCCGCCATAGCTGATGAATGGCAGCGTGATGCCGGTCACCGGGAACAGGCCCACGTTCATGCCCACGTTCACCACAAACTGGAACAGGAGCATGCTGACCAGACCCGCAGCAATGAGCCGGCCATACGTGTCGCGGGCCAGTTGGCCGATGCGCAGGATCCGCCACAACAGGATCAGGAACAGCACGCTCAGCACTATTGCGCCGACAAAGCCCAACTCTTCGGCCAGCACCGAAAAGATATAGTCAGTGTGCTGGATGCGCAAAAAGTGCAACTGGCTCTGCGAGCCATTGGTGAACCCCTGGCCCCACAGGCCGCCGCCGCCCACACTGACCCGGGACTGGATGTAATTGTACCCCGCGCCCCAGGGATCCAGATAGGGATTCAAAAAGACCAAGAATCGCTCTCGCATATAGTCGCGGAGCACATATAGCCACGCAAAGGGCACCGCCAGAACCCCCAATGCGCCCAGGAACAACAAGCGCCACCAGGGCGCACCGGCGACGAACACCATGCCCAGCCAGATAGCCACCAGCACCAGCGTGGTACCCAGGTCAGGCTCGAAAAAGATCAGCGGCAGCAATACGCCCACGTGGACCAGTGACCCCAGCAACGCCGGCCACGATAGCCAGCGCCCGGTCTGTTCCCGGCGGCGGGCCAGATACTGGGCCAGCGTCAGGATCAGCAACAGCTTGGCCATTTCAGAAGGCTGAAAATCAAAAAGCACCAGGTCGATCCAGCGGCGCGAATCGCCCATGCCGCCCAGAGAACCCACGACAAGCACAAGGACTAGCAAAAATATGTTGAGGCCATACAGCGGGTAATAAAGACTGGCATAGATGCGATAGTCGATGGTGGTAAAAACCAGCATGAGGATCAGGCCCACCAGGACAAAAAAGGCCTGATGCATCACCGGCACGTCGATGGATAGCTCTTGGTTGCCATAGGTGGCCAACGTGGCGCTATAGATCATCGCAATGCCATAGCCGGCCAGAATCAAGGAGACGATCAGGAGGATATAGTCAAAGTGACGCCATCGGCGGATATCCATTGCAGCTCGAATCGGCCGGTCAGACGCGAGAGGCCGGGGTGCGATGGCTCGACTTGCGTTTCAGGGGAATGTTGGCAATGAGCGTGTCGCCGGTGTCACCGTGGGCCAGCTCGACTTCGATGCCGCTGCGGTCCACATCCACATGGCGCGTGATCACGTCCAAAAGCTCGTTTTTCAAGGCCTCGAGCAATTCTGGCGAAAGTCGAAAGCGATCCTGAACTAGCACCAACTGAAGGCGCTCTTTGGCAATGTCGCCAGATTTGCGGGGGCGTCTAAACATGCGGTCGATGATACTCACCCGAGCTACCTCCTTCCCGGCGCAATGGGCCGGCTGCGATTATCGACCCATTAGCTGCCGCATGCGCTGCAATAGGCTGGGCTCCTGGAACACCATAAAGGGCACGTCTTCGCCCATGATGCGCTGCGCAATGTTGCGAAAGGCCTGGCCGGCCGGCGTGCTGCTGTTGAGCGTGACCGGCTCGCCCCGGTTCGTCGAGATGATAATGTGCTCATCTTCTGGGACGATGCCAATGAGCTTCACCGCCAGGATCTCGAGCACATCGGTCGTGTCTAGCATATCGCCCCGCTGGGCCATGCTGGGTTTGAAGCGATTGATGATGAGCTGGTGGTCATATTTCTCGTCGGCCTCCAGCAGGCCGATGATCCGATCGGCATCACGCACCGCCGATACCTCGGGCGTGGTGACGATGAGAACCTGGTCGGCCGGGGCCACGGCATTGCGAAAGCCCGTTTCGATGCCAGCCGGCGAATCCAGCAGCACAAAGTCAAACTGGGTGCGCAATTCTTCGCATACGGCCAGCATGTCTTCTGGGCTCACGGCGCTCTTGTCCCGCGTCTGGGCTGCCGGCAGCAGGTATAGATCGGCCAGGCGCTTGTCTTTGATCATGGCCTGGCGCAGCCGGCACCGCTGCTCGATCACATCGACCAGGTCATAGACAATGCGATTCTCCAGCCCCATGACCACGTCCAGGTTACGCAGGCCAATGTCGGTATCAATGGCCACCACGCGCTGCCCACGCAGGGCCAGGGCAACCGCAATATTGGCAGTGGCCGTGGTTTTCCCCACGCCGCCCTTGCCCGAGGTAATGGTAATCACTCGTCCCGCCATAGCGCCTCCTCCTACGACTGACCCGGCTGGCGACCCTAGGTCTCGCTCCATACCTCTACGATGATGCCTTCTGGCCCCACCCGGGCAACCTCGGGGCGCGCCGGGCGCGCGTGCTCATCGGGCGGACGGGCCACAATGTCGCCGATGCGCAGTTGCATAGGGGCCAATTCCAGCGCACACACGACGGTTTGGGCATTGCCGTTGGCGCCAGCATGTATGATGCCCCGGACGCGGCCCCACACGAACACGTCGCCGCCGGCCCGCACCTCGGCGCCGGGATTCACATCGCCGAGTATGATCACATGCCCCGCGTGTTCCACCACCTGGCCGGAGCGCAAGGTGCGCTTGATAACCAGGCAGCGGTTTTCCTTGTCTCCATTGGTTGACTTGGGCCGGCGCGGTGGGCCGGGCAAGGGCAACGTGGTAGTCAGCCCTCGTTCCTGAGCCAGATCGCGAGTTGCCGGGTCAGCCGTAAGCAGCGCCGAAAGAATGATGTCATAGCGGTTCAACAGGCTCAGGATTTGGCCCAGACTGTCGGGAACCAGTGAGCGTGGCCCCACATCCAAAACTACTCGCGCTCCCCGGAAAAAGTCGGGGGTGCCGTCCAGTCGAGTTTGCAGGTCGGCCAATACCCGTTCCAGGGGCGCGTTTGGATCCGCGATGACCAGCAGACTATCGCGCCGGCCTTTGACGGTTAGTGTGTCCAATGGCCGAGCCATTAACTGGCCCCTCCTCTATGGGGCAAGGCGCACGGTATGCATGACCATAGTACCAGGCAACAAGCTAATTATAGCAGCTTATGGAGCGCTTTACAATCCTCTGTAGTTCGGTTCGCAAGCAGCTGGTTATTCTTCTGGAAGTGGGGTGGCAGCCGGCGCGGGCACAGACGGCAGGTGGCCCAAATAGCCATAATAGGTGGCGATCACGTTGCGCATCACCGGCCCGGCGTTCTGCGACCCACCACCGCCGCTCTCTAAAAAGACCACGGCGGCGATCTCGGGTTTCTCATAGGGCGCAAACGCCACCATCCAGGCATGTGTGGGCTTGGTGCCCTTTTCATCGGGTATACCATACTCGGCCGTGCCGGTCTTGGCGGCCACCTCGATCTGGGGCAATCCCACGCGATGGGCCGTGCCCCAGATCACGCCTTCGCGCATACCCTGGCGCACCAGAGCCAGGTTGCCTTCGTCAATGGGAATCTGGCGGATGATCTCGCGGCGGAACGGCTGGCTGATGTTGCCGTCGGCGTCGGTGATATGATGGACGATCTGGGGCTTGTAGAGCGTGCCGCCATTGGCGACGGCGACCGCGGCGTTGAGGAGTTGCAGGGGCGTCACCAGCACAAAACCCTGCCCGATGGCCATGTTGTAGGTATCGCCGGTGACCCACGGCTCGCCCTGTTCGTTCCAAGGTTGGGCCAGCTTCCACGCCTCGTTGGGCACCAGGCCAACACTCTCGCCCGGCAAGCTGATGCCCGTGCGGTCGCCCAGCCCAAACAGTCCGGCATAACGCTCCAGGCCGGCCAGTCCCAGGGGGTTGGGGAACCCTTCAGCGCCGCCGCCGACCGTGTAGAAATAGACGTCGCAGGACAGCGAAATGGCAGTGAGAAAGTTGACCTCGTGATGTCCCAATGGGTTCCAGCAATAAAAGGTCCAGAACTTGCCGGGGGTATACTTGTCGGGCACCGACATTGTGCCGGCGCAAAAGATGTGGGTGTTGGAGCGGACCACGCCTTCCTGGAGAGCGGCCGGGCCAAAGACGATCTTGATGGTGGACCCGGGCGGGTACTGCCCGCTGATCGCGTGGTTCACCAGAGGGCGCTCCTGGTTTTCCTGTAGCCGTTGATAGTCCTCGACCGTAATGCCGCCGGAGAACAGGTTGTTGTCATAGTTGGGCAAGCTCACCGACGCCAGGATCTCGCCGGTCTGCACGTTCATCACGACGGCAACGCCAGACCTGGCTCCCGAATCCTCAATGCCCTGGGCCAGCACTTGCTCGATCTGCCGTTGCAGTTCGGTATCCAGCGTCAGATATACGTTCTGGCCGGGACGCGGCTGCACCTCGGTGTCGGGCACGGTGCGGATCTCGCGTTCCATCGAGTTCACCTCGACGATCTTGCTGCCCTTGATGCCGCGCAACGCCTGTTCGTAGGTCAACTCGATGCCGGTGAGCCCCACCAGATCGTTGAGATCATAGCCCAGCGCCGTGTATTCATCTGCCCGCTCACTGGGCACACGCCCCACATAACCCACCTGATGCGCCGTATGCGCGCCATCGGGATACTCGCGGATGGGCTCAATTTCCACCCACACACCGGGCCACTGATGTTGGCGCTCCTGGATGATAAAGGCCGTATCGCGCGGCACGTTGGATTTGATGATGGTGGGTTGATACGGCGCACGCAGCCAGCCCTCCTGGATGCGCTCGCCAATGTCGGACGGGGCCATCTGGAGCCAATTGGCCAGTTGCAGGATCAATTCGTCCTCGCCCTCGTCAGGCAGATCGGCCGGCACGACGGATACCGTGAAACTGGGATGATTGCGGGTGAGCAACCCGCCGTTGCGGTCATAGATGATCCCCCGGGACGCCGGCACGAACCGCAGCCGCAGTCGATTGCCCTCGGCTTGTTTCTGGTACCGCTGGCCTTGGACGATCTGCAACTGCCAGAGTTGAGCCAGCAGTACCACCACGGCCACGACGATCAGGCCCCGCAAGAGCCAGAAGCGAACGCGGACTTCTCGTTCTGATCGTTCGTTCTTGTTGATCATGAGATCACCACTCCAGTTGCCGTCCGCCACCCACCAGACGATTCAACAAGCTCATAAGTGGCAAGGTGACGAACGAGAGCAAGACGTTCAGGATGGCCGTAGGCAACACGATAGCCAGGAACGTGTCTGCGAACGCGAATCGCCAGCCAGCCAGGCTCCACATTGCCATGCAGATCAGGTCATAGACCAGCGAGGCCCCAAAGGTAATCGTAGTGGGGAAAATCTGGTTGTGTCGCGACAGATTGACCTCGGCCATGCCGGTAAACAAACCCACCAGGGTTAGGGCCAGGGTGGAAGCACCCAACGGCCCGCCGGATAGCAGATCGATCATTAGACCACCAATAAACCCCCACACGGCCCCGTCCATCCCCCCGCGCACAATGCTCCACGAAACCACCAAGAGCAGCACCAGCGAGGGACGCACGCCCATGCTCACCAGCGGCAAGCTGATGGCTGGCAGTACGGTAGACTGGAACAAGGCCGCGCTGCCCAGTACCAGAATGCCCACCAGAGCCAGATTAAGCGTTCGACCACTGCGCCAGTTCATTCGCTGCCCAGTTCTGTTGCGGTGAAATTCAGGACGACGAGCACCTGCTCCAATCGATAAAAGTTCACAATGGATTGGATCTCGGCTTCCTGGAACATCTCGATGTCTTTTTGACGAACCTCTGTGACCTGACCGATGAGCAACCCTTTGGGAAAGGCGCCGCCCAGCCCAGAGGTCAGGATCAGGTCATTAATGACCACAGATTCGCCCTGGGGAATGTACCGCATGACCAGCCGACCGCCCACATAGCCTTGCACCACGCCCGTGGCCCGGGAACGCTGCACCATCGCGTTAACCGAACTGCTCATGTCGGTGATGAGCAATACCTGCGCCCAATTTGACCCCACATGGTCAATGCGGCCTACCAGCCCTCGGGGCGTCACCACGACCATCTCGGCGCGCACGCCATCTTCGGCCCCCTTGTCGATGAGCAAGGTACGCAAGAGGTTGGTTGGGTCCCGGCCCACCACCTGGGCCGGCAAGAGTTCTAGTTGCGGGTGGGCCTGCTGGTAGCCTAGTTGCTCACGCAAGACCACGTTCTCGCGCTCGGCTTCCCTGAGCCGCACGTTCTCGGCCAGCAGCGCATCTCGCTCTCGCTCCAACTCGGCAATCTGCTGGCGCAGAATGCCCAGATCGGCCAAAGACTGGAGCAAACCCTGGGCCTCGGTCGTGCCCTGGGTCAGTTCGCCCTGCGCCGGGGTAAGGAATTGCAGCACCAGGTTTTCGACGGGGGCCAATTGCCCACCCTGATACAGGCCAAACAACAACAGGCTAATGGCCAGCATGAGCAAGAGGATGATCAATCGTCTGCGATTCCAACGCATAACGGGGTTCCGTTGGTCCAGGCACCATATGGCAAAACAGGGCCTTTGCCATCCCAATTGGGGATGACACATGGCCCTGTTGGTTCTCGTTTCCGGTTTGGCCCAGGTTATCCCGACGGTCTAGCGTGGTGCCGGGCCACTCTGCACTTCGGCCAGTACCTTGCGCAAGGCCGGCAAGTCCTGAAGCACCTCGCCCGCGCCGCGCACAACGCAGGTCATGGGATCGTCGGCCACATACACGTGCATCTTGGTTTCGTGGGACAGTCGCTCAGCCAGCCCCAGCAATAGCGCGCCGCCGCCGGCCAGCGCAATGCCGCTTTCCATCAAGTCAGCCACCAATTCTGGCGGCGTCTCTTCCAGGGTGTCCTTGACGGCGGCCACAATCAGGTCTACTGAACCGGCAATCGCCTCGCGCAACTCGACGCTGGATACCTCGATCGCTTTGGGCAAGCCAGTGATCAAATCGCGCCCGCGCAGCGTGACGATAAGTTCGTCTTCCAGAGGAAACGCGCTACCGGCCTGGATCTTGGCGGCTTCGGCCATCCGTTCACCAATGAGCAAGTTGTGCTTCTGACGGGCATAGCTGATGATGTCTTCGTCGAGTTCGTCGCCGGCCACCCGAATGGACCGGCTGACCACAATGCCCCCCAACGAGATCACAGCCACCTCGCTGGTGCCGCCGCCAATGTCCACCACCATGCTGCCGACCGATTCCGTGACCGGCAGTGTAGCGCCAATAGCCGCTGCCATAGGTTCCTCAATGAGGTACACCTCGCGGCAGCCAGCGCTCATGGCAGCGTCGTGAACCGCACGTTTTTCCACTTCGGTAACGCCTGAGGGTATGCCAATGACCACTCGCGGTCGAGGGAACAAGGCAAACCGTTCGTGAACCTTGCGGATAAAATAGTGCAGCATCTGCTCAGTGACATCGAAATCCGAGATGACCCCATCTCGCAGCGGACGAATAGCGACAATGTGCGCCGGCGTTCGCCCCACCATGCGTTTGGCCTCGGTGCCCACGGCCAACACCTGATGGGTTTTCTTGTTGATGGCTACGACCGAAGGCTCGTTGATAATGATGCCCTGGTTGCGAACCATCACCAGCGTATTGGCGGTCCCCAGGTCGATCCCAATGTCACGGCTAAACAGCCCGAAAAGAATGTTGATGGGGTTGAACAAGTTCAGATCCTCCTTCGTCCCCCATGAACTGTGCGTATCACGGTGGTGGTCAGCTCGGGCGTGAGCGACCACTGACCAAGCGCCCAGGCATTATACCACAGAACAGGCGCCCGATAAAGCGCCCGGTGCCCGCGTGCCCCCGGCGCCGCGCAACTGTGGCCTGATCGTAGGCCACTCGTAGGCGGAACGTGCCAGGCCCACGCTGGCAGCCGGGGGCTTGTATCTCGACCGGCTCAGTCCTGATCTTCTTGATCTTCCTCTGCGACCGGTACCCCAACTTGCACAGCCTCAGCCTCGGCCTCGTCCTCGGTCACCAGCCGCGGACGCTCGATTTTGACCACCATTTCTTCGCCGTCGGTGAGGATCTTGACATCCGGCGGAGCCATCAGGTCTTGCACCCGGATCACGTCATCGACGGTGCGCAGCGCACCAAGATCTACTTCCAACATGGCCGGCAGGTTCTGGGGCAAGCTCTCGATGGTTACATACTCTAATACCTGCAAGATAATGTTGCCACCGACCGCAGCGACGGATTCGCCGGTGAGAACCAGGGACACCTGGGTGGTAAACAGCTTGTCCAACGGGACCTGGTGCAAGTCCATGTGCAAGATCTGGTCAGTAACACTGTTCCGCTGAACGTGACGCACCAGCACCTGGCGTGGGATAGCTTCGGTTCCCACGGTCAACTGCACCAGGTGGTGCTGGCCGGCAGAGTGCAGCATGCGCCGCAGGGCCTTTTCCTCCACCTGCACCGGGACCGACTCCATCGCCGGGCCATAGATATTGGCCGGAACCTGCCCGGCACGTCGTAAATAGCGCGTACGCTTGCCAAACACGACTCGTGGTTCTGCATGCAATTCGATCAGTTCCATGGTCTATCTCCTCTTACTCGGGCTGTTTGTCCGCGGACTTGGTCAACACCTCGTCCACGATGCCATATTCTACGGCACCCTCGGCGTCCATATAATAGTTGCGGTCGGTATCCTGGACGATCTTTTCTACCGGCTGGCCGGTATGATGGCTCAGGATCTTGTTGAGCTTGTCGCGCAAACGCAGGATCTCTTTGGCCTCGATCTCGATGTCTACGGCCTGGCCCTGGGTACCGCCGATGGGCTGGTGGATGTGGATGGTGGCATTGGGCAACGCATAGCGCTTGCCCGCGGCCCCGGCGGCCAACAGAACCGTTCCCATGCTGGCGGCCATGCCCACACAAATGGTCGAAATAGGCGACCGGATCAACTGCATGGTATCATAGATCGCCAGGCCGGCATAGATAAGCCCCCCGGGAGAGTTGATATACAGATTGATGTCCTTTTCCGGGTCCTCGTGATCCAGGAACAAGAGTTGGGCCACGATAAGATTGGCTACCATGTCATTGATGGGCGTGCCCAGGTATACGATCCGCTCTTTGAGCAACAGCGACCAAATGTCGTACGCGCGCTCGCCCCGGCCCGTGGTCTCGATGACCATGGGCACGAGTTGGTTGTGTGGTGTGTTCATGATTGTTCCCTCACTGTATCATCATCCTCAGCGGCGGCCGGCTCGACCGCCGGTTGTGTGGCTATTGCCAGGAGCCGCTCATCGATCTTGGCGGCCATCAGTTGGTTTTCGACCTGGGCGCGGCGCTCGGGCGTGTTCAGCGCGGCGCGCATCCGGTCGGTGTCGCCGCCAATGTTCTGGACCACGCGCTCGATTTCAGCGTCTACCTCGGCGTCTGTGGTGTCCAGCTCTTGCAGCCGGGCAAATTCACCCAGCGCCAGGGCCCGGCGCACGCGCTCGCGGGCGGCGTTGCGCATCTCGGCGCGCAATTCGTCCTGGGTCTGGTTGAACTGGGTCAGATATTGCTCCAGCGTGATCCCCTGCTGCTGCCGCAAGAGGTCCTGGAACTCGTGCATCATCTCGTCCAGTTCGGTTTCGATGAGCGCAGCCGGTGCTTCTACCGTCCCCTCGGCCATCAGAGCGTTGATCATCTGGTCACGCACTTGACGCTGCGCCCGCTGCTCGGCGTTATCGATGAGGATCTGCCGGATATGGTCGCGCAGGGCCGCCAGGTCCGCAAAGTCGCCGGCCGCTACGGCCAGGTCATCGTCCAGCGGGGGCATGTGTTGTTCGCTCACGGTGTGGACTGTGATGTCAAACTCGGCCGTCTGGCCGGCCAGTTCCGCATCGCTGCTATCGGCCGGGTAGTGAGTGGTAACATGACGCGTCTCGCCGGCCTGCACCCCTACCAATTGTTCGATGATGCCCGGCCCCAGGATCAGCCCCTCGGCCGGGTCCGCCAGCATGACCACGTCGTTCTCGCGGTCGATCTGCAAGCCGTCGGCGATGCCGCCGGCCATGTCTACCAGCAATTGGTCGCCGATCTGGGCCGGCCGGTCCACCGGCTCCCAGGTAGACTGGCTCTCGCGCACGCGCTCCAGGGTAGCATCCATTTCGGTCTCGTCAATGACCACCTCGGGCATGGCAAAGCGCAAAGACTCGTAATCGCCCAGCGCGATGGTCGGCCGCACGGACACCGTAAAGCGAAATGTGGGGGGATCCACCTCGACCAGCTCGGCCTCGGGGGACGAGATGGGATGCAGATCCTCAGCCTCAACGGCCTCGCGATAGACATCGTCCAGCAGAGGCTCCAGAGCCTCACGCAAGAGCGTGCCCCGGCCCACGTGGCGTTCCAGCACAGCCCGCGGGGCCTTGCCACGGCGAAACCCGGGAACGTTCACCCGCTTGACGATCTGACGATAGGCCCGGTCCAGGGCCTTTTCCATACGTTCCTGGTCCACCGCCACGGTGAGAATGACCTGGCTATCCGGTGCGACTTGTGTAGTAATATTCAAACTAATTCCCTCGTCAAAGACTTGTACCCAAAACACGGGCTCCTCGTCGGAGCCCGTGGGCCAGACTGCGCGTGTATTGCCAACTTGCTGGAGCGGAAGATGGGATTCGAACCCACGACCCTCTCCTTGGCAAGGAGATGCTCTACCGCTGAGCCACTTCCGCTCTTTTGGTTCTGGTGGGGAAGAGGAGACTCGAACTCCTACGCCTTGCGGCACATGAGCCTAAGTCATGCTCGTCTGCCAGTTCCGACACTTCCCCGATTGTCGGTGGGTATCCTAGCGAACCGGCGGCACTACCACACCGGCCTGGTGGCTGGGGAAAAGAACCACGAGCCCACGGCCAAGTTAGCAGCGCTCCTCCAACCGCTTGGCGCCACACACCAGCCATATTGTACCACATCTGTCGTATCCGTCAACCCCGAGTTGGACAACGCGTTGGACAACGAGTTGGACAACGGCACCCAATTGATTTTCTGGCCGTGGTACGATATAATGCAGATGAGGGTTGGAGTAGAGGAGGTTGTGGTGGACCCGTCGCGCCAGCGAGCTGTGGAGCTGCATATCCCCAGCGAATTGGGCTATGAAAAAATAGCCATGTCCGCAGCCGATTCACTGGCGCATAAGATGGGCTTTTCAGCCGATCGCATCGAGGATCTCAGGACGGCGCTGGCAGAGGCGTGCATCAATGCCATCGAACATGGCAACCGGCTGGATGCGGACGCGCGGGTGTTGGTGGTGCTCACCGCTGACGTGGCCCGGCTCCAAATCAACGTGCGGGATCAGGGCGAACAGCCCCTGCCCGGCGACCAGCCCACGCCCAGCATCCAGGATCGCCTGGCCGGCGAGATCCCAACGCGCGGTTGGGGCCTGTTTCTCATTCACCAACTGGTGGATGAGGTGACGTTCACCAGTGTCCCCGGAGGTGGTAACGAGGTACGCATGGTCATTCACCTGGAAAAGACAGCCGGTTAGCGTTCGGACGACAGACCGTGACCCAACAGGGTCGCGAACGGGCGCGCCAAGCCGGCCAAGGAGGGAACCATGACAGACCCGATCACGACCGCGGTCGAGCGGCGTGATGCGTTAGCCATTATCTACCTGTCCGGCGACATGACGGCCTCTGCGGAACAAGCCATCCAGGACGCCTACGATCAAGCCGTCACATCCGCCCCACACGTACTGATCTTGAGCTTTGACGCCACCGACTATATCAACAGCGCGGGCGTCGCCATCCTCATTGGGCTGGTCACGCAGGCCCGGCGCGCCGGGCTCCCGGTGCGCATCGCTGGCCTCTCGGACCATTTTGTCAAGATCCTGGGCATGGTGGGGCTGGCCCAGTATGTGACCCTGTGCCCCACCTTGCAAGATGCGCTGGCCCTATAAGACGCTGCGCGTGATCCTCGATACCATCATGGGAGCCTCGAATGCGTCGACTGCGCGAAATTCAGGCGGATAACTAGACAACAGGAGGAACCGGTGCGCGAACAAATCGTGGCGGCCCTGCAAACCAGCCCGGCCGACTATACCGAGATCCGAATCGAACGCAAAGACACCACACGCGTGGTCTATCGTGGGCCGCATCTGGAAACCGCCGATGCTCTCACCGACATGGGCGGCATTGTGCGCGCCCTGTACTATAATAGCGGCTGGGGCGTGGCGACCTTTAACGACCTGACTGACCTGCCCCGGCGCGTGCAAGAGGCCGCCCAGTGTGCCCGGTCCATCTCAGGCCAGGCCCCCATTGAGCTGGCGCCGGTGCCTATCGCCCAGGCCCACATCACCGTGCCATTGGACCGGGATTTTCGGGGTGTCTCGCTGGCCGAAAAGCAAGCCCTGGCGGCCCAATACAACGACCTCATCCTGGGCCACGATCCGCGCATCCAGGACAGCCAGGTGGTCTATAACGATTCGTTCGCCCAGGTGATCTATGCCAACTCACAGGGGGCGCTGATCGAAGAGGACCGCCCCCAGGTTACCGTGTACCTGATGGCCGTGGCCCGGGCCGACCAGGACGTGCAGCAAGCAGCCGAAGCGTGGTCGCGGCCAGCCGGGTTCCAGGTGGCCCTGGGCCTGGAAGACAAGGCACTCACGGCCGCCCAACGCGCCGTGGACCTGCTGACGGCCCGGCCGGTGGCCGGCGGACGCTATACCGTGGTGCTCAACCCACGCCTGGCCGGCGTCTTTGCCCACGAAGCCTTTGGGCATCTGAGCGAGGCGGACTTTGTGTACGACAACCCGCGCGCCCAGGAGATGATGACCCTGGGCCGGCGCTTTGGCCCCGACATGCTCACCATTGCCGACGACGGCAATATACCGGGCATGCGCGGCACGCATCCCTATGACGACGAAGGCACGCCCACCGGGCGCACCGACCTCATTCGAGAGGGCATCCTGGTGGGCCGGCTCCACTCGCGCGAGACGGCCGCCCGCATGGGCGAAACGCCCACCGGCAACGCTCGGGCCAGCGGCTATCGCTATCCGCCCATCGTGCGCATGACCAACACCTTTGTCGAGGCTGGCGACACCTCGTTCCAGGACATGATCCGCGACATTGACCAGGGCATCTATGCCTGCGACGCCTATGGTGGCCAAACGGCAATGGAGAGCTTTTCCTTTAGCGCCGGCTATGCCTATATGATCCGCGACGGCGAGATTGCCGAGATGGTGCGCGACGTGGTGCTGAGCGGCAATCTCTTTGTCACCCTGAGCAACGTCCAGGCGGTGGGCGACGACTTCCAATGGATCGGCGCGGGCACCTGCGGCAAGGGCCAGGGCGGCCTGGCAGTTGGCATCGGTGCGCCGCACCTCCGCATCGGCGACGTGCTCATCGGCGGGCAATAGGCGCCGCGCTGAGCGAGCTTGAAATCCGTGTTCGTTGTGGTACAATTGCCTCAGACCAGTGACGCTGGCCCATGTTCAGAGCCTAACCAGTAAAATCCTTGTACAGCGAACAAGAATTTCCAAAAGCGCCGGCTTGATTGGCGCTGGTTTATCCAGGTTAGGGTGGGAGAAACGGCTCGTGACCGACTGGCTGATCCGCTATCGGGGCTATATCCTGATCACGTTACTGAACTTGGTGGTGACCGGGACGGTGGTGGTGTTCTTGAACCGGCCGGCTCCACCCCCTATCGAGATCAGGCCAGCGACGCCGGCGCCTCCACCCACCGCCATGCCGGCGCGCATCGCGGTGTATGTGAGCGGCGCCGTGCAAACACCCGGCGTATACGAGTTGCCAGACGGCGCGCGGGTGGACGAGGCCATCGAGGCAGCCGGCGGCCCCACGGCAGAGGCTGACCTGGCCCGCGTCAACCTGGCCCATCGGCTGCGCGACGAGGAGCAGGTCTATGTGCCCAGGATTGGGGAGGAGGCCAGCCCGCCGGTGACCCCGGCCGGCACCACTGGCAGCGGCGCCGGCGGCAAGATCAACATCAACACCACCACCACTGCTGAATTCGAAACCTTGCCCGGTATCGGGCCGGCATTGGCCCAGCGCATCGTCGAGTACCGGGAAAAGAATGGCCCGTTTGCCAGCATCGACGGCATCAAACAAGTCGGCGGCATCGGCGACAAGGTATCGAATATGGTATAGTTTGAAAGTCGGTTGATTGGCGTGTCCGGCAGAAACTGGCGCGACCAGCCATTCTGTGTTACACTCTCCTCCCAAATAGCTGTGGAGGAGGCTTCATGAAGTGGCATCTCATCTGCCTGCTCGTCATTGGCTGG
>JAHJIN010000215.1 GCA_018823415.1 Chloroflexota bacterium | reverse complement strand
GGCGTGGCGATGTTCGTGAACGGCACTTGCTCATAGAGAATCTGGTGCAGTTTCATTGCTTACCTCCCGTAGTATGCTACGGGGGCCTCGTTCCCCGACAGGGGTCCGAGGGCCCCCGTCGAGTAGCTCATCATTACGCGCCTTCCTCATCGCCGATGTCTTCATCGCCGACGCCCAGGGCCATTTCGTAGACCCCGGCGCCAACGCCCTGGTCGGTCAGAGGCGTGCGGGTCAAATCCTGGTAGAGCTCATCCTGCTGGAAGCCCAGCGCCAGCTGGCGCACCGCCGCCGGGTCCCGCCCGTCCGCGGGCTTGGGCGTCGGCTCGTGCGGCACCTCGATCTGGCCGGCGTACATAGCCAGGATGCTGCGCAGGTTGGCCCGCATCCGCTCGCCGGTCGTAAAAAACGACTGGCAGTCGCGGGCCAGCTTGATCATCTTGAGGTAGCCCTGCTGGACCACCGGGATACGCTGACAGACCGCATCGGCGATCCACCAAGTCCCGTCCGAATAGTTCTGGTCCAGCAGACCCTTATCGCGCAAGCCGTTCAGCACGATATAGTTGGCCTGCCCGAGCCACCAGAAATAGTGGTCGGGGTAGGCCGCGCAGAGGGCTGCGATGTACTCGATGCGTTGGTCGCGGGGCACCGGCCCTTTGACCAGGCCGCCGATGGCCACCAGCCGCGCCTGCCCGGTGTAGTAGCGCATGTCGGGGTGGCGGGCGTGCTGCGCGGCGTTCTGCGCCGGCGTGAGCGCCGGGTCATAGTAGGCCCGGATGGGCAAGATGGGGATGACCGGATAGCCATCCGCGCAGAACCGCCGATACATGCGGCGGGTGCGCTGGCCGTCCGGGTCGTCGATAAAGTCGTAGGCCATCGCGCCCAGGGGGTGGACGTTTCCCACCGGCCCCGGGGCGATGAGGTCGATGGCAGCCTGATATCGTTCTGGCGTGCGGTGCACGCCCTCGATGATGGGATCAGACCGCTTTTTGCCCGCCGCCAGGCGCTGCGCCGTGGACCAGGCGCGATAGGCCGCGCTGTCCAGGATGACCGGCAACCGGCGCTGGCCGGGCGCATACAGGCGCTCGCGGCCTCGGCGGAAGCGCAGCCGGCCGCTTTTGGTCACCACGAAAAACACGTCGGGAAACAGGCAGGCCCGTTCCAGGCGTTGCTGTTCCGCCCGCAGCTCCCGGGCCATGCCCGGGCGCAGGCCCAGCCCTTCGATGGCTGGGCGGGCGACCGTCGTGCCAGGGTTGCCGGCTATGCCAAACAACGCCAGGCTGTCCTGGCGATGGCGGGAGGGGATCTCGCCGGCAATGCCGCAGCGGGCCGGGCTGGCCACGCTGACCATCGTCGCGACGGTCTCCCCGAGCGAATGGCAGTTCACGCCGGCGATGCCGAAACCGGCCGCTTGGACCATGCGGTCCACCTCGTCCAGGCGCAGGTTCTTATCCAGCCCGGCGATGCCGAGCCCGGCCTTATCATCGTTCACGTTGCACCTCCTGGCTCCCGACCAGGGGCATGGTCCACGTCCACCTCCACGAACAGGTTTAGTTGCTGCGGGCACTGACCGCCGGCGCGGCGCTGGCTCAGGAGCGCTGCCAGCGCTTGCTGGCTGGGCTCGTCCAGTTCCGCGATGGTGCTGACGAACACGTGCTCCTTGCGGTGCAGGTACTCGCAGCGCACATAGATCGTGCGGCCATCCCAGGTCTGGACTTCCAGTTCGTCCTGGACACCAAACCGGTTCCAACGGCCCATCACGTGGTGATAGGTTCCCACCCAGGTGATGGTCTCATACCATTTGCCGCTGTTGTCTTGACCCCGACCGTAGGCCGGGGTGGTGTTCAGGCCGCGCAGCGTGTGGGTCACTTTTTGGGGTTGCTCGTTGCCGATGATCCCGCGAGGGTGATCGGTAATGGTCCCCCGGCCAGTGGCGCTGACGCTCAGGCGAAACGGGACGGTCACGTACTGGCCCGTTTCAACAGTGCGGCCGGAGGCCGCGTCGATGCGCCAGACGGTCACGTACCAGGTCCCGGTGAGAGTAGTGCTCATGGCTCCCCCTCCGGTGTCCAGAGCGGTACGCCCGGCGGCCACTGGCCATCGTTGGCCATCGTGCGGGCCTGCGGGTTATCGGCGCCGTGCTCGTGCCAGGCGCGGTAGCGGTACTGCCACTGCATCCAGTCCATGTGCGTGCGGTGGCCCACCGGGTCGACGAGCACGTCCAACCCGGTGGGACCGTCCAGCTTGAAGGTGCGCTGGGCGAGGTCCTGGCGTACCGAGCGTTCGATGCCTGCCCGGTCGATGTCATGGCCGTAGCCCATCGAGTCCGACACGAGGGTGCCGGCGCGGTCATAGATCTGCCGCGTCCAACCCCCAATGGGATCCCGATAGATGACGGCGATCTCGCCGCTGGTCGGCGCCACGACCACGATGGGGTCGTAGTCACCGGTCAGTGCCCGGCGAATGCGCTCCTGCGCGTCCTCCAGGGCCTTTTTGGCGGTCGGCCCATAGCCGGTCATGCCGTGCAAGTTGACGGTTTTGGCGTTGTTCATGTTGCCCTCCAATGAAGATATTGGCGGGCGCTCACCCCACGCGGGGGCAGCGCCCGCCGGGTAGGGTGATGGTCACGTGGTTAAAACAGGGCCAGTTGCACCGGCTGCGCCGGCGCGTTCTCTACGGCGGCCGGCGGCGGTGGTGTCCAGCCCGCCGGCGTGGCGCCGTTGACGCGCCACGGTACGCCCGGCTGGCCCTTGGTGATCCGGGTGCGCACCTTGCGCTTGAGTTTTCGCTCCCCCATAAACTCCACACCGCCCTGCAAAGCTGCGGCCCGCTCCGGGGTCGTCTCGACGAGCACGTACATCTCGTCGATCTGTCCCGGGTGGCTGACGACCAGGTCCGGGTAGAACTGGTCGCCCAGGTCCGGGCGCAGCATCAGCATCAGCGGCGACCCCAGGCCACCCCCCAGGCGGCCCACCTCGTCC
>JAHJIN010000214.1 GCA_018823415.1 Chloroflexota bacterium | reverse complement strand
TATGCCCTGATGGCCCGCTTCAGCAGCCTGGACCGCCTGGCCCAGGCCAGCCTCTCGGACCTGTGCCAGGTGCCCGGGGTGGGCCAGGCCCGGGCCTGCCAGATCCTGGCCGCGCTAGAGCTGGGCCGCCGGCACCAGACCGATGGCCAGGAGGAGTACCCCCTCATCCAGTGCCCGGCCGACGCGGCCCGCCTCCTGCGCGAACGAGCCGACCGGGCCAATGGGCTGAGGCAGGAGGAGGTCCACGTGCTCCTGCTCAACACCAAGAACCGCGTCGTGGACGTGCGGATGGCCTACCGGGGCACCCTGAACGCCAGCCCGTTCCGCCCGGCGGACCTGCTGCGCGAGGCGGTGCGCCAGGGGGCCGCCGCCATCCTCATCGGCCACAATCACCCCAGCCACGAGGTGGAGCCCTCGCCCGAAGACGTGGCGCTGACGCGGGAGCTGGCCCAGGCCGGCGAACTCCTGGGCATCCCGCTGCTGGACCACCTGATCCTGGGCGGCAGCGGCGGACGGTATTGCTCCCTCAAGGAGCAGGGGCATCTGCCATGACCGAGCCGGCGCCGGCCGAGAGCACCGCCGACCAGCCCACCGGCTGGACCGAGGTGCGTCGCGTGCGCTGCGGCAAGCCCACCTGCCGCTGCCGCACCGGGCCCGGCCATGGTCCCTATCTGTACCAGGTCTGGCGCGACGAGCAGGGCCACCGCTGCACCCGCTACCTGGGTCCCCTTCCCCTGGTGCCCAATGGGAACCGGCAGCGGGCAGAGCCGGGCGGCACCGGATGAACGTGGGCCCCTGGCACCCTCGCTTTGCCGAGATTGACTGGGCGCGGGTGGCCGAACTGCTGGGCGGCACCCTGCGCAGCCAGGACAGGGAAAGCGTCTGGCTCCTGACCCGGCCCTACGGTTGGGTGCAGCTCTGCGACAACGGCGGCGAGGTGAACGTGTGCGTTTCGTGTCCCCCGGGCCGGCACTGGGAGGACGAGGTCTATGCCGTGCACCTGTACGAGCTCCAGGCCAGCGTGCCCTACACCCACGATGATTTCCTCGTCGGCGCGATGACGCTGGCCTACCGCCTCCGCCAGGCGCTGCGGGGGGAGGCCAGCGACTACGGCCTGGACCTGGATACGGACCGAACGGCCCGCCCGGGACTGTCCGGCGCCTAGCACCCAGCCCAGCACCGAAGGGAAGTGATGACCATGCCCGGCGCGTTGCCCACCCCGCCAGATGATGACCCGGCCTACTGGCACGCCTATTGGCGCCTCCTCAACGCTGAAGGCCGGCCCGCTGACACCGCCCTGGCCGACGTCGAGAGCCCCTGGACACCGGCACCGGCCAGCCCGGACGAGGACCCGGACCCCGGCTACATCGCCAGCCTGATGCAGGGGCCGGTCCTGGCCGGTGCACCAGCGCTACCAGCCCCAGAAGACGATGCTATCTACTGGCCCGCCTATTGGCGCAACCTTGACGCTGCCGGCCGCCCGGCCGACACGGCCCGGGCTGACGTCGAGGTCCCCTGGAGCCGGGTCACCATCCCTGACCCCGGCGACCCGGAGCCGGGCTACTGGAACTGGCTGTACCAGCAAGCGCCGCCGGTCCCGGCCGGTTCCACCGGGGGCGACGATGCTACACTCCCGGCCGGTCAGGCCACACTCGATGACCCGGAGCTGGCCTACTGGGAGGGCCGCATCTACGGCGATGACGCGGCGGTCACGGACGAGTCGCCCCCGGCCCCGACAGCAGCGCCGGACGATGGCCCCTGGCCCCAGCCCGGCGACCGCAGCCCCCTGGCCCCACCGAACCCGGCGGTGCTGGCCTACCTGCGGGGCGCGGCGGACCCAGGCGCGGTGGATGTCCCGGCCCCGGCCCTCAACCCCCAGCAGCGGGCCGCCGTGGAGCATCCCCCGGGGCCGGTCATGGTCACGGCCGGACCGGGCACCGGCAAGACGCGCGTTCTGGCCCAGCGCGTGGTCCACCTGGTCCGCAGCGGCGGCGCCGCCCCCGAGACCGTCCTGGCCGTGACCTTTACTCGCCAGGCCGCCCGCGAGATGCAGGCCCGCCTGGCCGAGGCCCTGCCCCACGGGACCGGCGCGGGCATCACCGTCTGCACCTTCCACGCCCTGGGCCTGGATATCCTGCGCACCGAGGCCGGCGGGCTGGACC
>JAHJIN010000213.1 GCA_018823415.1 Chloroflexota bacterium | reverse complement strand
TTGCTGGATCGGTTGCTAGGGCCGCTATTTACGTCCTGGGGCGAGCGGCTGCGTCAATTGCTCAAACGGGCCGACCGCGATGTCGAGATGTTGGATCAAGCCGGCCGGCCGCGCCGCTATCGCACCGTCAATGATCTGTACGCCTACAAGATCCTCTATGCGCTGGGGGCCTTCATCGTGGGAATCTGTGCTGTGGCCTTGTTAGGGCTAGGCCCGGGCCTGTTGTGGTTGCCCCTGGTGCTGGGCGTGGCGGGTCTGTTCTGGCCGGATTTGCAGGTGCGTCGACTGATCAACCAACGCCGTACGGATCTGCTGGCCGAGATGAGCTTTGTCCTGGATCGCCTGTCAGTGCAGGTCGCGGCGGGCAAGACCATCGACCAGGCCATCGCGGAATTGTCCCGCCGGCGCGGGGGGTTGTTTACCCAGGAGTTGCAGCGCATTGCGTATGACTACCGCACCCAGCGCTATGGACCCGGCATCAGCGGGGCCATGACCGCGTTTGGCCAGCGCTATGCCCACGTCAACGAGGCCCAACGGTTGGTCGGGTTGATTGCTGCGGCCGAACATCACGGCCAGGGGCTCACCGCAGGCTTGCAAAATCTGGGCCAGCAGATCCGGGAACAGGTCGAAATGACCGCCTTGTCCCAGGGCATGCGCACGCCGATCTTTATGACCCTGGTCCTGGGGGCTTTTATCTTGCCAGCGATTGCCATCATCATCGGCGGTCCGGGCGTGATGTTGATCTTGACGCAGTTGATGTAACTGGCGACCACGCCCCCAAAGGAGGTGATGTGACCCTTTGTATCGCTAGTGTGGCCCCCGGGCTGCTCTATTCTGACGAACCAAACTCAAGGAGGTAATCTCATGACTGCACAAACAATAACCTGGAAAGGGTACATTGGTCTGATGTTCTTGGTCAACACCCTGAGCGCCAAGCTCTCCACGATGTTGACCCGGCAGGAAGGCCAAGATTTTCTGGAGTATATCGTCATTGTTGGCTTTGCCCTGCTGGTGGTCGCGGCCATCGCGGCGTTGTATGGAGCCATCAATGGCCTGTTCGAGGACGCCGCCGCGGCCGTGCGCGGCATCAGTTTCTAGTGCCGGGCGCACAGGACTGGGGTGGGGCGGCACGACCAGTCGTGCCGGTTCGTGCTGCCTCGATCCAGTCCAGAAAGGACACCCGATGCTGACCCATCTCTATCGTCGCGTTATGCGCTGCCATGATGGCGAAACCGGCCAGGCGTATCTGGAATTCGTCCTGCTATTGTCGTTGGCGATCTTTCTCGCCGGGGTCTTTGGCTCCCTGGCCTGGTACTGGTGGAATCAGACCGTCGCCGCCGTGGCCATCCACGACGGCACGCGCGCGGCGGCAGTCTGGCACGGCGGCAGCCTGCACAACGGTTACGCGACGACGGATCGCATCCTGCAGGCCGGGCTGGGTGGAACAGCCCCCGACCAACAGCACTATTCCATCGGCTATGCCGGCGACCTGCGCAGCGTGATTGGCAGTATCGACTACCAATACTCGGCACCGTTTGGCCTGGGTTTGCTGCGTATCCGCTCGCGCGCCTTCTTACGCGACGAGCAGTTCTACCCGGGCCCACCTGAACGATGGGAATGAAAACCGAGCTGCACCCCCGCACTAGAGCCAGGAGCGATACGATGTGGCGCCGATTCCGGCATAGCGAACGGGGGCAAGCCTACCTGGAGTTCATCCTGCTCTTGCCGGTGGTCTTGCTGCTCATCGCCGGCGTGATTTTCTTTGGGCGCGTGCTCTACGTCAAGGTGGCCCTGGACAACGCCGCCTACGATGGCGTGCGCGCCGGCATCGAGAGCCTGAGCGCCGGGCGAGAGCACGAACAGGCCACCCTGGCGGCCCGGTCGACGTTGGCCGGCTACAACATCGACCCCCGGCCAGCCCAGGTCCACGTGGGCGGCTACCTGGGTGGTCGGGGTAACCGGCTGTACTGCCAGGTGCAGTACAACATCGACGTGGGGGACATCCTCTTCCTGGAAGTATTCTACCCGGACCTGAGCGTACCCCTGTCAGCCACGGCATATGGGCAGATCGAGAAGCACAAATCTCGCTGGTCGAACTAGGGGATGGATCATGTCCAACATCTGGCACACGGTCATCGGCCGGGGGCGCACGAAGGAGAAACAAGAGGCCGGTCAGTATCTGGTCCTGTTTGCGATCTTGCTGGCGCTGGCCTTCCTGTTGATGGGTCTGGTCTTTGACGGGGGCCGGCTCTATCAAGGCTATCGCCAAGCGCAACTCACGGCCGATATGGCCGCCCAGGCGGCCAGTCAGTGTATCGATACCGTCTACTTTGAGCAGACCAACCAGGTGCGGTTGGACGAACAGTTGGCTGCCACTACGGCCCGGAGCTACGTGCTGGCCAACAGAAGCGCCGGGACCGAAATCGAACGGATCACGGTCACCCGCAACCGGGTGACCGTAGGAGTACGCCTCCAGGTAGAGATGTCCTTCATGCGCCTACTGGGCATCAATCAGGCCTGGGTGCGGGGGGAAAGCACTACCCGCCCCCACTATGGGATCGAGCACCTGTGGCAGTGATGCGCACCAGACAGGAGAACGAAACATGCTGATGCAACGGGGCCAGCGCACGACTGCGGCCAAGCGGCTGCTGCGATGGTTCGGTTTCGTGGGGATATTCCTCGTGTTGAGTATCGTGGGCCTGGCCGTCGTGTTCATGAACCAACCGGCCGACCCGGTGCCACTGGATCCGAACGCCATCGCCCACGTGCCGCCTGGGACCCCTACCGTGGGCAGCATCCAGGGCGGCCGGCCGATTACCTGGACCGTACGTCTGGAGACCAGTAGCCTCACCGGCCGTCCAGTGGGAGTAACCGATGACGCCCGGGTTTACCAGATGGTGGAGGATGACTACCGGGCCGCGGAACGGTGGTTCCTGACCCAGGTCGTGACCCTGACCCAATCCAGCTCTCCCGTAGATCTGCTCGAGCAGTATTACACGGGGCAGCGGCTCCAGGAGATGGCCGGCGGGGTGGCTCTTTTCCGTGACAAGGGGCAGGCCTACCGCAGCGAGCTAATCGATCGGCGCATCGAGGTGAAGAACTTTGCCGCCGATGGGCGCCAGGTTTACCTGGGCGATTCGTGGGCCGGGGGCACGGTGTGGTGGTATTCGCTCGCCACCGGCGAGGTAGTAGAGGAAAAGGCGGTGCCCGGCGGGATGGCGATCATCACGATGCTCTACGACGACCAACTGGGGCGCTGGCGCAGCGCTGCGGTACGTACGCCTCCGGTGACATTCCCGGAGGAAACGCCATGAATGCCAGGATTGACCGATACATCCCCGGCGCTGCTATCCTGGCAATTCTCATCGCTGTGATTACCGGCCTGATGGTCACCAGCCAGTCGCGATTTGAGCCCCGCTTTGCTCTGGCGCAAGGGGGCGGGTGTGGCGGTATTCCCTGCACACTTGCGTGTCCTGAAGGGCAGGTCTGTGCCTGTACTCTTATTGGCGGGGGAGTATACACCTGGATCTGCGGCTGGCCCAGTGAGCCACCGCCGCCGCCTACCGCTGTCCCGCGCCCCACCGACGTGCCGCCCACGCCCGGTGGCCCTACAGCTATCCCGCAACCCACGCGCCCCCCGGTGACGCCCAGCCCTACCCCGTGCCTGGATCGGTACCAAGTCCACCTGTGCGAGGTGGCAACCGGCTGTTCGCCGGCGTATGGGCGCGACGTGACGTACATTTACGATTGCCTGACCGATCTGCTCATTGGCCGCTACCAGGGCGATTGTCACGTGTGCTGGGGCACGCCTACCCCCTCGCGCACGCCGGGACCGACGTCCATTGCCCCCACGCCAGTGTGCCAACCGCTCATTGGCGCCGGCGGACGGGTCCAGGTCGACCCGGACTGTATCGCCCAGGTGCAGGCCGTGATCCCCTGTGTCGAGGTCTACCGGACACCCTATCCGCGCAGCCTGGTCGGCCATGAGACGGCGTTCATCGCCGACCCGGCCAGCCACAACGTGGCCGAGTTCTGGTCCAACCAGCTTCCCGAGGGCGTGCCGGACGACCGGACCACGTGTATGGGGGTGCAGACCTGGCGCTACCGTCACTATCAGTTGGGCCTCAAGTGGGTGCGGATCGACTCCCCCCAGTGGGATTATGGCGTAGGCGTGCCCGGCCCCTATCCGCCCCAACCCAATTGGAACTTTGACGAGCGCTCCTGGAATCTCGTAGCCCCCATTGCCTCCGGAGAGCAAGTGCAGCACACCTACCAGACCAGCTCGTGGGGCAAACCGCAGAACGGGCCGGACGGCTTGCCGTCCTACCAGGTGCGCTACACGACCTACTGGGCCTTGTTCTGGGCAGTCCAATTCGACGAGTGGGAGTGCGTGGACGGCGAAGACCGCTGCGTGCCCCGCAACCCGGATGGCACCTGCCGCCGGCAAGCCACTTCGTATCTCAACTATTGCGGCGATGTGTGTCCTGGTCAATCCGGTAACGCCTACTGGGTATGCACCGAATGCGATTGGGTCCCCAAGTTCAATGGCTGGCACTTGATCGATCTGCGCGAGGATGGCGCCCCGAACTGGTACGAAACCAGCGTCAAGGTGGCGATCCCCCAGCAGAACCGGGGCTGTTCCAGCGTCATTCCGGTGCCGGTCATCGAGGTGCAAGGTGTCATCGAGCAGTAACCTGCGGTTCTGGCAAATCCTGGGCCAACTCTTCTTAGCGATCGTCTTGCTTGCTCTCGTTGGCGGCGTGCTAGGTTGGCTGGGTGGTCCGGGCGCGACCTGGCCGGACATTAACGTGCAGGCCCTCCTGCAGCCGCCCACGCCAGGCATGTTGCGCTTCTTGAGTGAAGCCACACCGACGCCGCAGTCCACACGGGTGCTGCCCCCGGCTACTGCGGAACAGGCAGCCTCGCCAGGGACTGTACCGGGGCCAACGCGCGCCACCACAGCGGTGCCTACGCCAACGCTACCGGCCACTGTATCACCGACGGCGGTATCGCCCACTGCGGCCATGGCCAAGTCAACGGCACGGCCCACCACAGCCGCGCCGGCAAAACCGCCGCCAACGGCAACGCCGATACCCAGTCCCGAATCGGGTTCTGCCAGTTCGGCGCGAGCTGGCGGAGCAATGCGGGTAGGGGTCCGGGCCAATCTGCTCATCGCCCCGGCCGACCGCCAGCGCACCCTGGACCTGGCCGCTGCCCTGGGCATCCAATGGCTGGGGCAACAGGTAATCTGGCGCGACTTTGAGGGGATGCCGGGCCAGCGTGACTGGCGCTTCCTGGACGAGGCCGTACACGAAGCCAATGGACGAGGCTTCAAACTGCTACTCTCGGTCACCAAGGCCCCCGCCTGGGCGCAAAGCGGGTCGCGCATTGACCCGGCCGCTTACGGGGACTTTGTGGCGGCATTGGTGGGCCGGTACAAGGGGCAGGTCCAGGCCATCGAGGTCTACAACGAGCCCAACCTGGCCGCTGAGTGGGGCGGACCATGCAGCGCGACCGCCTATGCCGCCCTGCTCAAAGAAGCCTACCGCCGCATCAAGGCCGTAGACCCGGCAGTCGTGGTCGTCTCGGCCGGGTTGACGCCTACTGGGGTGTCCGACGGCTACACGGCCAGCGATGACGTGGGCTTTTTGCAGCAACTCAAGGCCGCCGGGGGCCTGGCGTTTTGCGATGCGGTAGGGGCGCACGTCAGTGGATTCAACAATCCGCCCAACGCGCCGGTGAACAGCCGCTGCGGCGAGAATCCCATGTACGGCTGCCACGCCAGCTTTTACATCCTGCGGTATCGGGAACTCCAGGCCGTCGCCGCTGGCAAGCCTTTGTGGGTGACCGAATGCGGCTATGCCAGCACGCGCGATCCGGTCCCGGGGTATGAGTATGCCCAGGATAATCCAGAGAGCATCCTGGGCGACTACCTGGCCGAAACGCTCAAGCTCTTGCGGCAGGACAAGGCCGGGGCGGTCTGGTGGTGGAATCTCAACTATGCGCCGCTGGCCCCCCGCTCGGAGCAGGCCGCGTTCAGCCTGGTGGATGCCAACTGGTCGCCGCGCCTCCACTATCAGCGGCTGAAAGCCGAGCTGGGAGGCTGACGATGCCGGAAATGCGGAGCAGAAACGGTCGCCCATGGCCGGGCGGGGGCCGGGCCTGGTCGCTCGTGCTGGGACTGGGCATCGTCAGCGTAATGGTGGCGTGGTGGAGTCTCTCCCCGGCTCCCCGGGGCGAGGCCCGGTTCAGCACCGTCGACTATAGCTTCACGGCCGTGGGGACACCGACAGCCAGCGGCGCGTGGTCGGATGACCATAGCGCCCCGGGCGATGCGTCGCCGCTGCGCTCAGCCCGGCCGGTGGAGGCCGATCGCCGCTTCCCGGAAGGCGACACGCATCGTGTGTGGGTCTGCCACCAACCGGGCGCCCTGGATGACGATCAGATGGTCTACCAGATGCTCCAGGTCTTGCCCCGGACTGTGGCCAAGAGGCAACCCAAGTGTTGATCCTGGAATTGAACCAGCGCATCGAGACCCACGAGTGGCCGCCCAGTCAGGCCGTGGAATTCCAATGCCTGGCGGCGCTGGTCCGGGAGCAACACGAGTTGGCGGCCTTGCGACGGCTGGCGTCCCGCGCAGCCCAGGCCGCAGACGCGACGGACATCATATTCACGAGCTCGGCCTACCCAGACTATATGCTGGGCGAGACCCTGGCCGACTTTTTGCTGATCCACCAGTGGCAGCAGCGAAGCGAAGGTACCGGATGAACGCTGATCGGGTTACTAGGCCAGCCGTTACACAGCCCGGCGAGCTGCCCCCGGCAGAAGGGCGCGGCCGCACGCCTATCTGCGCTGCCGCATCTGGCCGGCATGGGCCCGCTGCGGGGCCGGCGCCTGCACCACCCGGCGATGCTGGCAAGAGTGGGCGACGTGGAACTGGGCGCGTTCATCGGCCCGATCCGGGGATGGCCGCCGGTCGTTGGCGCCTTGCGGATGGGGTACTTGCTGGCCCTGGCGGCCGAGATTGGGTTGCGGTATCGCCGGCGGCGCACCCCCGGGGAGCGTTGTGGCGGCTGAAGGATGGGCCGCTGGCGCCGCGACTTGGCGATAGTCTGGCCTGATCCGATCACGAAAGCGTCATCTACCCGGCTCTATGCAGATGCCACGCAAAGGAAAAAAAACATGCGACTATCCTTCCGCAGACGCCGTCAATTAGGCGCCATTATCGCGAGTCACAAACTGGATGACATTCGGCGCATCCTCGACGAGCAGTTGCGCGAGCGCCACGTCAGGTGGACGCTGGTTGGCGAACCGCGCTCCACGGATGGCATCTATCGCCTGATCGATACGGCTCCCCGGCTGGTCGTGGTCGATCCGCCCGAGCAGCTCCTGGGCGAGATGGATTGGCAGTTGGTGGCTGAAACCTTGCAGCGTGGCGGGATTCCCTACGTCCAGGCCGCGACGTTCCTGGCCGATCCGGCAAGCTGGATCGAGCAAGCGCTGGCGGCCAATGGGGACATCGAAGCCCTGCAACCCCAGGCGGCGGCGTTCGTCGCGTATTCGGGTGGCGTAGGCAAGACCACCATCACGCTGGATACGGCCGTGGCTTTTGCCCACCGCACCCACTTACCCGTGCTGGCGGTGGAGTTTTGCCACGGGACCAGCGCATTCCGGGCCTTCTGCGATCCCGACCTGCCCGATTTGTTTGCGTGTGCGGCCGAGGGGCAGCAGCCGGGCACCTGGCGCGGGATCACCATGGTGCCCCTGGACGTCCGACACGCGGTCGACCTGCCAGCCAACCAGGTCACCACGTTCCTCACCCATCTGGCCCGCCAGCACACCCTGACCCTGGTGGACGTCAGCGGTTATCCTCATTTTCTCCTGGATGCCGAGCCGCTACCGATTCAACAGTGGTGGATCGTGGGCGATGCCACGCGGCCAGACACGTTGGAGAACGCCGCCTATCTCAAACAGCAGCGGCCCGCCGCGGCTATCCTGCTCAACCGGGCCGGGCGGCTGGATCCCGCAGCGTGGGGCTTTCCCGGTCAGGTCCAGTTGCCCCGGGTGCGCCAGGCCCACCGGCTGACCGGTCAGTTGGGCGCCGCCATGCTGCCCCACATCTTTCCCGGCTGGAGGAGGTAATCTGATGCTCAGTCGTCGTGCGAGTCTGCTCATGGCCGCGTCGTGCATCGTGGTCGCCCTGGCCGTTGGCGTGTTTGCCTGGCTGCAATACGACGATCTGGTGGCCTCGGTCGAGATCGTGGTCCCGGCCCGGGTCATCCCGCCCTATACCATCATCCAACGCGACGACCTGGAGCTGCGCGAGTTGCCGCGCACCCTGCTGGACGAACCCATCTACCACACGCCAGAGCAAGTACTGGGGCGACTGACCACCATCACCTTGCATCCGGGGCAGATCATCTACCCGGACCAGGCCGTAGCGCCGGCGGGATTTCGCTTGACCGCCGACCCACGATTGGCCGTGGTGTCCTTCCCGGTGCGTCCGGACCGGGCCGTCGGCGGCCAGGTGCAGCGCGGCCATCACATCGACATCTATCGGGTCGCGATGGCCTCGCCGGCCCAGGGCGGCCCAAAGTTGACCGCCGCTCAGCTGCTCCAGGATCAGGGCGCGGCCGTGGAATACCTGGCGACAGATGTGCTGGTGGTGGACGTGCGATCCAGCAAGGGCGAGGCGGCCGGCACCGCGACACTGGCGGCCGATTCGCAATTGGAGAGCAGCGCTCGGACCGCCAGCACCCAGGTCATCCCCCTGAACATCATCACCGTCGCCGTATCGCCGACCATCGCTGCCCGTATCGTGCAGATCACGGGCGAGGAACAGTCAGGAGCGTACCAGCTATGGGTCAGCTTGTCACCCTTGGAACGAGAACCGACAGTTCAGTCGGCCCGGTAAATCTGTTTGCCCTGATCCCTCTGGTCCAGGAGGAGCTGCAACGGCGCAGTTTCCCGGTGCCGTCCTGGGGCGCGCCCGCCGCGGAGCGCACCACATTCACGGCGGCCATCATTCGGGCCCTGGGCGACCGGGGCCTGGTCCAGGCACCCGGCGAGCGGCGGCAAGTCGGCCAGACCCTCGCGGATTGGATGTTGGGGCTGGGCGTGCTGCAATCGCTCATCGACCAGGATGGCGTCGAAGACATATTCGTAACCGGGGGGTACGTGTCGATGATCCGGCGGGGGGTCCACGAGTACCTGGGGCCATTGGCCCCGGATGAGTACTTTAAGACCCTGGCGGTGCGGGTGGCTGACTTGCGTCGGGCTCGACTGCGGGCGGCCGATCCCATGGTCCTGGTCACCCTGCCCGGCGGGCACCGCTTCACCGCGGCTATTCCCCCGGTCTCGACGACCGGCACGGTCATCTCGATCCGAGTATTCCCGCAGACGCCCCTGGCGTTGACCGAATTGGTGCCAGACGAACAATTGCGCAGTTACCTCGTGGGGCTGGCCGCCAAGTTGCCGACCAGTTTGCTGATCTCTGGCGAACCGGGGGCTGGCAAAACCACGTTACTGAGCGCCCTGACGGCCGAACTGCCGCCCTGGTGCCAGGTGCGCATCGTGGAAAAGTTTGCCGAGTTGCGCTATCAAGGTCCCCTGCCGGCGTTCCACCTGGTCACCCAGGAAGAGTACCAGGACGCCCCGGTGACGATGGGCCAGTTGGTGGACGTATTCTCCACGCGCACGCGGCCGCACCTGATGATCGTCGGCGAGATCGTCGCCGACGAGGCCGGCGACTTTTTGCACGCGGCCAACCTGGGCGTGCGGGCCTGGGGCACCATTCACAGCAACTCGGCCTATGACGCCCTGTTGCGCCTGGAAGACCTCACCGTGGCTACGGGCAGATTGCCGCTGGAGGCGATCCAGACGCGCATTGCCCGCAACATTGGCGTGGTGATCCACCTGGGTATGGGCGACCAGGGGCAGCGATTCGTCCGCGAGATCGTGCGCGTCCAGGGCCTGCGCGAGGGGCGATACGAGTTGGTAACCCGCTATCAACGAGGGGCGGCGCAAGCATGGACCAGTCCTCCGGCCAGTTGAACCTGACAACCAGGCACCCTGGCCATTTGCCGTGGTGGGTATATGGCCTGATCTGCCTATGGCGCGGTCACGAGCCGGCACCCCGGGTCTGGGCATTTGCTGACCCCACACCGCTGCGCCTGGGCCGGCGGTGTGGATCGGAAATCCACTGCACCATCAAGGCTTTAGAAACGGAGCAGTAATCACGCCATGCCGTGGAGTTTGATCCTGGCCGGTGTTACAACTTTGGCCCTGGCGATAGCAGCTGGCCTGTTGACCTACGTGACGCTGGATGCCGCCCGCGACGCGGCCCGCATCATTGGCCGACGGTGGCGACGGCGCCGCCGTTCTCGCTTGCAGACGCTGCTGGCGCGCAGCCCGGTGGAAGATGCAGCCATCAGGCCCACCGCGATCATTCCTGGTCGCCGGTCCGTCCTGCGGTTCGGGCCTCTGCTCGGGGGCTTGATCCTGGCCGGCTACGTCAACGTCCAGGCCCCGCTGATTGCCCTGGGCCTGGTGCTGGCTGGGATCACGATTACTGCCTATCTCGGCCCCCGCACCAGGCTGTCCGCGAGGGCCGTCGTCAGCGACCAGGTGCGCATCCTGGTGGAAGAAGTGCGCGCCCAATATGCGCTGACCCCGATGCCGTTTCACTGCCTGGCCGCGGCGGCCCCAGAGTGTCCCGAACCTCTACGGGGTCTGCTCGAACGCGCCGGCCAACACTACCAGATGCAGACAGACGCCACCCGCGCTCTGGATACCCTGGTAGCCAGCAGCGGGGACAATGCGTACCTGGCCTACCTGGCTTACATCCTGCGTGAAGCGGCCCGTGCCGGCCAAGAGGAGGTCCTGGGCGCTCTGCACAGTCTCGAAGGCCGGCTGCGCGATCGGGAGCGCCTGCAACAACGTTCCCGGGTGGTGTTGCGCATGGTGTCCATCACCATCCGCACCCTGCAGGGGGCCCTGGTGGCCGCGTTGGCCGTGGCGATTATGGTGCCTTTGTTTGCCGACTTTTTCTATTCCAGTCTCGGCCGCCAGGTCATCTACGTGTTGGTCCTGGGCGGCGCAGTAGCCAACTCGCTGTATTTTGACTATGAGAGCGAGCGGTTGAAGGGAGGGCTGGCCTGATGACCGGGGCAGAAACGTTGGGCCTGGTCATCGCCGGCTGTCTGGCTGTCGCTGCCGGGCTGGCGACCTGGTCATTGGTTGACCTCACCCACGACCTGCAGCGAGCCGCGCAGCGGGCTTGGCAGCGCCGGCCCCGGAGGGCGCCGCGGTTACTGGCCTTGCTGCGCGTCCAGCGCACTGACGCGCCACCGGTCGAGTTCTCCCTGGCTGAACTGTACGGTCTCGCCGGCGTGCCGTGGCGCAGTCTCTCCGCGCTGGGGATGGTGCTGGGGATAGGGCTGCTCCTGCCCCTGGTGCTGGAACTGGGGTTCTGGCCCCTACTCCTGATCGGGCTACTGGGAGGCTTGATCCCGGTCGTCATCCGGCGGATGCTGATCAGCAACGCCCAGGCCCGGATCCTGGACCAGGTACGCGACTTTTTGCTGGCCTTGCGGCTGCGCCTGGTACTGCACGTGTCGTTGACCGCGGCCCTGCGCGAGATCGCGGAATCGCCCGCCGAGGTCGCCCGCCTGGGCGTACTGGGCCGACGCCTGCACCACCACGTGACCAGCGCCGAATACGACCGGTCCCCGGAGGAACTGTTGGCACGCCTGGCCGGCGATTTGCGGTCGCGGGAGCTGCGTACCCTGTGCCGGCGCGCCCAAAGTGTAGGGCATAGCAATCGCACCTATGCGGAGGCGCTCCAGGAGAGTATGGGCGAGGTATCGCAAGAGATCCTCACCCGGCGCGAGCAAGACATCGAAGGCACGCCCAGCAAACTGATCCTCGTCGCCGGTTCCACCTTGTTCGCGCTTCTGCTGGTTCTGTTTGCCTTGCCGATCCTGGCACGGGCGCTGGCGACCATCACCGGCGTCCCGGGCTTTTATGTCCCTTGATCTAATCTCACAGAAAGGAGGTGTCTTGCCATGTTGTTAAAGCTGTACGTGGGAACCACGTCCCGGGTGACCACCGGGCTGCACCGACTGCATGCCACAACCGCCCGCGAAGAAGGCGATAGCCTGCTTGAATACGCCATCCTGGCCGCCGTGGTGTTGGCTGTTCTGGCCGTAGGCGTGTTGCTGCTGGCGAACTCGGGGCATGACCAGGCCCAGACCGTGTCCAGCGGGATCGACTCGATTCCTGTGGGCAACTTCGCGCCATAGTAGATAGCTGCCACTGCACCGGGATCCCCTCGCGGGGTCGGCCGGGTCCGCCTCGCGAGGGTGATCGCAGCCCCTGGAAGGAGGGCTACACCATGTCAAACCAGACCATCTTGCGGATTACCAACCACCATGCCGCAGCTTGCGGGACACCGCCCACCATCGCTGAACAACCAGGCCGCTACCTGGGCTACTTTGAGAACGAGTTTGGCGAACAGTGGATATTCGTACGCGAGCCCGGCGCTACCACCGGTATGCTGTACGGCGGCGATGCCGGCTGGGCAACGGGCTACCCAGTGATCGATGGCCAAGCAGCCGATCTGGTCCTCGATGCCCCGGAGACGGTCTGGCTGCGGGCCTGTTGGGATGCGGCCACGAGCCCGCTGAGCCCGGGGCGCCAGTCGGGTAGGCCTACCCCACCGGACGGCGAATTGCCATTCTAGCGGGAGCTATGCCATGTTATTCGTATGGAACATCGCACAATATGTGCGCGGTCGCCTGATCGCCGGCGAACGCGGTGAAGTCACGCTGGAATGGATCATCGTCGCAGCCCTGGTCCTGGCGATTGTCGGCATGTCCGTCATCGCCGTGCTGCAGGCCCTGGCCGGCCGGTTCGAGGCCCTGGCCGGCAGTCTATGAGCGCCCGGCGATCCGGTGAGGCCGGTTCGATCCTGATCGAAATGCTGCTGGCGCTGTTGGCGTTGGCGCTGTTGGCCTTTGGGGCTTTCGAGTTCGCCCGGGCCGTGTCGATCAAGCAGGCGCTCGACGTAGGCACCTATAACGCGGCCCGGCACCTGAGCCTGGCCCCGGATGATTGGGCGATGGCCGAGAACCTGATCCGCGTCGAGATCCAGCACAGTGTCCTGGGGCAGGATTATGCCGATGCCTTCTCCTGGACACCCCACGTCGGCGATGGCCGCTTTGGAACCTTGCTCACGGTCGAGGCCCACGTGGACTTTGCGTTTGATGTTCCGCTCATGACCCTGGGGAGCGTACAACTTGAAGCCCAGCACAGTCAGCCCATCGAACGTTATCCGTAGACTGCGGCACGCCGGCCGTCGGCTGGGAAACGAGCAAGGCAGCGCGATCCTGGGCTTCCTGATCATGCTGGCCCTGATCGTCCTGGTGGCCGTCCTGGTGGACCTGTATGCCCTGCTCCAGGCCAAATCTTGGGCGTATCAGGTGTGTACCGATGCGGCCCTGCAGGGCGCCGCCTATGGTCGTGACTACGGCCCGCTATATGCCAGTGGGCACCTGGCCCTGGACCCGGTAGCGGCCGAACAGTCCGCCCGGGCCGCGGCGCAGGCCGCCCTGGACCGCCGGGGATTCGCGGGCTACACCGTGGAGGTCCGGGTGCTCCCCGATCCGGGGGGAGGCACCATCGCCGGCTTTCCTCCCGTAGCCCCGGCCGCCCCGGGTGGTTCCACTATCTGGACGACGTCAGAACCGGCCGTAGGCGTCTATGTGGCCCTGCCGGTGCCCGTGTTTTTTGTCAGCATTCTGAACGGCAGTTCCGAGCTGACCGTACACGCCTTCGCTGCGGCCGGTTTGGTTGAAGCCAGCCCCTAGAAAATCGACGGCGAAACAGAGTGGCCTGGCGACCGCCAGACCGGATCGAGTGGTACGCCCCGGCGGTGATAACAGCGCGATGTGTCATCTGATCCGCTGGTCATTATCGGCGTCCTGATGCAAGAATCTACGACGGGGAGGTATGCCATGCACCGCATCGTTCTGTCCAGCTTTATTCTCGCTCTCTTGTTCCTGCTTACCACCAGCGTGGCGGGCGGTCAGGCCCCGGTGCCGGTCATTGCCACGCACGACCTGCCGCCCGGCACGGTCCTGGGCGCAGGCATGGCCGGACCAACTGGCGATGCTTGGTTCACCGCGGCCCACCTCGCGGCGGTAAGCCTGGTCCACCTCACGGCCGACGCCCCGCCCACCGG
>JAHJIN010000212.1 GCA_018823415.1 Chloroflexota bacterium | reverse complement strand
GCCGCTGGTTCGCCGCAACACGGCCCGTGCCCGCGCCACCACCTCGCGGGGGTTGAACGGCTTGGTGATGTAATCGTCCGCGCCCAGCTCCAGACCCAGGATCTTGTCCGTATCATCGATGCGTGCCGTGAGCATGATGATGGGCGTAGGCGCCAGGTCCGGGTCGCCACGCACGATGCGGGTCACATCCCACCCATCGCGGCCGGGCATCATCAGGTCCAGCACCACCAGATCCGGGCGTTCCTGACGCATGAGCAGCAACGCTGCATTGCCATCGTGCGCGGTGAGCACGTGGTAGCCAGCCTGCTCCAGGTAGGCCCGCACCAGCCGCACGATCTTGATGTCATCGTCCACAACCAATATCCGCGCCATAGCGCCCTCCGATCCGTGCGCGTGTTATCTCGCCCAGCCAGACCAGGTCTGGCTTTCAGCCGGCCTCATTATACCACGTAATTGTGGAGTTTTCGTGGAGGGCTAGGCGGCGCGCCCCCAATTTGATATTGCGTGCCCGGCAGCAATATGCTATAATACATCAGGTAGGTCATCTTCGAGCTCCAACGCTTTGGGGGCCGACTTGCCGACGGAGGGTCGGGATGGATTTTCGCGCGGTGGGGGCCGGGGCCTTGTGGATCGTGGGATTTGGCGTGATCCTGGCTGCCCTCAGCTATATCTCGTGGTGGAACAGCGCGCAGGCCAGCCCGCCGGGCCTACGCCGGGCCTGGCGCCGGCCCCAGTTCGTCAGTGCGTTCGATGGCGGCCTGGGCCTGGTTTGCGCCGGGTTCGCCCTGGCCGGTCGAGAATGGTGGGAGCAAGCCCTGTGGCTCTTGCTGGCATTGCTGTTCACCATCCAGGGCCTCTATCCCTGGTGGCAAATCTGGCAGGCATCCCGGGCCGGTCTCCCCGGCGAATCCGAACGGCCAGTTCGCTGATACGAGAATTTCGGAATTGCGGCGCGACTCTTGACATTTCTCCCAAATCTGGTTAGAATAGACTAGGCGGCGTTCTATATCATTTATTACCAGTACCCATTACAAGGAGGAAACGAATGAACGAGATCAACGACAATGACAAACTTATCGCGGCACTGTCTTATCCGATCTGGTTTGTCGCCCTGGTTCCCTTGCTCACAGAGGGCAAGAATCGGCCGTTCCAAAAGTTCCACGCGGTGCAATCACTGGTCCTCAACATCGCCTTGTGGATCGCAATCACGATACTGATCTGTGTACTGTCCTTTGTCATGGGGGCAGTGACGTTCTTTGTAGCAGGGCTTGGCGCGATCTGCGGGTTCTGCCCGCTATTGCTCTGGTTCGTCACCATCTATTATGCCTATCTCGCCTACCAGGGCCAGTATTTCGAGATCCCGGTCATCACGGACTTTATCGTGAATCAGGGTTGGGTAGAGCGCCCATAACACAGACTCGCTCTCGGACTGTTCCCGTCAGAGGGGCGCGAGCACGCCAGGGCGGGTCTCTTGCCGCCAAACCCTTGGCAGCCATCGTTTCGCGTTCGCCAGCAATGGCGACTATCTGTTGGTCTTGACTGTATTGGGTGTGTTTCAGACGGGTTGAGAGACGTTTATAGGGCGCGCTCGAACGAGTGGACTAACTCGGACGACAAGCGATTGCCAACTATGAACCCTTGACCGTAATGGAACACACCCAAATCTATTAAAGCGAACCGGGGCCAAGACCCGGGTTCGGCCGGGATCTCAGGAGAACGGTTATCAACAAGAACCTGGTGTGCCGCTGGCTGGTCATCACGACAATACTGGGCGTGCTGGCGGTTCAGTGTCCATCGCCAACTGACCCCACCCCAACACCTACCAATTTGGCGGTATTGCCCACCAAGCTGGTCCCCCAGCCAACGAACACGATCACACCGGCCTTGACGCCGGCTGCTGATGTCGAGATTTCAGTGTGGCATGGATGGGATCCCACGGGGCGCGCGGTGCTGATAGACCTGGCGAACGAGTATGGCCGCCTGCATCCAGGCATCCAGATCGTGACCCGTTATGTGCCAGCAGACCAACTCAAGGACGAATACCAAACAGCCGCGACTGCCGGCGGTGGCCCCACCATCCTGATCGGTCCCCATGAGTGGCTGCGCGACCTGGCAAGCGCCGGGTTGATCCAGCCGCTGGATGACCTGACCCCGGCCACACTGGTTCAGCAGATGAACCCGGCGACCATCGCAGCGGTGACGTACCAGGGCCAACTCTATGCCCTGCCCGAGTCTTGCCAATGGCTCGTCGCCCTGTACTATAACAAAGGCTTGCTGGGAGATCGAGAGCCGCCCCGGACGACCGATGATCTGTTGACCCTGGCCGCCGATATAGCGCCCGAGCGCGGATATGGCCTGGGCTGGAACACTGATTTCTATCGCAACTCTGGTTACCTGACCGTCCTGGGGGCCACGCTCTTTGACAAAGAGTATACGTGCGTTCTGGACCAGGGTCCCGGCACTGTCGAGTTTCTAAACCTGCTCAAGAGTATCAACGATGCGCCGGGAGTGACGACCGAAGGCGACCTGGCGGCACTGTTCAAGCAAGAAAAAATAGCCATGATCAACGACGGCAACTGGGCGTTGTCTGACTATCAGATCGCCCTGGG
Organism: Chloroflexota bacterium; assembly: GCA_018823415.1. Lineage (GTDB taxonomy): Bacteria > Chloroflexota > JAHJIN01 > JAHJIN01 > JAHJIN01 > JAHJIN01. The sequence continues at coordinate 1,550 of JAHJIN010000212.1, read as the reverse complement.
CCAAGACCAGGTGGGCGTGGTGCCACTGCCAGAAGCCAGCCATCCCGCGGCGCCGTTTCTGACCGTGGAAAGCATGTACATCAGCGCCCCGGCCACACCCAGCCAGGCCACGGCGGCAATGGCTTTTGTCGCCTATCTGCTGGCCCCAGCACAGGGCCAGGTTCTGGCAGAACGGGCCAATCACGTGCCCGCCAACTTGGCTGTGGATTGCAGCGCCAACCCGGCCATCGCCGGCTTGGTCGCGCAATCCCAGACCGCCACGCCTTTGCCGGCCGTCCCCGAGATGGCGGCGGTCTGGGGCCCAGTCGGCGACATGATCCACCAGGTTCTGCAAGGCAAAGTGGCCCCGGCCGAAGCCATACGCGCGGCCGTTCAGCAGATCAATGTCGAAAACCAGCACCCGGTGTCGCCCTAAACCAGGGCCAAACAAGGCGCCCCGGCATCACGGTCCGCATCGGCGAAATCTGATGAACACCAACTATTCCCTTTCGCCCATTTCTGTGGTATAATCGAGAGGGGCAAAAGATTACCCAATCGCTCTAGCTTATGTACCGAAACAACCCGAGCACCAAGGAGGTGATGTCCACCAATCAATGTGCGATTTGTACTACCAGTACCGCAATACCATTTTCCCAAAGTAGGAGGAGAAAGCATGAGCAAGCGTAATATGTTCCTAATCGTGGCGTTGGTTGCTGTTCTAGGTATGTTGGCCGCGCAGTGCCCGTCGGCGACGACCCCAACAGCAGTGCCACAGCCCACCAAGGCGACGGAGCCCACCAAGGCCGCACAACCCACCACGGCCCCCGAGCCCACCACGGCCCCCGAACCGGTCAAGATCACTATCTGGCACCAGTGGAGTGGGGACTATTTGACCGCCATTGAGCAGGCGTTCAAAGACTATACCGCCTTGCACCCCAACGTGACCATTGACCTGTCCAAGCCGGAGGACACCTCGAACGCTCTGAGCGTGGCTATCCCGGCCGGCGAAGGCCCGGATATCATCGGCTGGGCCAATGACCAGATCGGTGCCCAGGCCCTGGCTGGGAATATCGTCTCGCTGGACCGCTATGGCATCGACACCGCGTACCTGAACGCCAACTATGAGCCAGCCGCCGTACGTGGCGTGGTCTGGCAAGGCATGGTCTGGGGCCTGCCCGAGAGCCAGGAAGGTATCGCCATCGTCTACAACAAAGACCTGGTGACGGATCAATATCTGCCCACAGACCCCATGGATTTTGACGATCTGCTGGCCAAGGCTGAGGCCTTCCAGAAAGATACCGGCAAGTGCCTGGTCTGCAACCAGGGCCTGGGTAATGCCGACGCCTACCACGTGGCCCCCATTTACTTTGGCTTTGGTGTGCCCGAGTACGTGGACGACAAAGGCAATGCCTACATGAACACCCCGGAGGCCATTGCCGCCGGCGAGTGGATGGTCAAGTTCAAACCGTTTGCGTTGGTCGAGACCAGCCATGACATCTGCAAGGCCGCGGTCGAAGACGGCAAGTGCGGCGCCTGGTGGACCGGCCCCTGGGCCATCGCCGACCTGGAAG
>JAHJIN010000027.1 GCA_018823415.1 Chloroflexota bacterium | reverse complement strand
CGCCGGCCAGGGGCAGCAGGGTCACCGGCAGCGGGTCCAGAAAGGCGCGTTCCCCCACGGCCGCCACCGCCCGCAGGTGGCCGGGCCGCGTGCGCCGGGCCGCGGCGTGGGCGGTGAACTTGCTGCTGTCCCAACCCAGGGCCGGCTGAAGGGCCGCGCCCAATTCCCGCCGCACCGCCGGCCCGACCTCTCGGCACACCGCCACAGCCCGGGCCTGGTCCGGGGCCAGCGCGCGCAGGTCGGCGTAGGCTGCGCCCCACCCGTGCGGCTCCACCAGCGGGCTGGCCGTCTCCAGCACCTGGAGCAGGGCCTCGAACTCGCCCCGGCAGTGGGCCACGTCGGCATCCAACTGAAGCGCCGCCGGGCAGCGTATGGCCGCGATCCGGGCCGTCATCCCCGGCGCCACGCCATCAGCGGCGGCCTCGGCCGACACGTCCAGCACTCGCTCGCCCGGGCCGATCAGGACCAGGGGCTGGCCGGCCAGGTCGGGGTCGTCGCGCCGGGCCAGGGCGGCGGCAAAGTGGGGAATGGTGCAATAGAGCACGGACATGGCGCCTCCCGCTAGAGCCCGTTGCCGTGCACGGTGCCGTTGAACTCGATGGCGATGGTCACGGCTCGGCCGCTGGGGCCGTGCTGGTTCTTGAGCACCTCCACGCGGGCCTCGTAGCCCCGGATGTCGCCGCTGGCGTCCCCGGGACACGCACAGCGTCCTGTGGACTGGGTGTGGCCGTGGCGCAGCCAGCGTTCGCGCACCACCTGGAGCCGCACGGCGGCGTGATGGGCCAGGGCCGGCAGCGGGGCGGCCTCGTGCAGGACCAGGAGCACGGTGTTGGCGCGCGCCAGGGGCGCCGGCAGGCGGGCCAGGAAGGCAGTCAGATGCGCCGCAGCACCCGGGTCGCCCCAGAAAAAGTCCGGGGTATCCAGGACCAGGGCGGCCAGCGTGCCGCTGCGCACCAGGGCTGCGGTCATAGCCAGGGCCTCGGCCACGTCGTACGGGGCGCCCACCAGCAGGCGCGAGAGGTCCAGGTCGCAGCGGTGGGCATAGTCGGGGTCCAAGGCGCGAGCCTGGTCGACGTAGCCCACCTGGGCGCCGCTGGCCTGGGCCTGAGCCAGGAACTTGAGGGCCAGGGTGGTCTTGCCCGAGGTGTCCGGGCCGAGCAACTCGGTCACCTGGCCTGGGGGTAGGCCGCCGCCCAGGGCCTGGTCAAGCTGGGGAAAGCCGGTGGGGATGCCGAGGGTAGTGACGGTCGGTGGCGGCCCCTGGGTCAGCGCGTGCGGGCCGTAGCGGCGGTGGATCTGGGCCACGGCGGCGTCCAGTTGGCGGGTTTGTTGGCGTTTCTTGCCCACAGCCAGCTCTCGATCTAGACCCTCCCCGCAGAGGACATTATATGGAACATTTGTTCTGTTGTCAAGGTCACGAGCGGCTATTTTCGGGCCTCTGACCCGGTCCCAGGCAAGAATTAAGGTACGCCCTGGTGCCGCCCCGGGTGGGCATTAGCTTGCACTCCCGCGAGAAGTGGCGAGCCAACACCCGGTCATTGGGGGAGCCTCCGGGATCGCCAGGTCCGACAGTGAGCCAGATGGCCGGCACGAACGGGATTCCCGGCCCGGCCTGTTACGGGCCGGGCCGGGAACTTTACTGATCGCCGGCAGAACGTCTGTGCCTCCAGCGATTACATCTCCAACGGCAGCGGGGGTTGCCAGGCCAGGTGGGCCAGGGGCAAATGCTGGATGGCGGCCACCAACTGCTCCATCCCCGAGTGGACATAGATCTGCGTGGTCGAGACCTGGCTGTGGCCCAGCAGCTTTTGCACGTGCAACACGTCGACGCCGTTGTTGCTCAACAGCGTGGCATAGGTGTGGCGCAGCATATGAGGGGTCACGCGCTGGCCCATCGCCGGCGTGACCAGGCGCACGAACATGTAGGTGATGGCGTCGGGTTTGAGGGGCTTGCCCTGGGCGCTGGCAAAGACCGGGTCCTCGGGGCCAGCGCCCCGGTCGGCCTGATAGCGGGCCAGCTCCTGGGCCGTCCAGGACAACAACGGCACGGTACGGTCATTGCCGCCCTTGCCCTGCACGACCTTGAGGGTGGGGGGCGCGGCGGTCAGGTCCAGGTGTTTCCAACGCAGGGCGCAGAGTTCGGCGCGGCGGATGCCGCTGCTGAGAAACAGGCGGATGGTCAACTGGTTACGGCGGTTGTAGTCAAAGCCCGGCCGCCGCCCCCGGGGGGCACCGGCGGGCTCCAGGCGGAGGCCTAACAGTCGCCAGACCTGAGGCACCGTCAGCACATCTGCCTCGCGTTTCTTGCGGCGGGGTGGGGTCAATTCCCGCGCCGGGCTCTGCTCCAGCAGCTTGATCCGCACGAGATAGCGGAAGAATGAACGCAGGGCGGTGATCAGCACGCCGGTGGTGGCCGGGGTGTGCTGGCGCTCCCGCGACGTAGTGGTGACGAACTCGTCCAGGTGCGCGATGGTGATGTCCTCCAGGGCCAGATCGGGGTAATGGTCAACCATGAAACGGTGGAGGAAGTCCAGGTAGTACCCGTACTTCCTCACGGTCAGGGGTCGCCGGTGCTGTTGGTGCCGGGCATAGTCCAGGTAACGGTAGATCGTCGGTTCGAGTTGCATGTGTCCCTCCTTCGAAAGTTTGCCCAGCCCAGGCTGGACTGGGTCAGGGACAGTGTACCGGGGAGGGACCGATAATGCAAGAATGCTACACCATGTAACCAGGTCTATACAATTGCAGTAACAATACCGGGTTGGGAGAACACAGACGATCTGGGGGCCAGCTCGCCTCTGGCGACGCCGGGGAAATCGTCTCCGCTAACGTGCCGGCCGCGACATTCTTCGCCGGGACAGCCGGGTGGTCGCGTAAGCAAGCCCGGTACCGGCTCCTGGAAGGTCTCGGCCCGGCAGTTTCTGGCCGGGGTTGCCCGCCGGGAGGATTTGTGCTATACTATACCCACAAGTGAAAAGTAGCCCGTCTTTTCCGTCTCTGCGGGTGTAACTCAGTTGGCAGAGTGTCTGCTTCCCAAGCAGAATGTCACGGGTTCGAGCCCCGTCACCCGCTCCAGATGACCAGTCGTGCCCCGGCTTGAAGTATCCAGCCGG
>JAHJIN010000211.1 GCA_018823415.1 Chloroflexota bacterium | reverse complement strand
GTCTCGGTGCTGCTGAACGAGGGTGACGGGACATTTTCTAGTCGTGCGGACTATACCGTGGGATCGCGTCCCTACTCGGTGACGGCGGGCGATCTGGATGAGGACGGGGACCTGGACCTGGTGGTGGCTAACCACAGTGACGACGACGTCTCGGTGTTGTTGAACGAGGGTTGTTTTTGTCAACTGAAAACAGGGCCAGTTGATCATCGAAAACAGGGCCAATTGGGCCATTACGCTTGAACCTTGACAATTGAAAACAGGGCCAGTTGATCATTGAAAACAGGGCCAGCATCGTCGTCTGGCCGTCGCCGTAGTAGAGGCTGTGGGCGGTGTGGGCAGGCGTGCTTTCCGGCTGCCCACACCGCCCACAGCCCATCATGCTTCGCCCTCCACTTGAGCCTCCCGTTCCATGCGCTGACGAAAGCGGTAGGATTCGCCGGTGAATTCCAGGATGTGGGCCTTGTGAGTGAGACGGTCGAGCAGGGCGGCGGTCAGACGCTCATCGCCAAAGACCTGGGTCCAATCGGCAAAGCGCAGGTTGGTGGTGACGATCATGGACACGCGCTCGTAGAGGGTCGAACAGAACTGGAAGATCAGCTGCGCGCCGATGGAGGAGAAGGGGATGAAACCCAGCTCGTCCAGGACGATGAGTCGGTGGCGGAGAGCGGTGGCCAGGAACTTGGGCAGTTGACGCTCATCCTGAGCCTGGATCAGCTCGTTGACCAGTCCGGCGGCGTTGTAGAAGCGGACCCGCAGTCCCTGGCGGCAGGCCGAAAGGGCCAGGCTGGTCGCGATGTGCGTTTTCCCCAGGCCGGGGTTGCCGACCAGCAGAATCGACTCCGCCCTGTCCAGATACTCGCCGCGGGCCAGCGCCAGCACCCGCTGCTTGCTCAAACTGGGCACACAGGAGAAGTCGAAATCGGCCAGTTCCTTGAGGACGGGGAAGCGAGCCGCCTTGATGCGGCGTATCTTGCGGTTCTCCTCCCGCCGGATGACCTCTTGCTCGGCCAGGGCCAACAGATAGCGGTCGTAGGCCAGGTTGGCCTGAGCCGCGTCTTCAGCAAACCTGGTGTAGTTGTGCAGAAAAGCGGATAGCCTCAGCTGTTTGAGGTAGGTTTCCAGGAGCAGGGAGGTTTCCATGGTCATCCCCTTTCCAGCAGCCGGTCGTAGCAGGCCAGGTCCGGTTCCTGCTCTCCCACGGCCGCCCACTCAGGGGGCTCCGCCCAGCTCAGGGAGGGGGTGGGCTCTGCCGACGCCACCAACTGGTGAAGACAGAGCGTCACCCCGTCGGCGTGGGCACAGCCGTAGGCCAGGGCCTGTTCGATGGCCTGAGCGACCAGATGGGCCGGGTGTTCGCGATGGAGTTGCAGGACACGGATAAACTCGCGGATGCCCTGCCCGTTCTCTTCCTGGGTTTGCAGCCGTTCCAGGAGATGCTCGTAGGCAGGCGGCCACGCTTCGCGCCAGCGCCGGAATGGCTTGGCGTGGTGGAAGGCGCCCGGCCGCTGCGCCAGCAAGGGCAGGTAGTGGAGGGGATCTAGGATGTCCTGTTTCCGGCCGTAGCAGCGGGGATGGCTGGCGATCACTTTGTCCATGTGCAGGATGTCCACCTGAAAAGGATAGGCTTGAACGAGCATGTTGCGGTAGGCCCGCTCCACCGGCACCGAATAGCGGTTGGTTTCAAACTCCACCTGGCTGTAGCCGTTGAGCACCACCGGCGTGGAGACGCAACACCTGTAATCATGCTCCGGCAAGGACAGCAAATGCGGCTTCTCTTTCTCCCAGGCTTCACCGATGGTCATCTCCTGCCGGTCGACGCGGCGCTGGTCGTCGGCCAGACAGGCCGCCAGCAGGTGTTCGTTGAGGGCCTCGAAGGAATCCACCCTGGGGATGGGGACCATGAAATTGCGGCGGGCAAATCCCACTCCCTTCTCTACCCGCCCTTTCTCGTGACCCTGTCCCGGCGTGCAGTAGTGGCTGGCAAACAGATAGTGGCTGCGAAAGGCGACAAATGCCTTCTGTTCCTGGCGGACGCCCCCGTCCAGGATGTACTGTACGGCGACCTTCAAGTTGTCGTAGCTGAGGCGGTGGGGAACGCCTTGAAAATGATGGAAAGCCAGGACGTGTCCTTCAAAGAAGGCCTCTTGCTTTTGTCTTGGGTAGGCCCGTACGAACAGTTTCCGGGAGTAGCTCAGGCGCATCAGAAACAGCTGCGCGGTGACCGGCGTACCGGCGATGATGGCCTGGCCTTCTCCCCAATCAACCTGACCATCGGTTCCCTCGTCAAACTCCAGGGGCATGTACACCTTGCGCTTCTTGGTCTCCCGGCGTTGCAGGCCTATGTAGCGCCGCACACCCGACTCGCTGCCACGATAGCCGCGTTCGTAGAGGTCTTGGTAGATCTTGTGTCCTGTGTAGCGCTGCTTGCGAGGCAGCTGTTCATTCTTGGCCAGGAGCTCGTCGATCCGGGCTTTGTAGGGCCCCAGCACCGGGGCCTCTCGCGGCTCTCGAAAGGTGTAGGGCTCCTCTTTGGCCGACTCGATGGCTCTCTTTACCGTCTCGCGAGAGTGTCTCAGCTCTCGGGCAATTCGCCGTATGCTCTTGTTCTCAAGAAAGTACGCTCGTCGAATCTTTTCTCGTTCGTCCACCTTGATCATCTCCTCCTCCGTTATCTTGGGATCGGGTTATATACATCCCTATGATAACAGAGATTTGCTCAGGTGGCCCTCTTTTCAGTGATCAGATTTCGGCCAGGTGGCTCTCTTTTAGTTTATCAAAAACACAGGTTGTGAATGGCAGGGGCTCGGGTTAAGATTTGCATACTTTTGAAGAGTTCGGTACAATGGTCTTGGATT
>JAHJIN010000210.1 GCA_018823415.1 Chloroflexota bacterium | reverse complement strand
GGCATTGTAGCGACGATAGCGGGCAAAGCCCTGCTCGTCGGCCACGTAATCGCCGGGCACGCCAAAGGTGTAATTGTGCAGCCCCACCCAGGTGCGGGCCAGGACCCGCCACTGGCCCTGTTGCGCCAGGTAGGCCAGGCTGCGCTGGAGAAACTCGTAGTCGCTCAGATCCCCACCTGGGGCCAGGGGTGCCAACCCGGTCAGCGCCTGCTCGTCCACCACCACCTGGGCCAGGGGCAGCCAATAATCGACGAATCGCTCCGGCGAATGGGGCTCCGGCACGGCCCATTGGTCGTGGAGATTGGGCTCGTTGAAGATCTGGTAGTAGTAGACACCCAGGGGGCGATAGTGACGGACAATGTCGCGCACCCGGGCCGGGTCCAGCGGCCCCACTGGGGCCACGATGCGCAGCACCGGCATGATGCCAGCCGCGCGCAGGCGGGTCACCAGGTAGTCGTTGGCGTACACGTCCCACTCCCCCAAGCCGTTGAGGACCACCACCCACCGGATGCGCATGACCACCAGCTCTGGCACGAAGCGGTCCACCACGGCGTGGGACTGCGCGGTGGTGGGGAACCAGTGGAGACCTCGGCCATTGTCGCCTACGGGCCGGGGCCACAAGTGCAGGTCCACCTGGTAGACCTGGCGCTGCGCTGCCGGAGGTAGGCTGGCGACCTGGAGGGTGGCGGTGTAGGTCTCCTCCCAGACGTAGGGGGCGACGGTGGCGGCCGGTGTTGGCCACACAATCTCCACTCCAGTTACTGGTTGCGGTGTCCGGGGCGACTGCGCCACCGGGGCGGCCATGGGGTTGAACGGAGCCGGGACCAGTCCGCTGCCAAAGACGGCCAGGGTCAGCAGGCCACTGACGAGCAGCACGGTGCGCCGGCCCGTCAGCCCCCGGTCGTCCAGGAACAGCCCGGCTTGGGGCCACAGCCGGCCCAGCAGGGCCAGAAGCGCCTGAAGCGCAAGGTAGCAAACCCCTGCGCTCAGCACCAAGATGACGAGGGACAGCACCTGATCCGGGTTCAACATAAGACACTTCCCACAGCCACGAGGCTCACCCCCAGGGCGATGAACGGCACCAGGGGGATAGGGTCGGCGCGGGATAGCCGGCTGCGCCTAATTTGCACGGCGTAGAAACCCAAGGCCAGAACGCACGCGCCCCCCAGACTGGTCGCCAGCGCCGGGAAGCCCAGGGCCAGGGCCAGGAACAGCAGCAGCTTGGCGTCGCCCATGCCGGCTGGCCGATGCACTAGCGCCGCCCGGAGCGCGTACACCAGTCCCACGAAACCCACGCCCCAGACCCGGCTGGGCCAGTCGGCGGTGAACGGCAGCACGACCAGGGCCACGGCCAGGGCCGGCAGCACCACCTTGTTGGGCACGATACGCCAACGCAGGTCAGTGTAGGCGCCCACGACCAACACGACCAGAGCCAGGTCGCCCAGCAGTTGGGCCACGATGGCGTGCACACCCACCTCAGCCACCGCCTTTCGCCAGCAGCACCCAGCCCAGCAGGGCCAGGGCTAGGCCGACCAGGATGCCCAACTGGAGGCCCAACAAGACAAAGGCACTGCCCGCCGACTGCGGGTGGGCCAGCCCCAAGGCCCGGAGCCGCTCCGAGTGCGGCCGGTGCAGGCGGGAGACCAGCCAGGCCGCTACCAACTCCCCGGCGGCAATCACGCCCCACATCGGCATTGGTAAGCTGCCCAGCACCGTGCCGGCGCTGCCCAACAAGACGAGCAGACTGCCCAACAAGACGGCCAGGGTCGTCAGCCGGCCTCGTCGGCGCTCCCGCTGTCGTTCCAATGTCACCTTGCGCATCGGTTATCCTCCACCAACTGCCCCCGACGCCGGGCCGGCAGGCTCCCCGGCATCAGGCCGACGCTGCCCAACAAGATGAGCTGGCTGCCCAACAAGACAGCCAGGACTGTCAGCCGGCCTCGTCGGCGTTCCACCGTTACCTTCCGTGTCGCTGCATCATCCCCAATGGCCACCAGCCCCGGGCCGGCAAGCACCCCGGCACCAAGTTGATGTGCCCAACAAGACGTGCCGGCTGCCCAACAAGACAGCCAGGGCGGTCAGCCGGCCTCGCCGTTTCCGCTGTCATTCTCGGGTTT
>JAHJIN010000209.1 GCA_018823415.1 Chloroflexota bacterium | reverse complement strand
CGCTTGAGCCACATGGCGTTGTCGTCGGGCACGTCCAGGGAGATGAGCAGCGCCGGGGCGATGCCGTGGTAATTGATGGCGTACCAGGTGTTGAGGGCCAGGGTGGACTTGCCGGGGCCACCCTTGAAGGCAGTGAAGCAGAGGGTGGTCTGCGCCCAGGCCTGGCCACCGGCGCTGCGCCCGCCCTGGATGACCTCGTGCAGCGCCAACGGGTTCTCGGCCGCCAGCCGCGCCCGCTCGGCCCGGGCCAGCTCGACCACGCGCGCGATGGTCTGCTGCGGGCTGACCGGCTTGTACACCACGTCGCGCACGTTGGGGTGCGCGGCCCAGGCGGGCACCTGGGCGGCCTGGTCGGCCGCCGCCATCACCACGGCGCTGGCCCGCCCCAGGCGGTCCAGGGCCCGGGCGAACTTTTTGGGGTCGGCGCGGGCCAACTCGGCGTCCAGGAGCACGGCCTCGGCCTCCACCGCCGCCAGGTTCTGCAGCAGGATGTCCAGGTTGGGGGCGGTGGCCACCACAGCCACCCCCGGCACGCTCATGGCGCCGCGCTGCAGGGCGTCGCTGGCCTGCCAGTCGGCCTCGGTCACGATCAGGCGTACTATATCGGTGTCGTTCACCGGCCACCTCCCGTCCAGCCCAGGATGTCTGCCACCAGGTCGAGCAGGTTGAGGCCGGGGGTCTCCACCAGCACCCGGTCGGTGGGCTGCAGCAGCAGGTGGGCCATGCCGCGGGCGTTCACCAGGGCCAGCAGTTCCGGCGCGCTGACCAGCGTCGGCGAGACGGTGGCGCTGCCGCCGATCGCGATGGGCACCAGGGGCACGTCCAGCACCACCACGCTGGTGGCCTGGGCGCTGGCCGTGGTGCGCGCGGACATGACGCTCATGTCCCCGGTCTCCTCGTCGAGGGGCACCTCTTCGTAGCGAAAACTCTGCGGCACGAGCAGCACCTTGAGGTCCGTCAGCACCAGGCGCGAGACCGTCTCCGGGGCCACGCCAGCGCCCGGCTGGGCGCCGGGGGCGTTCACCGTGGCGGTCAGGGGCGGCACCCGCAGGCCCAGGGCCTCGTGCAGGGTGTTGGTGTCAATGATGGCGATGACCGAGACGCTGTCGCCGGCCCGCAGCACCCCGGCCAGGCCCGTCTCCTGGGTGACGCGGATCGCCATCGCCCGGTGGTCGCGCGGCAGGGTCGTGGCGATGCCGGCCACGGCCTGGTCGCCGATCATGTCCTGGGTGATCTGGTCCCCGGCCAGCCGGGGCACGCTCAAGAGTTGACCCAGCACCGGCTCCACGGCGTCCACCGCGGCCGGCAGGACCGCCGAGGCGTGCAGGGTGCGCACCTCCACGTCCTCGGCCGTGAGCCGCGTCCCGGCCAGCAGGCCGTGCCGGGCGACGATGACCGGGCGCGTGTCGGTCATTTGCCAGAAGAACCCGCCGACCAGGACCAGGGTGGCCAGGAACAGCACGGCCACGATGAGCCAGGAACCAAACCGTCGCAATCCTTGCATGTGTGTACCCTCCTCGATGTCGCGCGATCTCCCGATCGCGGCGCTGATGGTGGCCCACCGGGGGCCGGGGCAGGTCCACCTGCCCGTCTACCTATATCCTACCACATCCCGATGGTCCAGATGAGTAACGGTTTAGGCCAATTTCGTTACCCAGCCCCGGCCGGTTTTGGTGACATAACCACGAACTATGCCCGAAAAGCCGGGACTGTCTAGACTCATTGCCTCGGCCTCAGTACAGCACCGGCGCCGGCGGCTTTCACGCTACTGACCGCTGGCGGACCTTCCGGGCGACGGGAGCGGGTACGGCGAGCTGTGCTACCAGGCCTACATGCAGTGCGCGGAGCGTGTGGACGGCCAGACCCGCTACACCAGCGGGTCCACCTCCACCGCCCGCCGCTTTACAGGGCAGCTCGAGGAGAGTACAATAGGGCTCTACGATTACGGTGCGCGGCCGCAGGTACGACCCGCTGCTGGGGCGGTTTGTCAGCGCGGATACGGTGGTGCCTAGCCCCGGCAACCCCCAGGCGTTCAACAGATACAGCTATTGCTATAATAATCCTCTCCGCTTTGTCGATCCTGATGGACATGATGGCGGAGTCGTGGCAGCCGCGATT
>JAHJIN010000208.1 GCA_018823415.1 Chloroflexota bacterium | reverse complement strand
CCCAGGTGCCCGCCTGGGCCGCGCACCCCAACGTGCGCGACGTGGTGTACAAGCCGGTCAGCCCGCAGCAGACCATCGCGCGCGTGGTCGAGCTGGCCCGGGCCGAGCGGGCGCGCCTGGCGGCCGAGAACCCGTTGGCGCTGCACGAGGTCATCCAGGGCGGGCGCAGCGCCGGTGGCCAGGCCTGGGCGCAGACCACGCTCTGCTTCACTGCCTTCAAGGGCGGCCCCGGCAAGTCCACCCTGGCCCTCAACACCTGGTACGCCATCAATTACCACGGCATCGCCCCGGCGCTGCTCATCTCCCTGGACGTGCCCGACGACAACGCCATGTGGCTCAAGCGACCGCCCACGCCCAACATGAGCGTGTACCTGGACCGGCCGGGGCTGCAGGGGTTCCAGGACAGCCTCCAGTGGTACGACCTCGGCGGCGGGCGGCGGGCGCCGCTGGTGTGCGCGCTGCACACCCACCAGCGCCGCGAGCGCCTGACGCAGCAGGACGCGGACCGCATCGGCGACCTGATCATGCAGGCCCGGGAACAGTTCGGCGTGGTCATCCTGGACACGCCGCCGACCATGGCCGTGGAGACGGCCATCGCCATGCGCAAGTCCACCCGGGTGGTGCTGGTGATGCGGGGCAACGTGGCCGACGTCCACAAGATCGCCGCCGGCATCCAGGCCTTTGACGCGCCCGAGATGCGCGAAGAGCTGCGCGTGCCCCGCGAGCGCTTGGGCTACGTCCTGAATCAGGTGCCGGCCGACACCAACCTGGGGCCCCGCGAGGTGGAGGCCCGGCTGCGCCCGGAGCTGCAGTGGGCGCCGCCGCTGCTGACCACGCTGGCCTATGACCCCCGGATCGAGCTGCACCAGAATGCCCATCAGATCCCGTACCAGCACGGCTGCCTGCCCGAAATCGACCAGCTGCTGGAGCATTTCTTTACCGGCTTTCGCGGGCCGGTGCGAACTGGTCCGGCCCGGCCGGTGGCCCAGCACACCCCACCGGCCCGCCGGCGCGGCTGGCGGCCCAGCCTGCCCCAGATCCGGGTAGGCTAGGAGGCCGCCATGAGCACAGCTACCCGTCCCAGCGTATTCGGCGCCCCGGCCTACCACAGCCTGGACCCGGACCAGACCGCGGCCCTGCTCCAGCAGGCGCTGGAGGCCATCCCGGCGGCGCTCAGCTCGGCCGAAATCATCTCGCCCACCGACCTCTCGCGAGCCCGGGCGGCGCAGGTGCTGCGCCGGGTGGTCCACGAGCGCGGGCTGACGTTGTGCGCCGCCGACCCGGCCCTGCGGGTGAGCGCGACGGACGAGGACCGCCTGGTCGGGCAGGCGCTGCGCCAGGTCTTTGGCCTGGGCTTTCTGGACACGCTGCTGCCGCCCGAGCGCGACGACGTGCAAGAGATCACCATCAACCCCGACGGCCAGGTGCGCATCATCCCGCGGGGCGGCGGGCCCTGGAGGACGGTGGCGGTCCGGCCCTCTGTCGCCGAGGTCTACAACGTGCTCAACAAGATCCTGGCGGACCTGAACAAGCGGGTCAGCTTTGCCGAGCCCATCGTCGACGGCCGGCTGCCGGCCTCGCCGCGGATGCCGGCCGGCGCCCGGGTCGTCGTCGTGGCCCCGCCGGCCGTCGTCACGGCCACCGGCTACCCGGCGGTCAACATCCGGCTCTTCCCGGCGGAGCTGATCCGGCCCCAGACCCTCCTGGACTGGGGAGTGCTGAACGAAGCGATGGCCGAGTTCCTCTGCGAACGGGTCCAGGAGGCCTGCGGCATCCTGGTGGCCGGCAAGACTGGCTCGGGCAAGACCACGTTCCTGAACTATTTGTCCTGCTTTATCCCGGACCACCACCGCATCGTGACCGTGGAGGACACGGCGGAGCTGCGCCTGTCCGGCCCCGACGGGCAGGAACGGGCGGACTGGGTGCGCCTGGAGACCCGGCCGCCGTCCATCGACGGCACCGGCGAGATCCGCTTCATCGACGAGGTGAACACCACCCTGCGGATGACGCCGGACTGGGTCATCGTCGGCGAGGTCCGCCAGGGCGCGGTGGCCACGGTGCTGCTGCAGACGCAGATCTCGGGCCACGGCGGCATGAGCACCATCCACGCCGCCGACGCCCGGCGGGCCGTCGATACCCTGGTCATGCGCTGCATGCAGTCCGACGAATACAAGGGCAACGCCGCCGGCGCCAAGGAATACATCGCCCTGGGCCTGGACCTGGTGGTCCACCTGGGCTGGGTGGGCGAGCCGGGCCAGCCAGCCCGGCGGGTCACCGCCATCGCCATGATCGAGCCTAAAGTGCGCAGCGGCGAGGTCCGGCTGCGCTACCTGTTCCGCTACGATAAAGAGCAATCCCAGGCCCAGGGCCGGCCGGTCTGGAAAGGGCCGGCCGATCTGGGCACCAGTTACGACCGCACGGATTCAGATCTGAATTGACCTGGGAGGTTCCCCATGAGTAAACCGCGATTCATGACCCCGGCGCTGCGGCCAGCGGCGCTGTGGCCAGCGGCGCTAATCCTGGCGCTGCTGCTCGCCGTCGTGACGGCCTGCACCCCGCCGGCCGGCCCGGCCAGCACCCCCACCCCCTGGCCGACGACGGCCATCCAGTCCACCCCCCGGCCAGCGGCCACGGACAGCCGCGGCATCGCGCGGCCCGGGGCCACGGCCGGCGTGCCCTACGACGCCCGCGACCTGGTCCAGGCCGGCGACGGCACCCTGTACGCCGCGTGCCGCGATGGAGAT
>JAHJIN010000207.1 GCA_018823415.1 Chloroflexota bacterium | reverse complement strand
GTAGAAAAGCATGCATACACGGCGCGGCGTGGACGTCGACGGCGGTTCTCCCCTGTTTCTGTTCGAGCGTTCATGAAGCGAGCACTAGCCGGGCGGTGAGAAGCAGCCTAGTTTCTCGGTTGTGCCCACCACTACCAAAAGTGGTGGATGCTTCCGATGATGGTTATGCGAATCGGGGGGAGTCACGATGACGCATCTTGCCAACGATGATGGCCGTCCAGGCCCGCGGTCAGTTCAAACCCCAGCAGGAGCACGCTTTTGTTACTACCCTTACCCATGCGGCTTCCATTCTGATCCGGTCCGCGAGTGCACCTGTTCGACAAGCATGGTCACCCGCTACCAGAAACGCATCTCCGGCCCTCTCCTAGACCGCATCGACATCCACGTGGACGTGCCCCGAGTGGACTATGAAAAGCTGGCCGACGACCGGCTGGGTGAGCCATCGGCGGCGATCCGGGAGCGGGTGGAGCGCGCCCGGGCCGTGCAGCGCGAGCGGTTCAAGAATACCCCCCTTTCCACCAACGCCGACACACATGCGCGTGGGGCCGGCGGAGGTGCGCGACTGCGAAGCGTGCCCTCTCGACCCTACCAGCAAAAGCCTGCTCAAGGCGGCCATGACCCAGTTGCACATGTCGGCCCGGGCCTATCACCGCACGCAAAACGTGACGCTTCGCGTGGCCCGGACCATCGCCGACCCCACGCGACAACGCCAGGCCTTGCGTGGGGCCTGGCGTCGTGGCCGGCTCCGAGGCCATCCAGCCGGCCCACGTGGCGGAGGCGATCCAGTACCGGCCCCGGCAGTTTGCGTGATGGTTACTGGCGACCCGCGGAGGGTTGATAGTCTCTGGACGCTCCAGCGCAGGGAACAACTTGCGGATCGTCCGTAGAAGTGTAATGAGCCCCGGCCCACTAGATAGTGGCCGGGGCATTGTGCAGCATTGCTCATAGTAACCGCTATTTCCCATCCAACAGGACCAGTACCGGCTGCTGACAGTTTCCTATTTTCAAGCGGGGTCAAGTGCGGCTGACCGAGACCTTTCCGTGACGACCTGAAACCCGGCCCGGGCCAGCAAGCCCGGCAATTCGCGGACGACGCTGCGGTTCTTTTCTCGCTCCGGCTCGGACAGTTCGGTCCACGCCAGCAGGTCCGGGTGGGTTTTCTGGCGCGAGTCCTTGGGGCCGGGGGCATACGTCCACCCGGCCCGGCGCTGCTCTGCGCACCACTCATCATGCTCCAGGCCGGCCATCTGCTCCACCTCGGCCGCGGGGAACCGGAACGAGCCGGCATCCCAGTCCACCAGCGGGGCGATGCTGTACCCTACCGTCCGGAGCCGGGCACACAAGCGGTCCACCTGGCGGCGGTTCGCTTCCTGGATGGGCGCCGGCAGGTCGGACCACGGGACCAGGATCGGGTTCGTTGGCGGTGTCTGACCGGCCTGGGCCTGCTGCCGCACGTAATCCTCGTGGAGGGCGCGCGCCAACACCTCGTGCGTGCCACCCAGCAGCAGGTCCGGCGTGCAGGTGCGGTCCAGCAAGCCAAAGGCGCGCAGTGGCCCGGATGCGCCATCGCGTCCGCCGCGCAGCAGCGTAGCCAACCCGGCCTCCTCGGCCATTCGCACAACGATGGGGACCTGGTACGGCCGCAGTTGTTGTAGCAGTACCAGGCCGGCGTGCAAGCCCAGCGAGTCATCGTCCAGGCACACATACGCGGCATCCACCGCGCACTGCCCTTGCGAGTCGCGCAGAAACTCGGCGCGCAGGAACTCGGGCGAGCGGATGTCGATTTGCTGAGGCACCAGATCGCAGGCATCGGCCAATCGCGGGTACCGCACGGCCAACGACGCGCACCGGGCGTCGGCTGCCCGGTCGATGACGGTGATGCGCATGGGATGGCCGCCCTCTGGCCGCCGGTCCCACCAGTCCCGCGCCGCGCGGACCACCAAGCTCTCCCCCAGGCTACCCAAACCGATTACCAGCAAGCGCGGCGGGGATTGACTGTTGTTGGTCGCCATGGGGGGATGTTCTTGCCAGAGTAGCCGGGCGCCCCGGTCAAAGACGTTGAACAACTCGAGCCGAAAGTCGGGGCGCGAGATACCGATCTCGCGCTCGCGCAACAGATCGCACAACTGCGGGTCCACGATGTGAATGATGCACGTCAGCGCGCCCCGGGTGCGGTCCTGGGCCAATGCCAGGGCACACATGGCGATCTCGGCGTTGGCCCCGTCGTCGCCGCAGACAGCGATGAGGCAGCGCGCCCGGTGCACCGCCGCCTGGCGCAGCCGGGCCGGGTCCGTGGCATCGCCGAGGAGCACGAGCACGCCGCGCTCGCGGCACGATTCCAGCCAGTCGTTTTCTTCATCTTGTTCGATGACGACTACGGAGTCTCCTTGCTCCCGAAAGCTCTTGGCCAGCAAGAAGCCCTTGCGACTCAGCCCGCAGATCACCACGTGATCGCGGACGAACCACAGGCGGGCCAACTGGATCTGCTCGCGGAACAGGACCGCCAGGGCCTGGAACACCGTGTAGGCGGCCAGGGCGGGGATGAGCAGCCGGGCCATTTCCAGCTCCCACGGGACCGGTCCCGGCACGGCCCCGGAGTTCAGCGAGACGAGCTGCAGCGTGAGGTAGACGATGTCCAGCGGCGAGCGCGCCTCGCCCAGGGCGACGGCGTGCCGGGCAAAGCCGACGTAGCCCAATGCCAGGGCGATCAGCCATAGGGTGCCGAGGACGAGCCAACGCAGGCCATCCCGATGGCGTTGCAGCGGCTCTGGCCACAGTGCCCGGAGGCGATCTCTCCATGTGCGCCGGATTGGTTGCTCCGTCGAGTCTGTCACGAGATTGCTCCCTCTTGCTGCTCTCCACGCCACAGCCATAACTGGACGACCTGTCGCCAGCCTAACTCCATGTCACATGAGGTGGGCTTAAGCGGCTGGTCACCCTGGCCTTGTTCGGACTCTGCGTTGGCACCCCAGTAGGGTCTTCCGAGCGTCCATGCGGCACTGATTGGACGCCCATGGGCGTGGCAGCGACTGGAGAATCATACCCTACCGCCCGCTCACAGCGCCTCGCCGGGCAACTGCGGCCGGGGCACCACAAACGGATTGACTCGCAACCGGCCCGTACAGCCCGGGTACGGACAAGTCATCACCTGGCCCAGATCTCTGCCGGCGAGCGGCAGGAACCGGAAGCAGACCGGACAGCGCACGACCGAACCTTGACCCAGGTCCAGCGGGGTCACCACCAGAGGGCCATAGCAGAGGCCCTCCACGTCGGCCAGGTACAGACCGCCTTCATCGCCACAGGCGAAAAACGGCCACTGGGGATGCTAAGCCAGGCAGGTCCGGCCGCCGCTGAGTGGCAGGCTAGCCCGCTCCGCACCGGTGTGCACATCCCATAGCCACACGGTCTTGTCGGCACTTGAGGAGGCGATGAACGCGCCGTCGGGGCTGATGACCACCGCGTCAACCGCACCAGTATGGCCGGCCAGGGTCAGGCGTGCGGTACCGGTCCGGGCATCCCAGACCTTGAGCAGACCGTCTCCGCCGGCCGACACGATGAAGGATCCGCCGGGGCTGACCGCCAACCCGCGGATCGACCCGGCGTGGCCGGCCAGAGTGAATCGTCCCCGGCCGGCCTGCGCGTCCCAGATCTTGAGGGTCCCATCTCGGCTCGCCGAGACGATGATCGCGCCATCCGGGCTGACGGCACAAGCGGTGATCGATCCCGTATGCCCGGCCAGCGTGCGGAGCAAGGCGCTGGATTCGCGCGGGGCGAGCCGGAGCCGCAACCACGGGGCCGTTCGCCGCTCCCGCTCGGGGGCAAGCCTCGCCTCGACCTCCTCCCCCTCCCATTGCAAGCGGTTGTAGAGCTGCTGCCAGAGCAGGTCAGGCTGCCGGGTGAGCACATGCGCCTCGCGTGCAAGGGCGCGGGAGAAGGACTTGAGTATCGTCCGGTGATCGCCGACCATGACTTGATCATTTTGATTGGTCATGTCTCATCCTATGAACGGTTGATCACAAAGGGATTGAGTTTCAACCGGGTGTTGCAGCCGTCTTGCGGACAGGTGATCTCGCTGCCTAGCCACTCTTTTTCAATCTGAAAACGATGCTGGCAGGCCGGACAACGCACCTCAATCCCCTGTTCTCCCTCGGCAGCAGTGACGACGATTGGCCCATACTCGAGCCCGACGATCTCCAACCAGTACACGGCGCCACCCGAATCACCGCATACCATTTGCGGTGTAAAGGGATGCAGCCCCAGCGAATGGAGAGCACCCGGGAGCGGGAGATAGGCCAGCAACTCCCCGTTACCCGGTTTCCACACCCGCAGTGTTCCATCATAGCTAGCGGAGACAATCCATCGCCCATCCGGCGAGAACGCACACGCCTTCACACTTTCAGCGTGGCCCTCCAGAGTGCGCAGTGGCTGACCGCTGGCGGCCTCCCACACCCGCAACGTATTATCCCAACTGGCGGAGACGATCAAGCGCCCATCCGGCGAAAACGCACACGCATGCACAATGCTGGTGTGGCCTCTCAGGGTGCGCAGCGGCTGGCTGGTGGCGGCCTCCCACACTCGCAACGTATCCCAACTGGCAGAGACGATCAAGCGCCCACCCGGCGAGAACGCACACGCGTCCACACTGCCAGTATGGCCTTCCAGGGTGCGCAGCGGCTGGCCGGTGGCGGCTTCCCACACCCGCAGCGTATTGTCATGGCCAGTCGAATCCCCGCTGGCGGAGAGGATAAAGCGCCCATCCGGCGAAAACGCACACGCATTCACAATGCTGGTGTGGCCTTCCAGGATGCGCAGCGGCTGGCCATTGGAAGCCTCCCACACCCGTAGCGTCTTGTCCCGGCTGGCGGAGACGATCAAGCGCCCATCCGGCGAGAACGCACACGCGTCCACACTGCCAGTATGGCCTTCCAGGGTGCGCAGCGGCTGGCCGGTGGCAGCCTCCCACACCCGCAGCGTCTTGTCGTAACCGGCGGAGACAGTGAGTCGCCCATCCGGCGAGAACGCACACGCATTCACCAAGTCGGTGTGGCCTTCCATAATGCGCAGCACCCGACCGGTAGCAACCTCCCAATGCCGCAGTGTCTTGTCCCGACTTGCAGATAGAATGAAGCGCCCATCCGGTGAGAACCCACACGAGATCACCCCCTCGGTGTGACCTACCAGGGTGTGCAGCAAATGGCCGGTGGCGGCGTCCCACACCTGCAACGTATTATCCCAGCTGGCGGAGACGATGAAACGTCCATCCGGCGAGAACGCACACGCATTCACACTGCTGGTGTGGCCTCTCAGGGTGCGCAACGGCTGTCCGGTGCCGGTGTCCCATATCCACAGTGACCCATCATCGCTGGCCGAGACGATAAAGCCCCCATCTGGTGAAAACGCACACGCGTTCACCCTGCGTGTGTGGCCTTCCAGGGTGCGTAGCGGCTGGGCAGTGGCGACATCCCACACCCGCAGCGTCTTGTCCCCGCTGGCGGAGACGATCAAGCGCCCATCCGGTGAGAACGCACACGCGTTCACAATGTCGGTGTGGCCTTCCAGGGTGCGCAGCGGCTGGCCGGTGGCGGTCTCCCACACCCGCAATGTCTCGTCAGAGCTGGCGGAGAGGATGAAGCGCCCATCCGGCGAGAACGCACACGCGTCCACACTGCCAGTATGGCCTTTCAGGGTGCGCAGTGGCTGGCCGGTGGCGGCCTCCCACACCCGCAGCGTCTTGTCCCAACTGGCGGAGACGATCAAGCGCCCATCCGGCGAGAACGCACACGCGTCCACACTGCCAGT
>JAHJIN010000206.1 GCA_018823415.1 Chloroflexota bacterium | reverse complement strand
AGGCGGGCTACCGCCTGATCCAGCTCACCGACCTTGCCAACCGCGAAATAGCCCGGCGACTGGCCGTCTCCGAGGGCAGCGTGCGTAACTGGCGCTATACGCTATCTGCGCCATCTGCGCAAAATTGCGCAGATGGCGCCGATAGCGTATCGCGCCAGTTACGCACGCTACCCTCGGAGACGGCCAGCCGGCGTCCGATCTCGCGATTGCTGAGGTCGGTGAGCTGGATCAGGCGGTAGCCCGCCTCGCGTTTTTCGGCCTGGGTCATGGCCCGGCCGTGGGCCACGTTGGCCGTGGCCGCGTAGATGAGAGCGTCCTGGTAGGTGCCGGCCTTGATGTCAGCGCGGACCTGCGCGCGCCCGGCGGCGCGGTGGGCGGCGACGCGGTGAAAACCGTCAGCGACAAAGAATTTCATCTGGGTGGCCAACACGGTGATGGGCGGGAACTCGGCACCGTTGACGAGGGCCTCGGCGTAGGCGGCGACGATGCGATAGTCCAGCGGCCGGCTGGCGAGCTGGATCTCGTCGTCGAGGATGAGGGCGTCCAGGTCCACCAGGGGCGGTTGGTCGTCGATGCCCCAGGCTGGCGCCGGCGCGGTCCCTGGCTCGGCCACGGTGCAATCATCGAGCGCCGGGCAACTCTCGCACGTGTCGCGATCGGGGAGTTGGCAAATCCCGGTATCATGGGATGGCTGGTCGGCGATGGCAGGCTCGGCGGCCAGGTCGATGAGGGCCTGGGCGGCGGCGAGGTCCATTTTCCATTCGCCCAGCAGGTAGGAGGCGAACGGGTCGGGGTGGGCGCCGTAGCCGTAGTGGCGAAAGCCCTGGTCGTCACGGATGCGGAGCAGGGCGCGGCCGGCGGCCTGGGGGGTGACGCCGTTGTGGTTATCATCGAGATAATCGCCGATGGTCTTTTCAGCGATGCGGAGGTCCTGGGGACTCATGGGCTTATCCACGGTGCACCTCCACAGTCACGGGCTGGCCGCAGTCGAGGCGCCACAGGAACCGGCCCCGATACCAGAGCTGGTGGCCGGTGGTGGTGTGGAACACGACGCCGCCCACCGGGAACTCGATGAGGGTGATGCGCTCGTCGAGGACCTGGTGGCCGCAGAAGGGGCAGGCCAGGTCGATGGTGGCGCAGGTGGCCACCTGGTTGTCAGCGGTGGGCTCAAAGATGGTGGTGGCTGGCGCTTGCTGCTCGGGATGCTGAAGCAGGGGGGCGATGACGGCCGGGCCACGCTGGCGGTGGCCGTGGTTATGGTTGTGCTGGGCGCAGCGCCGGCGGGCCTGGGCAGTGGCGTGCTGTAGGATCGCAGTGGCTGGTTGGCTATTCATGGCTGTTTTCCTCCTCTGATGGTCCGGGTTGGGATTATTCTTGAATAGGGCCTGGTGCAGAAGCCCTGGTTATTCCTCTTACAATGCGCGACACAGAAGATAGGCTGACTCCATAAAGCTCGGACAGGTGGTGCAATAGAGCCCCGCTGCGGCGAGCTTCCCGCATGGCCGCGACCTGTTGATCCGCGAGCTTGGCTACACTGGTGCCATGCACTATGCAATCTATGACGTTGTTTTGATGGGTATCGTAGCGCATGTTTTTGAGATGATTGTTGCGTCGATTTCCATCGTTATGGCAAATCTCCATTCCTTCTGGACAGGGGCCGACAAATGCCAGCATAACTAATCGGTGGATGCGGTGCCCGTGCGTTTTACCGTCTTTGCGCAACATCACCATTGGATAACACTTGGTCCCATGGCTGCCTGATGATAGGACGCGTTGAGGCGTATTGGCTATATGCCATTCCCTTCGACCTTGCACGAGATAGCTTCGTACTCGTCCGCGATCGCTCACTTCGTAGCCGGGGAACTCTGGGATGGGTCGCCATGATTCAGGTTGGGCACTCATTGACTGTACTCTTTCAGGAGAAATATGCTATAATTGATATAGAGACACGAGATAGAGATGGACTAGTCGAGCGGCCCGGCCAGGTTGGCCAGGTTTTGGCACTCCTGGACGTCGATGGCCCGGCGCAGGCCCTGGGCGAGGGGCATGGTGGCGGCGGCATCGCCGTCGCAGACCAGGTTACGCAGGGCGATGAGGGCCAGATTGTCGCGCAGCTCGTCGCGGGTGATGAGCTCTTCTTCGTAGGCTTTTAGCAGGCGGTTGGCGGTGGCTTGGGGCATTGGGTTCCTCCTATGGCTGGTGAGAGTCCTCCTCCACTGGGGGCCGGTGGTGCTGGCCCCCAGGGCAAAGAGGAGACAGGGCGGGCCCCTTCGGGCAATCCCGCCCGGCCAGAGTCCCTACAGTGCGGGGCGCTGGCCGGGCGCGGCGAACGCTGCCGCCTTCAACTTGGTGACGATGAATTCGGCTTCCAGCGCGGCGGCCGCGGCGGCGATCCGCGCCTCGTCGAGCAGCTTGACTGCCTGGCGCATGGCCTGGGCGCACTGGTAGCCAAAGTTCGCCAGTTCGGTCAGGCCATCGGCCTGGGCATGTTCGTAGCTGTCTTGCCAGCCATCGGCCTCCCGGCTGAGGACATCGGCGGTGATGGGCGTCTTGTAGCCCTGGCTGTGGATCCAATCCTGCACGAACTGCGGGAACTGGTCCAGGGGGACCCGGCGCGGGTCCGGGATGGGTTGGTGGGCGCTGCTGGGCTCCTGGGTCTGCAGGTAGGCCAGGCGGCACCGGCAACAATAACAGGGCTGCGAGTGTAGGGGACTCATGACTATTTCCTCCTCTGGGGCACCATAGGTAAGTATGTCAAGTAGCACTGTTTCCGTGCATATCTGCACATTCGGGGCGCAAAAAATACGCTGACAAGGCCCTGCGAACCACGTCGCTCTCATTGGGTGCTCCCATAGTTTGCGCTGCGATTCGTTCGGCCTCTTGGCGAATCAGGTCAATCATCTGCTGTGGCAAGCTGTAGCTCTTAGCGATCATCTTTTGCGCTGACATCTGTGCACCCCTTCATATTTTCTGTGCTCATTATACATGTCTTATGAATGCTTGTCAAGCATTATGTTGATTGTTTCACAAACTTGCCGTATTTCGTGAAACAAAATAGCGTAAGAATGCATATATGCACGGACCCCCGGGGGGATGGATTGACCTCGGCTCAGTCGGGATGTTACAATGTGCATAGGAACAGGAGTTATGAGAAGTGGGCACATTAGGGGCGCTGATCGAATCGCGCAGGACGGCCATCGGTATAAATCAAACTGAACTGGCCGCAGCCTGCGGGGTTGATCCATCGTACATATCACGATTAGAAGCAGGCAAGGTCAATTTGCCATCTCCGGCCATTATCCATGCTCTGGCCAATGCGTTGACAGACCGAGAGAAAGATATTGTCACCAGGCCCCGCGAGTTGTTGGAAATAGTTGGCTACCTCACCCCTACGCCAGACGGCGACGACGACTGGCCGGACGATGTGACCGAGGTGTTGGATATGCTGGAACGTTTGCCGCCCCAATCTCGCCAGCAGGCCATCAGATTGTTTGCCAAGCTGGTGGAGGTGCTGGGTACGCTGGATGGTTCTAAAAAGAGAGCCGAAGGCAACAATGGGGCTGTGCTGCTGCAGGAGGTGCCATGATGGGACGTAAGCGCAACCAAGCTACCATGTTGGGTGGTCGCGACCTGGAACGCGAGATTGACTGCTATGCCTGGCTCAGTTCGCCGGCGCGCTGGGTAATCGTTACCTTGACGAGCCTCATCGTGTTCATCCTGGATGAGCGCAGTTCGAGCTATGGCCGGCATGGGAATGGCGATACGGGGCTGTAGTCGGGTAGATGGGGCTTTGTTATCGTGTGTTTGCTGGCGCTGCTGGGGGCGGTGGTTTGGTACTTGCTGGACCTGGCGATACAGACCGCGCCCGCGATAATGGTTACAGCAGACCCGACAATGATAGTCCTGTATGGTGCCCTGGGCGCGTTCATCGGCTCGTTGTTGGGCACCATGGGCACGGTCTGGCGGCTGAGCCTGGCCCGGGCCAGAAAGCGAGCCTGATGACTCCAACCATCCCGGTAACCGACAAGCTCATTATCGAATGCCATCCCGATGACACAGGGTTTTACAATGCCCCATTCCTCTGGCTGCGGCGCACCGACGGCCAGACGGATGGGGTGATTTATTTGGACGAGGTAAGGCCGTTGTTGGAGGCCCTGGCCCGGGCCGCGGCCGAGACGGCCGGCGAGGCGGTGCTATCTGCGCAAATTGCCGAAGGCGCAGATAGCTAGTGCGTACTCTGGGCTATAAACTTGTCATATCAGGTTTATAGCCCTATCATTCGGGGGAGGTGGTATCACATGACCCAGGAAGAGACAGTTTACTATCAAGATAGCCAAGTACGGGTGACCAATGCCCGGATCGTCGTGGGTGCTACAACCTATGCGCTGGGACAAATCTCGTCGGTGAGCCTCAAGCTCAAGCCTGCCAACCGCACGGCCGGGGCCATCGTCATGGTGGCTGGGATAATAATCGGGTCGTGTGTGGGGATGTTGGCCGGGCAGGGCAATCAGATGTCAGTGGCATTGCTCATTGGCGGCGTTATCGTCGCGGTGGGTCTGGTGGCTATCCTAACGGCCAAGGATAAATACACCATGGTCCTGGTCAGCTCATCCGGCGAGATGAAGGCGTTAGTTCATGCCGACAAAACCTATGTGCAAAAGGTGGTCGATGCCGTAAACACAGCTATCATTGGGCGAGGGTAGGCGGGGCGGGGATTGGCCGGGGACGTGGCGCCGTGGGCGCTGTGGCGCGAGCAAGCAAGGCCCAAGTGAAGGCCTATCTGCGCAAATTTGCGCAGATAGATAGTGCGTAGCTGAACGTTTTGGCCCGGGCAGCGGCCGAGACGGCGGGTAGAGTGGTTACGGGCAGCTGATCCGGGCGTACAAGTCAATGCAGAAGGGAAGATGAGAGTAGGGAGATGACCTAAGCAGGGAGTGAATGGGGAAAGCCAGAAAAGGAAGGGTAGAAGATGTCTGATAACCCCAAAAAAGGAAAGCCAGCACCGCGGGAGAAACCACAACCCCCACCGGATGCCCCAACAAAAGTAACAACAGACGTGCGGCCGGCCCGGCGAGAAGTGAGAACCACTGACACGGCCACTAAATCGACTGATCGGCCTCTCAGGCCACTGCCAAGATCAACGGACGACCTCTGGGAAAGTCAAGAGTGACGACCAGTGTAGAATACGATCAGGGCAAGTAGTCCAACCACAGCGAGTGCGTGGCCAGGGCAACCAGGGCTAGGATCAGGAATGGTAGCAATGTAAGGCCTATCCGGAGTAGCCAGGCTTTACGATAGGACGCTCTCTTATTGCGCTCAATGACGGCCAGGTATTGGCTGAGCAACTGCTCCAGCGCATCCTGTTCACCGGGAACCAAGTAATAGTCGCACAGCTCGTCCCAGTTGATGCCAACAGGCAGCTCGT
>JAHJIN010000026.1 GCA_018823415.1 Chloroflexota bacterium | reverse complement strand
GTGGAACAATACGGCCCGGCCAAGGCCGACTGGCTCATCGACCAGATGCTCAAGAACTATACCCGGCTGGCCCTGATCAATACCGGTCAGTACGAACTGGACCGCTACCGGGACTATGCCCGGCGCACCGCCGAGCGTTTCAGCCTGCGCTACCAAGAGATCCCCGGCGCCACCACACTGGTGCACAAGATGATACACGGCCCGTGGGATGACGAATTCGTCGTGGTGCCCCCCGGGGGCACCATCAGCCATGACGATTTCTTTTCCCTGCTGACAAGTTAGCCCGAGGCGGACTGTGGTTCCGGTAAACATGGACCATGGAGTAGCCAAACTATGAAGATCATCGGTGAAAAGATCAACGGCACGCGCAGCCGGGTCAAAAAGGCCGTAGCCGAACGCGACGCCGCCTGGATCCAGGATCTGGCCCGGCGTCAGGCCCAGGCCGGGGCCGACTGGTTGGACGTCAATGCCGGCACACCCCCAGACCGCGAGCCGGATGACCTGGCCTGGCTGGTCCAGACCGTGCAAGAGGTCACCGACGTGCCCCTGTGCCTGGACAGCGCCAACGCGCACGCGCTAGCGGCCGCGCTGCCCCGGGTCCAGCGCCCGCCCCTCATCAACTCGATCAGCGGCGAGCAACAGCGGCTCCAGGACACCCTGCCCCTGGCCCGCGCGCACGGCTGCCCGGTGATCGCCCTGGCCTTGGACGACCGGGGCATCCCCGGCGATGTGGCCGGGCGATTGGCCGTGGTGCGCCGGGTGGTGGAGCAAACACGCCAGGCCGGCCTCGCGGACGATCAGGTGTACGTGGACCCCCTGGTCATGGCGCTCGCCACCAACACGGCCAGCGGCCAGGTGGCACTGGATACCATGCGGGCCATCTGCGCCGAGTTCCCGGCCGCACACCTCACCTCGGGGTTGAGCAATGTCTCATTTGGGCTGCCAGCCCGGTCGCTCATCAATCAGGCATTTCTGGCTCTGGCACTGGCCGCCGGCCTGGACACAGCCATCATCGATCCGTTGGATCAAGACCTGCGCGCCATGCTGCTGGCCGCCGAACTGGTGCTGGGACGAGACCGGCACTGCCGGAGCTATATCCGCGCGTACCGGGCGGGCCGGCTCGGTCGTCACAGCCAGGCCGGACAGAACGACCAGAAATGAGAGGGCCATGACCTCATATCGTGTTGAATTCGAACCGGTAGGCCGGCGCGGCGCGTGCTCGGCCGAACAATCGCTGCTGGACTGTGCCCGGCACCTGGGCGTGGACCTGGCGACCATCTGCGGGGGAGCGGGCACGTGTGGTCGCTGCCGGGTGCAGGTGGTGACCGGCGCCGTATCCGAGCCCACGGCCTGGGAACGTGAGGCGTTTACGCCGGCCGAACTGGAAGCCGGTCACCGGCTGGCCTGCCAGACCTGGCCCCGGGGCGATTGCCGAGTGCGCGTGCCGCCGGAATCTCTGACCGCGCCGCAGCGTACCCAGATCGAGAGCCTGCCGGTGCCGGTGACGCCGGACCCGCCGGTGCGAGCCCACCCGGTGCACCTCGCACCGGCCTCACTGACCGACCTGCGCGCCGACGACGCGCGCCTGCTGGCGGCCCTGCCCGACCCGGCGGCCAGCGTGGACCTCGCCTTCCTGCGTGAGCTATCACCCCGGCTACGCGCCGGCGACTGGCAGGGGCAGGCCATCGTGCGCGAGAGCGAGGTCGTGGCGTGGCTGCCCCGGGGCGCACGGCCCCTGGGGCTGGCCGTGGACCTGGGCACCACCAAGATCGCCGGGTATCTGCTGGACCTGGAGAGCGGCGAAACCCTGGCGGCGCAGGGGGCCATGAACCCGCAGATCGCCTATGGCGAAGACGTCATTGCCCGGCTGGCCCGGGCCATGACCGACCCGACCGAGGCGGCGCGGCTGCACGCGCTGGTGGCCGATGCCCTCAACCAGTTGGCGACTGATCTGTGCGCCGCAGCCGGCTGCAATTCTACACACATCGTCGAGGCGGTAGTGGTGGGCAACACGGCCATGCACCACCTGTTCCTGCGCCTGCCGCTGGCGCAGTTGGCCCGCGCGCCCTATGTGCCGGCCGTCGCGGCGGCGTTGGACGTCAAGGCCCGCGAGGTGGGCCTGGGCCTGGCGCCGGGGGCCTATGTCCACCTGCTGCCCAACATCGCCGGCTTTGTGGGGGCCGACCACGTGGCGATGCTGCTGGCTGTCGGGCTGGCCCAGGCGGAGGACGTGGCGCTGGCCCTGGACATTGGCACCAACACCGAGGTGTGCCTGGCGCATCGTGGCGCGCTGACCAGTGTCTCGTGCGCGTCGGGGCCGGCGTTCGAGGGGGCGCACATCACGCACGGGATGCGCGCGGCGCCGGGTGCCATCGAGCACGTGCGCATCGAGGCGGATCGGGTGGACTGCCAGACCATTGGCGGCGCGCCGCCGGTGGGGTTGTGCGGCTCGGGCATTCTGGATGCCCTGGCCCAGTTGCGCCGGGCCGGCGTCGTGGACCGCAACGGCAAGCTGGGAGAACATCCACGCGCGCACGGGCACGGTCAGGACCGCGCCTTTGTGCTGGTCGATGCCGGCGAGCGCCCGGCCATCACCATCACCCAGCATGACATCCGTGAACTGCAACTCGCCAAGGGGGCCATCCGCGCCGGCGTCCAGGTACTCCTGAACGCGCAGGGCCTGACCGCCGGGGACATTGACCGGGTCGTCATCGCCGGGGCTTTTGGCAGCTATATCGACGTCGAGAGCGCCACGACCATCGGGATGCTGCCGGCGCTGCCGCTGGACCGCTTTACCCAGGTGGGGAACGCCGCCGGGGCTGGGGCCCGGCTGGCTCTCATCTCGCGCCAACAGCGTGCCCAGGCCCAGGCCCTCGCCGACCGGGTCAGCTATATCGAACTGGCCGCCGCGCCGGATTTCACGCACACCTTTGCCGAGGCCATGTTCCTGGACTGACCGTTATGGGGCGACCCGGGTAAATATCCGCCCGTCGCCCGGTGGAACGGTGAACGTCGTGCCCGTTTCGCCGGTGGCTAGGTCCTGATGCGGCGCGTCAAAGGCGAGCGTGGCCGGCTGCAGGGCCGCCACCAGGACCGTGCCGCCCTCGAAATCCCGGCGATATACCCCCTCGCTCGACGTGTAAGGACCAAGTGGGGCACCTAACGCTGCCTCATAGTACTGCGGGAACCACCAATCCATCACGCCGCCGTGGTCCCGCGAGCCATAGTCAAAGGCAAAATAGGTGTTATCCATCAGCAGGCTGGCGGCCAGCCCGGTGCGAAACCGGGCCCAATCCACGGTCCCGCTGTCGTCGGTATCCACGGCCAGCACGACGATGTGGGGCGGCTGCGTGGTCTCCAGCGCGCGCTGCGCCGAAGTCAGCCCCTCCTCCAGCCCCAGCCCCCACGACCCCAGCCAGTTCTCCAACACATAGCCGTTCAGATGGCGCGGAAACGGCGACCCGGCGGGAAAATCACGGCCGGCGTTGGCCACGAGCCATTTGTCCGAAGGTACGCGCTGACGGATGAGGCCCAGCAGCTCGTCCTGGGCCGCCACCCATGCCGCCGCGTCGATGGGCGTCGGCACGCCGCCGGACCACGCGCCGTCGCAGAACGGGTACGCGTCCACCATGTCCACGATGACGCCGTCGTGCTGCGGCTGTCGGGCCACCGTCTCATAGTACGTGAGGATGAACTGCCGCCAGCCGGGGTGCCGGGGGTCCATCGCATACAGGCCCTCCCAGCCCGGCAACGAACACCGCCGATCCAGGGCGCCATCGCCGTTGTCATCGACCATCAGGACCATGCCCTGGGTGATCTGCAAGGGACCGTGGGCATCCCCACCGTTCGCCACTGTCACCAGATGACTCTGCCAATCCGGGTTCTCCCAGATCCAGGTGTGAGACAGCCCGGCCAGCAAGGTGGAATTGTGGCGACTGCGAATGGCTTGCGCCTCGGCCGGCTCGAACCAGGCGGTCATTACCAGGTCATATCGGGCGTCTGGGCGCGCCAGCAACTCGGGCTTCTTGGCCAGCCACAGCGCCAGCCGGGGACTGGCGGCAGATGTGCGAGGGGTTTCAGGGCTGGCGGACGGCACCGGCGTCGCCGGCTCACAGGCGAGCACTCCCACCACAACCAGGGCGAGCAGGCCGGCGACCAGGTTTTGCACCCGAATCAGACGCATGGCTTTCTCCTCACGGCTCCAGGCGTCGGGTGACATAAAGGTCGGCCTCGATCATTCGACCCAGGTCGGCGCTGAAATAGTGGTGGACAAAGACCAGCGTGCGACCGTCCGGCGTCAACGTGGGCTCGCCGGCAAAGGTAGAGACGATTTCCTCCGCCGGTTCCCACGTGCCATCTGGTTGCCGTACCGACCGAAACACCGCTGGCCCGGGTCGCCCCTGGCGGCTGGTGCCGTCGAACCACAGCTCCTGCCCATCAGCGCTGATGAACGGCCGGTCCTCGTCGCCAGGGGTATTGACCGCCGGCCCCAGGTTCACCGGCGCGCCCCAGCCATCGCCCACGCGCTCGACCAACCACAGATCGGCTCCGCCCAACCCGCTGGGCCGGCGAGACCCAAAGCAGATGGCCCGGCCATCCGCCGTGATGTGCATCTCGCCCATCTGATAGTCGACATTGAGTTGCTGCCCCAGGTTGCGCACGTCCGCCCAGTGGTCCCCGGCCCAGCGCGCCACAAGCATGTCCACGTCCCGATAGTTCCCCACCCGGGCCGAACAAAAGTAGAGTAGGTCGTTCCAGGCGCAGGCACAGCCGTCCAGGTGGGCCTCACCCGGCTCAGCCAGGTTCACCCACGTGGGCCCGGTCCAGCTATCGCCGGCCCGCTGCGCCATCCAGATGCCGGTGACGCCGTCGAAAAGTTGCTTCTCCGCCGGCACCTGCACGTCCGGCGTGAAAAAGAAATAGAGCGTCTGACCGTCGGAGGTGATAAAGGGGCTGTCCTCAGCGCCGGCCGTGTTGACCGGCGCACCCAATGGCACGGGCTGGCTCCATCCCGCTGTGGCGACCGGCGGCCACGGGTCGTCAGCCGGGGCCACCTTGACTGCGCCGGCCGGGATGGCCGTCTGGCGCGAAGCCGGCGTGGGGATGGGCGTGGGCGTGTTCGCCGGCGCACAGCCCGACGCGGTCAGCGCCGCTGCCAGCGCCAGCACGGCGACAACGAGTGCGAGACACCAGATCGAATTACGTTGTGGCATCGAGCGTTTGCCTCCTAACCATGCGGCGCACCTTCCACCACAACCCTACCAGGAACAGCAACGTGACGAGGCCCACCAGCATCATCCCGGCTGGATTGTCCGCCCGCGCCGTATCCAGCTCGATGAGCGGCGTCAGCAGCACAAAGAACGCGAGCGCGCCCCCGGCCAACGCCAGCCGGTGCTGGTCGGTCCGCGTGCCGCGCCGGGACAGCCAGCGCACCAGCCCTGCCACCAGCACGACCAACCCGACCAGCGCCAGCATGGTGAGCGCTGCCGGCAGCCCGGTCTCGGGCAAGAGCCAGAGGGTGAAAAAGAACGCGAACGTGCCCCCCAGCCCCACCAGGGCAAACCACAGCGGGCGCCGGACGCGACCGGGGCGCGGCTCCCGGGGCGCTGGCAACCATCGCGCGATAAGGACCAGCGCCACCACGGCGACGACGGCAAGCGCATAGGGGACGAGCGGCGGGCCATAGGGCGTCAGCAGGAAAAAGATGAGCAGCCCGTCGGTCAGCAGCAGGAGCGACAGGCCCACCATACCCCAACGGCCCACCCAACGTTCGTCGCGCCGGGCCGGAAAGAGCAGCTCTGTCAGCAGGATGGGAATGGTGATGCTGAACACGGCGTGGTAGAGGGTCAGCTCCAGTGCCCAGACCCAGTTGACGCCGGCCCAGCGGCCGTAGGAGCCCAACAACCCCAGGTCCATCCAGTTCGGGTCAAAGAAGGACTTGACCACCAGCCCCTCTTCGATGATGCCATAGGCCGCGCCCAGGGCCAAGACCGTCAGCCAGCCCTTGTTCCAGCGGACGCGCAACTCGCGGATGAGGAGCGCGCCGCTGCCATAGAGCGCAGCCAGCAGGAACAGCACGACCGGGTTAAAGAACTCGGCCGGCGGCGCCGAGCTGGACAGCAATTCGCCTATCGTGGGCGCGAGAAAGAACAGCGTCAATGCCGGCCACAGGCTTCTCGATTTCAGCTTCACCGATTGCCTCCTTTTGCCGCGCCATCAACCCCACGCGGACCTGTCATCTATTTACAGGTACCGCCAGTGCGGAAAAAAGTTGCACTCGCCGGGGCCGGGATTGACAAGAAAACGAGACCAGGTATAATCACACGAGGTGGAACTGGCAAAGCCGAAAATGCACCACACGCTGGGATCGCGCCCGGCGTGGAAAGGAAATAGGTCAATGGTCGAGACGCATCGGCTGGGGGCCGTGGTACACGGCCGAGTGCAAGGCGTGAGCTTTCGCTACTATACGCGGCAACAGGCCCACGCCCTGGGTCTGGTGGGGTACGTGCGCAACCAGTGGGATGGCACCGTGGAGGTGGTGACCGAGGGGCCGCGCCCTCTCCTGGCCGCGCTGGTAGAATGGCTGCACCAGGGACCGCCGGCCGCCCGCGTCAGTCAGGTGGATGTGGAATGGCTGCCGGCCACCGGCGAGTTTGCCACGTTTGACGTGCGCTACTAGCCGGCTGCGTAGCGCCCCACAATGGTGACACTGGACACGTTCTGGTGCGGCATACCGCCCAGGTTATGAGTCAGGCCATAGCGCGGGTTGGGCACCTGCCGCTCGCCGGCCCGGCCCAGCAGTTGCAGATACATCTCGTACAGCATCCGCAGGCCCGAGGCCCCCACCGGATGACCAAAGCACTTGAGACCGCCGTCCGGCTGGCAGGGGATCGGGCCATCCAGATTGAAAAAGCCATCCAGCACGTCCTTGACCGCCCCGCCTCGCTCCGAAATGTGCAAATCCTCCATCGTAACCAGCTCGGTGATGGAAAAGCAGTCGTGAACCTCCATCATGCTGATCTCGGCGCGCGGGTTGGTGATGCCGGCCTCGCGATAGGCCGCCGCGCTGCACGTGGCGGTGGTCATCAGGCAATCCACGTCCCACGTGTTATAGCCGGCCTCCTCGCCGCTGCTCAGGGCCAACTGAAGCGCCTTGACGGTGACGAGATCGTGGTGACCAAGGCCCCGGGCCACGTCTGGTGTGGTCACAATGGCGCAGGCTGCTCCATCGCTGACGCCGCAGCAATCGAACAACCCCAGCGGATAGGCGATGATGGGGGCCGCCAGCACCTGCTCCACGGTGATGGCCCGGCGCAGGTGAGCCTTGGGGTTCAGGGTGGCGTTGGCGTGACTCTTGACCGACACGTGGGCCATCGCGCGCTTTAAATCATCCGTCAGGATGCCGTGCTTGGCCCCGTAGGCGCTGGCAAGCTGCGCAAAGAGACCCGGCGCGGTCATATTGGGCGACCACTGCCAGGTCAGGGCGCCCAGCGACGCACCCCAGTTGGGCAGGCCGCCATAGCCAATGTCCTTGAGCTTTTCCACGCCCAGGGCCAGGGCAATGTCGCACGCGCCCGAGGCCACGGCGTAACAGGCGCCGCGAAACGCCTCGGTGCCGGTGGCGCAATAGTTCTCTACCCGGGTCACCGGGATCTGGGGCAGGCGCAGCGCCAGCGACATGGGTATCGCGCTCTTGCCCAGGCTGACCTCTTCCATGCACGTACCCAGCCACGCCGCCTGGATGTCGGTCCGGCCGATGCCGGCGTCGGTCAGGGCTTCTTCCAGCGCTTCCACCATCAACTGCTCCGAGCCGGCGTTCCAGCGCTCGCCGAACCGGGTGCAGCCCATCCCAATGATCGCCACCTTGTCACGGATGCCGGTTGCCACGTTTGCCTCCTTATCGCAGCGGGGTAGCCTTCCAGAAATAGCCGGTAAAGCCGCGCCGCTGGTCCACGTAATGCTGGCGAAAGACCATCTGCACCGGCATGCCCACCTCAAGCTCGTCCAACTCGCAGTCGGTGAAATCGGCCAGGAGCCGGCCGCCGCCCTCGAACTGGACCATGCCATAGATGGCCGGCGGGTCAATGGAGACGGCCAGCATGTCGCCGGTAAAGCTCTTGACCCCGGCCGGCACGTCGGCGAACGCATAGGGTTCCTGGGTATGCAGCGCGCCGCAGGCCGGGTTCACGCAGATCTCGGCCCGGGGATACTGGGGCGTGCCGCAGGCCGTGCACCGGCCGCCCACCAGGCCCAGGATCGCGTCGCGCTGGCGCCACAGGGCGGTGAGGGCCGTCTGGTCGGGGGCCTCGGCGCGGATGCCGGTTTCGGTCTCGATGAGGTCTCTGAACTTCAAGTATTTCACATAATTATCGGTGGATCGGCCCCGGGCCAGCGAGCCGGTGATGCCGACGCGCGCCGGCCGGTCGGCGATGCGGTCCGTCGCCTGGAAGCACAGCGCATCGCAGCCCTGTCCGAACCCGGCCACCACCAGGCGGTCACCG